>DASPUY010000255.1:0-84521 GCA_035622655.1 Polyangiaceae bacterium
CAGCCGCTCGATCCGGTACTTGCCGTCGAGCACCTCGCCCGGCTGCGGATACGGCATGAAGGTCGTGCTCGGAGGCTGCATGGCTGCCGACTTGGGCTCCGCCGGCCCGGCGTCCGGAAAGGCGGCAGCTTTCAAGATTAGCGGGGAAGTCGAGCTCGGCCTAGGCCCGACGCTCGGGCCTCGAGGCGCGGGCCCCGGCGAGGGCGCCCTCAAGCCCCCATTAAGACCCCCTTTTCTCCCCTCGACGACTCGAGGAGCGGACCGTAAGCTCTGACGAGCGGTGTCCTCGGATCAACAAAAAGACGGGGACTCTTTCGACGTTGTGCTCGTGCACGGCAAGACCACGGACGGCGAAGGTGCCTGCGTGCTGCGCGCGCGGCCGGGAAAGCTCGAAGCGGGCGAGGTTCGGCCTCTCCGCCACGGCCGGCCGGTCGGTTCGGGCGAGATCGTCAGCCTCTCGCCTCGTGCAGACTCCGCCGACGTGTACGACGTCAAAACGCTGTGCGAGCTCCCCCCGGGAGGCGCGGCGGGACGGACGGCCTCCGACGGGCCGGCGCAGGTCGCGACGGAGGCGTATCGGGATGCCTGGGAACGGACGTTCGGAGGGGGTCGCACGCGGGCCGCGATGAACTAGTCCGCGCTCCGATCGCCCGGAACGCTCGGGCGTCTAGACACCGATGAAGAGGCGATGGGCGAAGTTTCGCTCGAGGCGGGCGCGCAGAACTTTGTCTGCTGCGAGCTCGATGTCGTACTCGATCCGCTTGAACTCGAAGCGCTTTCGCTCGGTGTCGTACACAGTGTAGCTCGCTCGATTGTCGAAATCGCGCGGCTGGCCGACGGACCCCACGCTCACGATGTATCTCTTGTCGGGCTCGAGGTCGAAATCGATTGCGGGAAGCTCCTCCACGCTCGTCTCGGTCAGCGCGAATACTTTGCAAAGATGCGAGTGGCCAATGAGCGTGATGTGGCCCATCTTGTCCCAGATGGAGAGGCACTCGCGCGCCTGCTCCGGCGCGAAGATGTATTCGAACTCCTCGAGGCGAACCGGCGATCCATGGCAGAGTAGGACACCGCAGGCGTCGAGCCTCTCCTCGTACGGCAGGGCCTTGAGCCATGCCATGTTCGCCTCGGAGAGCATGGCCGCGTGAGCGTCCAGGGCGTGACGCGCAGCCTCGTAATAATAGGAATAATCCATCCGCCCGCTGACCGCAGCGTCGTGATTGCCCAATATCGTGGACTTTGCGGTCTCGCGCACGAGATCGGCGCACTCGTTGGGCGAGCCGCCGTATCCGACGGTGTCTCCGAGGCAGTAATAGACGTCGATCTTCTCCGCTCGATACCCCTCGAGCACGGCCGAGAGCGCCTCGAGGTTGGCGTGAATGTCGCTGAAAATCCCGAGTCGCATCGACCGCTCACCGTAGAGCGGCCCGCTTCGGACCGCCAGCCCCCTTCGACTCTTCCGGGGCCGCGTCGTGCGCGCCGGGCGACCCCTTGCACGACGTCGGGTTCGGTCGTACTTCCCGCGATGTGACAGCGCACGACGCGAGACAAACCGACGATGTCTCCGGCGCGGCCCGTCCGGCCGTCGTCACGGAGGAACCGGCCGATGGCGCGGAGGCCGAGAGGCTGGGCTCTTCACCAACGGAGGAGGCCGGCGGGCATGAGCTACCGGACGATCCCGAGCCGGAGACGCTCGATCCCCCGCCCCAGGTCGTGGCCGACCTTTCTTCCGCGTGCGTCCGCTTCGTCGCCGCTCGGTACGGGGTCACGCTCGACTTTTCGCCCGACACCCTCAGCCTCGTCGACCAGTGGATCCGGGATGCCAGCGCCGAACGCGGGGGGCGCGCCGAGCTGACCGAGCTCGTTCAAGCCGCGGCGGGGGCGTATCTCGGGGAGGTCATCCGCCGTGCCTTCGGCGGGACCTGGCTTACCTCCGCTGGGGAGATGGCGGACTGGAAGCTCTGCCTGTCGACCGTCTACTGCGCATTCAATCCGATCGGAATGGCGCGCGAGGCGATTCTGCTCGAGGAAGCGGAGGGATGGCACACGCATTTCGAGGTCGATCCCGCCGAGCGAGAGACCGTCGAGCAGCGTCTTGCCGCGTTGCCCGAGGTGAGGGACGACGAGTTCTATGCGCCGAGCACGCGCTTCGACGTCGTCGAGATTCTCGTTGAAGCACTGCGCGCGGCGATGGATTCCAGAGGCTTGAGTCGTGTGCGCTTCACTGTCGACGACTATCGGTAGCCTCGACGATTGCCGATCACGCGCGGTCACGCCGCGACTCGCGGCCCCCCCGCGGTCGCGTCTCGACTCGCCGCCGTCGCGCGCCTACGTTGCGTGGTGATGTTCGACGCGGAGCTCAACGAGCCGCAAGCGGCAGCAGTGACTCACGATCGGGGACCGCTCCTCGTCTTTGCCGGAGCCGGCAGCGGCAAGACGCGCGTCATCACCTATCGAATCGCTCGCCTGCTTTCGACCGTGCGTGTGCCGCCGTGGCGCATTCTTGCCGTCACCTTCACCAACAAGGCGGCCGGCGAGATGCGAAGCCGGCTCGAGCGACTCTGCGGGCCGGACCTCGCGCGGTCCCTCTGGATGGGCACGTTCCACGCGACGTGCGCCAGACTTTTGCGCGCGCACGGAGCTGCAGTCGGAGTTCAGCCGAACTTCGTCATTTACGACGCGAACGACCAGAAAGCGCTGGTCGCTCGGGCGCTCAAGGACCTCGACCTCGACGAGCGCCGCTACCCTCCCCGCGCAGTTCTCGCGCACATTCAAAAGCACAAGCAAGAGGGGCGCGGGCCCGAGGAGGCAGCCGCCCATTCGTACATCGACGACGTGGCGCTGCGTCTCTTCCGCGTGTACGAGGAGAGATTGCGCGCGGCCAACGCCGTCGATTTCGAGGACCTCATCCTTCTCGTCGCGCGCCTCCTCGACCACGCCGGTCCCGGCGAGGGCGATCGCATTCGCGCCCGGTTCGACTACGCGCTCGTGGACGAGTTCCAGGACACGAACGCAACGCAATACCGATTTCTCCGACAGCTCGTGAGGGATCACCGCAACCTCTGCGTCGTCGGTGACGACGACCAGAGCATTTACCGGTGGCGTGGTGCGGACGTGCGCAACATCCGCGGGTTCCGGCGCGACTATCCCGACGCGGCGGTCGTCAAGCTCGAGCAGAACTACCGATCCACGGCGCGCATCGTCACGGCTGCGCTCGGAATCATTGCGAGGTCGTACGAGCGCGAGCCCAAGGAGCTGTGGACGGCCAACGCCGCCGGCGAGCAGGTGCAGGTGGTGGCTGCGCGCGACGAGCGCGACGAGGCGGCGTTCGTCGTCGAAGGCGTTCGACGGGCGCAGACCGAGGGGACCGCCCTCAGCGAGATGGCCGTATTCTACCGCGTCCATGCCCAGTCCCGTGTCCTCGAAGAGGCTCTCCGGGCCGCGAAGGTCGACTATCAGATCGTGGGCGGCACCAAGTTCTACGACCGCGCCGAGGTCAAGGACGTCCTTTCCTACTTGCGCATCCTCACCAATCCCCGATCCGACGTAGATCTGCTCCGCGTGATCAACGTTCCGGCCCGAGGCATCGGACAGACGACCATCGATCGGCTCACGACCTGGGCGACGCTCAACGACGTGACCTTGGTCGACGCCCTTTCACGCGCCGACGAGGTAAGCGATCTCGGGCAAGCGGCCCGGAAGAAGCTGGCGTCGTTTCGAGAGCTTCTGGAGGCGCTGCGAGCCGGGGGCGAGCTCGCACCGAGCGCTCAGCTCGAGCGGGTGCTCGAGGAAACGGGATACATCCGCGCTCTCGAAGAGGACGACTCGGCAGAGGCCGACGCGCGCATCGAGAACGTGCGCGAGCTCCTCGGGTCGGTCCACGACTACGAGAACGAGGCCGAAGCCGCGGGCGAACGGCCCAGCGTGGCCGGCTTTCTCGAGCGAGTCTCGCTCGTCGGCGACGTGGATGCCTTGCAGGAAGGAGGTCGGGTGGTTCTGATGACCGTCCACGGGGCGAAAGGCCTCGAGTTCGAGCGCGTCTTCTTGACGGGCATGGAAGAGGAGATGTTCCCGTACAAGGGAGTCGATCCGGGCGAGCGCGACGAGCTCGAGGAAGAACGTCGGCTTGCGTACGTTGCAATTACGCGCGCGCGACGTCACCTGACGATGACACACACGCAGATGCGACAGATCTTCGGAACGACGCGATGGAATCGGCCGAGCCGGTTTCTCGGTGAGCTGCCGAAGGGGGTTGCCCAACATCGGAATACCAGTGCCATGAACGCCGAGCCCCGGTTCGACCGATACGTCGATCGCGATCGGGCGGCGGAGCGTAGCGCTCGCGCCCCGGGCGAGGAGCGCGCAAGCACGCCAGGCCCTGCGCGGTGGCGACACCCTCAAGCGGAACCGACCACGACGCCCGAGCCGCGGCAGCGTTACGTGGACCGCGATTTCTTCGACGATCGGACCGAGGACGTGACGGAGATGGCGCTTCGTCGCGGAGCCCGCGTCCGTCACGATCGCTTCGGAGAAGGCGAGGTGGTCCGCCTCGTCAGCGTCGGCGAGCCTGCCGTGGTGGCGTATTTCCCGGGTTGGGGAGAAAAGAAGATCCTGGCGCGCTTCCTGAAGGCGGTTTAGCTCGGCAGGCCGCTTGGCTCGACAGGCCGCTTGGCTCGGAACCTAGAGCTCCCCGAAGTACCCGATGAAATAGGTGCCCCGGCCGTCGGTTCCGAACCGGATGCGATCGAGCTCCCGGGCAGCGGCCCAGGTCCGCGGAGGCAACAGGTAAGGGATGAATGCTCCGCCGAAACCCGCGAGTCCTGCGGCGACGATGTGCATCTCACGCTCGAACGTCGACCACGGGCTCGACGTGTCGTAGCCCGAAACGATCGCATTGATGACCGGCGCGGTCGCGCCGGCAAGCAGAGCGAGCGACAGGGCGACAGGCCAGGTCGAGCGCATCGTGCCCTCGCGGGGCGCCTCGCCGACCCACTCCGGCGAGCACTTCGGAACGGCGAGCCAGGCGCCGCCCACCGTCGCTCCCCACGTGATGCCGATGGCGACGGGACCCACGAAGCGCGCCGGCAAGGAGGTGGAGTTGCTGAGGGCACCGAGACTCGCGATCGCGATGGCGCCCGCGTCGAGCCCGACCAGGCCGGTGAGGTAAGCCCAATCCGGCGTGCTGGCTTCGCCGCACAGCCTCCGTTCTTCGGCCGTCCTCGGGTAGATGTCACCAGGGGCGTAGACATAGGCTGTCCGGCCTTCGGGCGCCGGAGCCGCGTCGCGGCCCGCGGGGGCCGGCGGAGGTGCGAGGACGGGCGGCGGAGGAAGGGAATCCACGGCAGCTGCGCACGTATAGCAGAGCGGCGTCGCGCGGCCCGAGCCGTGTGCGAGCGCGCGGCGACGAAGCAGGTAGGTCTTGCGGCGCCTGCCAGACGTGCGAGACAGTCATTGGCATCGATGAAGGTTCCGAAAAATGCATTTCGCGAATACGACATTCGCGGTGTCGCCGACCGCGAGCTGACGGACGAGGTGGCGCGCGGCATCGGGCGGGGTTTCGCCTCCGTCCTCGGGGCGGACGCGCGGGCGCTGCGCGTCGCGGTCGGACGTGATTGCCGCCTCTCGAGCGACCGACTGTATTCGGCACTGGTCGACGGATTGACGAGAGGGGGGGCGCACGTCGTCGACATCGGTGTCGGCCCGACTCCGATGCTCTACGGGTCGGTGCATTCCCTCTCGACCGATGGGGGAGTGATGATCACCGGCAGCCACAACCCCGCGGACGAGAACGGCTTCAAGATGATGTGCGGGAAGGCCAGCTTTTTTGGTCAGGACATCCAGGATCTGCGCGCTCTCATCGAGGCGGATCGATTCTCGGACCCACGCACCCGAGGATCGGTGGAGCACGTCGACTTCGCAGATCGCTACGTCGACATGGTGACGGACGGCGTTCGTCTCGGTCGCACCGACCTCAAGTTCGTGGTCGACGCGGGCAACGGCGCGGGCGGCCCGGTTGCCCTCGCATGCATGAAGAAGCTCAACCTTTCGCCCGATCCGCTGTACTGCGAGATGGATGGTCGCTTCCCCAACCATCATCCGGATCCGACGGTTCCCGAGAACATGCGCGCCCTGGTGAAGCGCGTGATCGAGTCGGGGGCGCGCCTCGGCCTCGCGTACGACGGTGACGCCGATCGTCTCGGCGCGGTCGACGCCGACGGCTCCATCGTTTGGGGTGACAAGCTGATGATCCTCTTCTCCCGTGCCTTGCTGGCGCAGCGGCCCGGCTCAGCGATCCTCGGCGAAGTGAAGTGCTCGCAGACGCTCTTCGACGACATTGCGAGACACGGCGGTCGCCCGATCCTGTGGAAGACGGGACACTCGCTGATCAAGACGAAGATGAAGGAGGAGGGAGCGCTCCTGGCCGGCGAGATGAGCGGCCACCTGTTCTTCGCAGACCGCTACTACGGATACGACGACGCCATCTATGCCTCGCTCCGGCTGCTGGAGATCATGTCGTACGACACGAGGACACTGTCCGACATGCTGGCCGATGTTCCCGCGACATTTGCAACTCCGGAGCTTCGGGTCGCCTGCCCGGATGCCGTCAAATTCGACGTCGTGGCGGTCGTGCGTTCCCACTATCGCGCGATCGGCAAGCCCGTCATCGACATCGATGGGGCGAGGATCTCGTTCGGAACGGCGGCCGATCCCGCCTGGGGGCTTGTGCGAGCCTCGAACACGGGACCCGTGCTGGTGATGCGATTCGAGGCCACGAGCGCTGCCCGCCGTGATTCCATCCGAGCCGAGGTCGAAGAGGTGGTCGCGCGCGCGCGCGCACAGGTCGGGTGAAAGCGGGCGCCGCGCGAGCTACAAGGCACCCGGGCTCCGTGTCTTCGGCCGCTGCACATTCGCACGTCTGGACCATCGACGACGTCCTTCGCTGGGCCGCGGAGGACTTTCGAGCCCGCGGATTGCCGACGGCGCGACTCGACGCCGAGCTGCTCCTGGCGCACGCCCTCTCGACGACGCGCGTCCAGCTCGTGGTGGACTCGAAGCGGCCGCTCGACGCCGCCGAGCTCACCCGCTTCAGGGAGCTCGTCCGGCGCCGGCGCACGCATGAGCCGGTCGCCTATCTCGTCGGCCAACGCGAGTTCTACGGGCGGACCTTTCGTGTCGATCGCCGCGTCCTCGTTCCGCGTCCCGATACGGAGGTCCTGGTCGACGTCGCGATGGATCGAACGCGACACGTGTCGATGGCCATGCGCGCGCTCGACCTGTGCACGGGGAGCGGGTGCGTCGCGATCACCCTCGCCCGGGAGCGTCCAACGTCCCGTGTCGTGGCGACGGACGCACACCTCGACGCGCTCGACGTGGCACGAGACAATGCGCGCCGACTCGGCGCCTACAACGTTGCGCTGCGCCCTGGGGACCTCTTCGCAGCCGTCGATCCCACGTGGCGTTTCGACCTGGTCACGGCGAATCCCCCCTACGTGCCGACGGGCGAGATCGGCGCCCTGCCGGCTGACGTGAAGGATCACGAGCCGCGGGGCGCCCTCGACGGCGGGGAAGACGGACTTGCCGTCGTGCGCCGCATCGTCGAGGGCGCATCCGCGCATCTTGCGGCCGGGGGCGTGCTGGCCCTCGAAGTGGGAGCGGGCGAGGCCGACGCCGTGGCGGCGCTGCTACGCCGCCATAGCTTCGCGGAAGTCACGTGCCGCCGAGACTACGGAGGCATCGAGCGGGTCGTGAGCGGCGTGCTAGAAGGACGCTGAGCGCGGTTCGACGTTCGATGCCGTTCCTCTGGTCGACTCTTCTGAGCGTCCTGCCGTCGCTGTTCGTGTACGCGTGGGCCGTGCGCAATTTCCCTGCGGCGTCACGACGACCGAGGAGAGTCGTCGTGGCACTGGTGGCCCTCGTTTTCGCCCGGATGATTGCGCGATTCGTCGCGATCGAGACCCATACGCGCGTTGCCGCTGCCGTGCACACGGTCCTCTCGACCGTCGCCGTCACGCTGGCCATCGCGTCGCTCCCGCTCGGGCTTCTCATGGCGATCTCGTGGTGGCTGGGGCGCAGGGTCGAGCGCTCGTCGCCCGGTCCGGTCGCGCCCGGGCGGCGACAGGTGCTCGAGGCGGGCGGAGGGGTGGCCTTGTTCGGAGCGACCGGAACGATGCTCGGCTGGGGCATCGTGCGAGGACGGCACGAGTTTCAACTGACCGAGGTGTCCGTCGCCATTCCGGGGCTCCCGCGGGCCCTGGAGGGATACGTCATCGCGCACGTGAGCGACATTCATGCCGGGGTTTTCGTCGACGAGGGCCACCTCGACGCGGGTCTCGCGCTCGTCCGCAGCGCGCGGCCGGATCTCGTCGCCGTCACGGGGGATCTGGTCGATGACGACATCCGATTCGCGCCGCTCGTGGCGCGGAAGCTCTGCGCCCTCGAGCCGCGTGATGGGATCGTCGGATGCCTCGGCAATCACGATTACTACGCCGGCGCGCAGTCGGTCGAGCGCGTGATGAAGAGCGCCGGCATCGACTTGCTGGTCGACGAGGGTCGGGTCATTCGAGGCCCTGACGGCGGCGGGTTCGCCGTTCTCGGGGTCGACGACCTCGCGTCTCGCTGGTACGGGCGGAAGGGGCCCCAGCTCGAGAGGGCAATGTCGACCGTGGCGGCCGATCTGCCGCGAGTCCTGCTGTCGCACCAACCCGTGACGGTCGATCGCTGGGCCGGAAGGGTCGCCCTTCAGCTCAGCGGACACACGCACGGCGGACAGATCAATCCGGGGTCCGTGCTCAATCCAATCTTCGAGTACGTCGCGGGCTCGTATCGAGTGAGAGGCACGACCCTTTACGTCAGCCGGGGCTTCGGCACGGTGGGGCCGCCCGCCCGTGTAGGTGCCGCGCCGGAGGTGACTCGGATCGTGCTCCGCGGGGCCTGACGATGAGGGTGGCCACGCTCCTGGACTTCGACGGCGTTCTCGTGGACAGCGAGCCGGTGCACCTGGCAGCGTTCAACGACGTGCTTTCCTCGTTCGGCCTTTGCATCTCGCCGTCGGAGTACGAGGAGCACTATCTCAGCCTCGACGACGCCGGGGTCTTCCGGCAGGTCTTCGAGCGAGGCGGCCGGGCAATCCATCGACAGGAGGTGTTGGCTCTCGTGGCCGCGAAAAGCCCCCGGTTCATGGCGCGATTCGAAGACGCATTCCGTGTCTTCCCCGGTGCGCCGGAGCTGATTCGTCGACGTCGTCTGCGGGGACCGGTCGCGATCGTCTCGGGGGCCCTCGAGCGTGAGATCGCCTTTGCGCTCGAGCGCATGGAGGTTCGAGACCAGGTCGATTTCATCGTCGATGCCGAAGCCTCGACGGCGTCGAAGCCGGACCCCGCGCCGTTTCGCCTCGCCTGCGAAACGTTGCGAAAGCTCGGTCACGATGGGCCCACGATCGCTGTGGAGGATTCGATGGGCGGGGTCGTCTCGGCGAAGGGCGCCGGGCTGCGGTGCGTGGCGGTCACGCATTCGTATTCCGCACAACGCCTGCTCGAAGCGGGTGCGGACGGCATCGTCGCCGATCTGTTCGCGCTGACCGACGAGCTGCTCGAAGGGGACGTTTGACTTCGCTCGCTCCGTTCGCGCTTTCGATCGCCGCGCAGCTCGCCGCCACGGCGCCGGGCGCCGACGCTTGGAAGCGCGCCGAGATCGGAGGCGTGCGGGGCGTCACGATCGGCCCGATCGAGAATGCGTACCACCCGCTCGTGGGATACGGCTCGCCCGCGTACGATCGCACGCTGCTCGAAGCGCGCGCGATGGGCGCCACGTGGGTATCTCTCACTCCGTTCGGTCGCGTGGCAGATCTCACCGGGGGCGGCGTCGACCTCACCTTCGAAGCGCCGTTCGCGCGGAACCGACGCGACGTCGCCCGCGCGGTCGAGATGGCCCATGCGCGGGGCCTGCACGTGATGCTCGTCCCCCCATTGTGGGTGGAAACGGGCGAGTGGCGCGGGGACATCGATCCCAAGACGGACGCCGGGTGGTCTCGCTGGGCCGAAAGCTACGGGCGCTTCGTTCGCTCCTGGGCCGAGATCGCGGAGAGAACGCACGCCGAGATCTTCTCCGTCGGGGTCGAGCTGCGATCGTGGGTGACCACCGCGCGCGCCCCGAGCTTCGCGCGCATCGTGGGCGAGGTGCGTCGCCTCTATCACGGCCTTCTCACCTACTGCGCGAACTGGGACGACGTCGAGCAGACCGTCATCTTGGGCGATCTCGACGTCATCGGCCTCAATGCGTTCTTTCCACTCGCGGAGCAGCGGGGGGCGCCCGTGAGCGCTCAGCGCACGGCCGCCTCCAAAATCCGCGACCGTATCCATGCTCTGGCCGAGCTCTGGGGCAAGCCGGTGCTGTTCACCGAGGTCGGCTATACGGCGCGGCCGGATCCCGCGTACAGGCCGTGGGAATGGCCGGACGAAACGACGCGCACTCCGGTGGACGAGGAAGCCCAGGCCGCGGCGTACCGCACGCTCCTGGCCCCACTGCTCGATGAGCCGGATTTCGCCGGGTTCTTCGTCTGGCGTCTGTACTCCGACCCCGACGACACGAGCCAGGAGCCTCCGTGGGGCTTTTCTCCCCGCGGCAGGCCGGCGGAGCTCGTGATCCGCGACGCATTTTCGGCGCGGTGGGCGGCCGATCCGTGGTGGGTCATGAGCTGGCCCGAGCGCGCTCGGCATCCGGGTACGGATTGAAGGGCGTCGCCGACCTGACGCCGCCGTCGGCCTCACGCCACCTGCCGACCTGACGCCGCCGTCGTCGCTGCCAACTTGGCCCGGGCTGGTCAGGAGCCCTTACGATCCGAGGACATCGATGTCGAGGCTTTCACGTGCCCTCGTGCCCGTCGTCGCCCTGGCGGTCGGCACCTGGATCGGCCTGCTCCGGCCGCGCGCGCGTCTGGCCGTTGCGAGCGAGCCGAGCCTCCCAGGTGGTCTTCCCCGGGTCCAGGAGTCCGCGAGCGCGAGCCCGAGGCCCCCTCCGCTCGAGGTGCTTCCCCGGACGGTGGACCTGGCCAAGATTCCCGATCCCTCTTCCCCGGCGCCCGAGCTGAATCCCGAGGACGAAACCGATCGAGCGTGGTTGCTCGCAGAGGGACCGTTCCACAGACCGCGGGACGGCCGGCGTCTCGTGACGTTCACGTTCGACGATGGTCCGTCGCCGGACACCGCGCCGACGCTGCTGCGCATCCTCGACGAGCACCGGATCCGCGCGGCGTTCTTCTTCATAGGCGAGTACCTGATCGGGAGCACCCGCCGGGCGGTCGAGTCACGTCGATGGGCGCGGCGAATTGCGGCTGCCGGGCATTACGTGGGAAACCACACCTACGATCACCGGCGCCTCACGGGCCTCTCGCACGCAGCGGCCCTGGCCGAGATCGACGACGCCGCCGCCGCCATCGAGGGCGCCATCGGGGTGCGGCCGTGGCTCTTCCGCCCGCCGTACGGCGCGCTGGATCGCTGGCTCGAGAATGCGCTGCGCGACCGGCACCTGGAGCTCTTGCTCTGGAACATCGACGTGGACGACATCCGTCGTTCGGATCCCGAGGAGACGGCCCGCTGCATCGAGGACCAGCTGACGTTCAAGCAGGGAGGCGTCGTGCTCCTCCACGACATGCACTGGCCGTCCATACGCGCGTTCAGTCGGCTGCTGCGTCGCCTCGAGGCCCACCGATGGCAGCCCGACCGCCCGGACCGACGCGGCTGGGACATCGTCGACTTCACGGAGTACCTGCGCGCCACCGCCGATTCGCCGCAACCGTACGGGTCCAACGACGAGCTTCAAAGGGCGCGCAGGGCGATGGCGCTCGAGGCGCGAGCTCCGGAGCTGTGAACGGCTCCGGTCCCCGCCGCTCTGGTTGCTCAGGTGCCGGTCATTTCGTTGCAGATTGCAGCCGCCTGCCCCGCCAGGCTCTTGCCGTCGATCTTGGCGTTGCAATAGTCCCCTGCGCGAAGCGCGTCGATGTAGTTGACGACGAGCGGGTTCGTCCACTCGCGCGCGCCGTCGAAACGAGCTCGGATGACCCCTCGCTTGTCGATGAACCATGTCTCCGGAAATAAGCGGGTCCCGTATTTGCCGGCAACCACCTCGGAGTCGGGATCGAACGCGACCCGAAAGGGAGGCTCCCCGCGGAGCACCGTCTGAAGCGTGTCTTTCACCTCGTCCGGTCCCTGATCGACCGAGACGGCGAGCACTACGACGTCGGACCGGTCATGCACGATCTTGGTCAGCTCGGCGAGCTCGGGCATCTCTTCGAGGCATGGTCCACACGTCTTCGTCCAGAAATTGAGAACGACGACTTTCCCGCGCAGGGCGTCGAGCGTCACCGTGGCCCCGTGCAGGTCCCTGAGCGAAAAGTCGGGTGCCCGGCGGTCGGCCGCCATGTAGTCGGGATGCAGGAAGCACGGGGTGCTGCAAACGCGTCGCGTCTCGCCTTCTTTGCCGACGGCCACGAAACCGTAGACGAACAGCGCGGCGATGACGACGAATGCGATCTGCGCGATCACGGCGCCGGGGCGGGCGGTCGGTTCGGAGCGCGGCGGCATGGGAGACTTCCCTCCCTATAATGGCCGGTCGTCCGCCTGGCCAGGCCCGAAGCTGAATCGCCGGCCGGCGAGGAGCCGCCTATAACTCGGCTGGCAATGACGCCTGCCGAGCGCCACGCGGAGCTCGTCCGCGAGATCGACGCGCACAATTATCGTTACTACGTCCTCGACGACGCCGTGCTCACGGACGCGGACTTCGACCGACTGCTCCGCGAGCTGCGCGCACTCGAAGAGAAGCATCCGGAGCTCGTGACCCCCGACTCTCCCTCGCAACGCGTGGGCGGACAAGCTCGTGCGCAGGCCGTTCAGGTCCGGCACGAGACGCGGATGCTGTCTCTGGACAATGCCTACACCGCGGAGGAGCTTGGCGAATTTCACCGGCGCGTCGTCGAGGGATTGCCGGATCGCGAAGAGCCCCGGTTCTGCGTCGAGCCGAAACTGGACGGCGCGAGCGTGGAGGTGATTTACGACGGCGGTCGTCTGGTGCAAGCGAGCACCCGAGGTGACGGCGAGGCCGGCGAGGACATCACCCCGAACGTCCGGACCATCCGCAGCGTCCCGCTTCGAATCGCCCACCCGGGAAGACTCACCCTGCGCGGAGAGGTCGTGATCTATCGAGCCGATCTCGAGGCCCTGAACGTGGAGCGAGAAGCGGCGGGGCTCGAGCCGTTCGCCAACCCCCGTAACGCCGCCGCGGGCGCGGTGCGAATGCTCGATCCGCGCGAAGTGGCCGACCGCCCGCTGCGCGCGATCTTCTATCAGCTCGTCGAAGGCCCTTCGCTCCATGCCACGCAGCACGAAACGCTCGGATGGCTCGAGCTTCAAGGGTTGCCGACGCACCGGCGACATGCGACCGCTCCGTGGAGCCACGTAGAGCGCGAGATCGCGAAGATCGATCGGGCGCGCGAGACCTATCCGTTCGAGACCGACGGCGCCGTCATCAAGGTGGACGCGTACCGGCACCAGCGGATGCTGGGCATGACCTCGAAATTTCCGAAGTGGGCGATCGCCTACAAATTCCAGCCCGAGCAAGCGCGCACGAGGCTCGACACCATCAGTGTTCAAGTCGGCCGTACCGGGACGCTGACGCCCGTGGCCGTGCTCGAACCCGTGGAGCTGGCCGGGACCACGGTCGCGCGGGCGACGCTGCACAACGCGGACCTCATCCACGAGCTCGACGTTCGGATCGGCGACTGGGTCTTCATTCAGAAGGCCGGCGAGGTCATTCCCCAGGTCGTGCGGGTCGATGTCGCGGCGCGCACGGGAGACGAGGTGCGATTCGTCATGCCCGACAGGTGCCCCGCCTGCGGCACGCCGGTCGTCCGAGACCTGCGGGATCCGGAGAAGCCGGAGCTGGGTCTGGGCGCGGCCACGCGCTGCCCGAATCGCGCGTGCTCCGAGCAAGTGAAGCAGCGCATCTTCTATTTCGCGCGCCGCTTCGCCATGGATATCGATCATCTCGGAACGGCTCTGGTCGACCAGCTGGTGGCTCGAGCAGAAGTCCGCGACGTGGCCGATCTGTACGAGCTCACGCCCGAGCGCATCGCAGACCTCGAGCGCATGGGCGAGAAGAGCGCGAGCAATGTCTACGCCTCGATCGAGCGATCGAAGGCGCGGACCCTCGATCGCCTGCTGTGCGGCCTGGGTATTCCACAGATCGGGCAGGTCGCCGCGCGGCAGCTCGCGGAGGAAGCGCAGACGCTCGAGAGCATGCTCTCGTGGACCCCCGAGCAAGTGCGCGAGCACGTCGCGTCGATCCGGGGCTTCGGACCGAAAATGGTGGACAGTGTCGCGGCGTTTCTCGCGGACCCCCAGCAGCGGCAGCTCCTCGGCAAGCTGCGCGATCTGGGGGTGGGACGCCCGCAGCCGCTGCCTCAGGTCGCGCCGGAAGGCCCGCTCCGGGGCATGAGCTTCTGTGTCAGCGGCGTTCTGTCCAGAAGACGCGAAGACGTCCACGACGACGTGCGCGCGGCCGGCGGTGAGGTGCACGACACGGTCAAGAAGACGACGTCGTATCTCGTGGCCGGCGAAAAGACGGGAAAGAGCAAGCTCGACCAGGCGAGAAAATACGGAACGAAAGTGATCGACGAAGCGGCGCTTTACGCCATGTTGCGCGGGTGACTTGCGTCGAGAGAGCGCGCGCAGGCGAGCTCAGTCGAAGAGCTCGCGAAGCCGATCGACGAAAGACCGCGGCTCCGGCCGGACGTCGTCTCCCGAGGCGGCGGCGAGCCGTTCGAGGAGCTCCCGCTGGCCATCGCTCAACTGCGTCGGTACCGCGATAGCGATCTCGACGCGCTGATCGCCTCGCCCGATGCCTCCGCGACGCGCAATCCCTCTTCCCTTGATCCGAAGCACGGTTCCAGGCTGGGTCCCTGCGGGGACTCGAAGCCGTCCCTTGCCTTCCAGCGTGGGGACCTCGACCTCCCCTCCGAGCGCGGCCTTGGTGAACGCGATCGGGACCGAGCAGACGACATCGTCTCCGTCGCGCCGGAAAAATGCGTGCGCTCGAACCTGCACGACGATTTCGAGATCGCCCGACGCGCGGTCCGGCCGCGGTCTGTTGCCCGCGCCATCGATCACGCGGCTCGAGCCGGACTCGACGCCCGCCGGGATTGTGAGGCGACAAGTCTCCTTCGCCGTGATCAGCCCGCTGCCGCGGCACTTGGTACAAGCGTGGCGGATGTTTCGACCGGACCCCCGGCACCTTGGACACGTTCGTTCGACCGCGATGGGCAGCAGGCCTTGCTGCAAGCGCACGCGACCGCGTCCGTGACAGCCCGGGCAGGGATCGGGCGACGTCCCCGCGGCCGCGCCACTGCCTCCGCAGCCGTCGCAGGCGACGACGCGATCGTACTCCACCGATTTCTCGCAACCGAACGCCGCTTCCTCGAAGGAGAGCTCGATCTGCCGCTTGATGTCGCCCTTGTCCCCGCGCCCGACGCCGAAGACGCCGAGCAGGTCGCCGAGAATCCCGTCGAACGCGATGTCGCTGATGTCGACGGTTCCTCCCGCGAAAGGTCCCCCCGCGCCGAAGGGAGAGCCTGGCTCCTCCGCTCGATGTCCGAAGCGGTCGTACATCGACCGGCGCCCTTCGTCCGAAAGCACCTGGTACGCGAGGTTGATCTCTTTGAAGCGTTCGTGCGCCGTGGGGTCGTGCGGGTGACGATCGGGGTGGCATTGCGCGGCAAGTCTCTTGAACGCGCTCTTGATTTCCTCGGGTGTGGCGTGGCGCTGGACTCCGAGGACCTCGTAATGGTCCCGCTGCGGCATTCGTCGAGAAGTTGACTAGCATAGCCGGTATCGTCGACCTGTTTGCCGCCCCTTCGAGGCCGCTCCGGTTTCCGACCCGGATCGCACCCCGTCCGCTCCGCCGCATGGACCAGGCGCTCAGGCTCGCCGCTTTCGCTTGCGCTGTCCCTCTTTGCGCCTGCAGGGCTGCGCCGTTCGATCCTCCGGACGCTGCGACGAGTCCGCAAGCGCGAGCCGAGCCGGCGCCGCTGGCTTCGATGCCGCAGGTCACCAGCGCCGGAGGTCTGTCGGCGCCTGACGCGGGAAGGCCGCCGGAGCCGCTCCTCGCCGATCGAAAGGTCGAGCCGGACGTCCCTGGCGAAGGCGTCCACGAGCCCGGAAGTAAGGACGTGCGCGAGACGGGCGGCTACGCCCTGCAGGCCGTCGTCCGGACCGGAGAGGGCCCCGGTCCGCCGAAGGCGGCGGAGGTCAATGCGAGCGCGATCGACTCGGTACGGCGCAAGACGGAGGCCCGGATGGCGATCGAGGCGGGAAGCGCGAGAGCCCGCTTCGTGTTTTCGGGCGGCTTCGTCGTTCCCCCGGGAACCGAGCTCCGAGCGCGCATCGATCGATACGGCCATCTCCTGCTCTGGCCGGGCGAAGCCACGTACCGGATTGCCGAGGCGGGATCGGCCCGAGCGCTGCTCGGCGAGAGAAGGCTCGACGTGGCCCCACAGTCCCTGGCAGACGTGCAGGCGTCGGAAGAGACCGGGCGGCGGCTCAACATGCGAACGCGGCGCGTCGACTTGTCCACGCGTGCTGCGAAGGCCGTGTTCGAGCTCGCGACGCTCCGTGAGGCCGGCGAGGGCGGAACCCTCGTTTGTCGGTTGCTTCTCGAGCTGATGAGCGCGTCGCCGGCCAGCTCCGTCTGCGCCGTCGACGAGGTGCCCGTCCACGCGGAGCTTCGGTGGGCCACCGGCGGGACGTTGACCTTCGACGTGACATCCATCGCGCGACGCCTCGAGTTCCCATCGGGCTCCCTCAACGTTCCGCCTGCCTCGCTCGCGTTCGTGACCTCGCCGCCTCCCTTCAGCCCCGCCGACTTGCTCGTCTCTCGGGCCGAGCTGGCGGCGTTTCGGACGGCACCTGTCGATGTTCCAACGCCCGCTTCGCGCGACGCGCAGCCGCCGCCTCCGGACTCCGGCCTGCTCCTGATCAACGCCAGCGACGAGCTCCGCGTCGTCTGGCTCGACGGCGTCGAGGTCGCGTGGATCGCGCCTGGCAATCGCCTGGCGTTGCCGATGCTGCTGCGGGGCCGGTACGCCTTGCAATGGCGGACGTTCCTCGGCGACGGCCTCGACGCGCCGGATACGGTCATCGTTCCCGGCACGAGCGAGGTGGAAGCCGGGCGGTGAGCGTTTTTTTGGCGCCGGTCGGCTCCGGTCTCGCGCTCTCGCCGGGCTGTCGAGCAATTCGTGTCGAGGGGAGCGCCCTCTAGATTAAGCGCGCCCTCGCCTCGAGCTCCCGCAGGAGCAAGAGCCGGCGGCGGTGCCAACGGGAGATCATTGCCATGGCTGCCATGGCAACGATCTCGGTACCCACGCCGCGGCGAGGCCCTCCCCGGGGACCTATGCCGGACGGCGGCGCACCAGCCGCGACTCGAGCAGCTGAAAGAGAATCTTGCACGCGTCGAAGCTGGACATGTGGCAGTGCTCGATGATTTCGCGAACGGTTCTTTCGCCGTCCACCATCTCGAGAAGCTTCCGTTCGGCCGCGGCGAGGCGCTCGAGGCCGACGGCGTCCACGGCCCCGATGTCTGCGAGAAGAGCGGCGTCGAAGCTGCCGAGGCCCGACTCGATCTGACGCCACTCGTCGACCCGCCGGAATCCTTCCATGACGACGGACGCCACGGGAAGGCCCAGCACCGCAGTCTCGGCGAGCGCGGGCGCGGGCTCCTTTCGAAACTCGAATCGGCCCGTAGCCCACCGCAACACGTCGTAAACGAGCTCGCTCGACTGGCGCGCGAGCGCGTCGCGGAGCTGGGCGGGGGTCACGCGGCCGGAATCGACGAGTAGATCGCCGAGCAGCTTTCGACTCGAGGATGACGCGTCCGCCTTGGCCGAGACCGCGCGCAGCGTCGTATCGATGTCCACCGGAGTCACCAGGCCGAGCTCCACGAAGTATCGGCCCAGGCGAAATTCCGCGCCCGCGCCCCTTGCCTGCACGAGGTCGATGAGTCCACGACGCATCGCGATCGTCACCTCGATCTTTCCATCGGTCACGATGAGAACGCCGCTCTGCACTTCCAGTTGCAGGAGCTGGAGCACCGCCCCGATTGGCACGATGGCCAGGTCTCCCGACAGGCCGATGCGCGACCCCCGATCGGGTATCGCGGTCTCGGTCGGGTCGGTCTTGTCGACTTCTTCGAGCTCGACGGTTTCGAGCGTTTCGGTACGAGCGCGCCATTGCGCGGCGCGCCGGACCGCGTTCTCGACGACGGCGATCAACGCCCGGGCGTCGAACGGCTTGGTGATGGCGTCGATCGCTCCGGTCTGCTGCACGAAGTGGTCACGGATGTGATCCGATTTGGCGCTCATCAGGATGACGGGCATCGCCCGGAGTTGGTCGTTCTGGCGCATCGCCCGGCAGAGCTGAAAGCCGTTCATTCGTGGCATAACGAAGTCCAGGAGGACGACGTCGATCTTCTCCTCGGGCGGTGCGTCGGCGTCGCCGTCGGCGCCACCGGTCGAGAGCAAGAGGCGGTCGAGCGCGGCCTGGCCGTCCGCGGCGTGGACCGCTTCGAAGCCGTGTCGCTCCAGGACGGCGCCGACGACCCGTCGGATGGTGGGGCTGTCATCGACGACGAGAACGCGAATGGACATGTGGAGACTCAGCGGCTCCGGATCAGTGGCTCACGATACCACCTCGAGCCGTCGGGACGGACGCACGTCGTTCGCTTCAGGTGAGAGGTCGGGCCTCGGTTTCCTCGATCTGTGCGAGGGCGAGCGCCAGGGCGTCCTTCGCGCGGTCCAACGACTGTCGGTCCGCGTCCCATTTGGCCCGCGTATGGTCGCCGCGCGTAATCTCTGCGGCGAGTCGCTCTTTGGCGTCGGCGAGCTCGCGACGCAGCGCCTCGAGCTCCTTCTGCAGCGCCTCCGCTCGATCGTTTGCAGCGGCGAGCCCGTGATCGAGCGCATCGCGAGCGCCCTGAAGCTCCATGAGGCGCTGCTCGAGCTCCGCGACGCGCCCCTGGCTCGCCGCCTCTTCGGCGCGCCTGCGATCGATCAAGGACTGGAATTCGCTGCGCGCGGAATCGAGCTCCTCTTGAGCCTTGGCCAGGGCCTCACGAGCCTCCGCAAGGTCGCGCTGGGCGCGGTTCTCGAGCGCGGCCAGGCGCGCGTCACGATCGTCGCCCAGCGCTTTGAGCTCCTCGGAATGACGCGCGTGCTGCTCGTCGATCGCCGCGCGCGTTGCGTCCGCGGCTTCGTCTCGGACCCGGTCGATCTCTTGCGCATGGGCACGCTGCAGCGCCAGGACCTTCGCTTCGTGGTCCTGCCACAGCTGAGCCGACTGGGCGCTGAGCGCGTCTTGTGTTTCCCGCTCGACCTGCTCGCGCGCGCTCACCAGAGCCCCGTCGCGCTCGCGGCGGAGCTCATCCACCTCGGCCCGGCGGCGCTGCTCGGCCTGATCGAGCGCGCGAGCGTGCTCGGCGCGCTCGTTGGCGAGAAGCTGATCGAGCTCCGCCCGCACCGCGGCAAGCCTCACTTCACTGGCCGCACGCTCGTCCGCATTGCGTGCGCGAAGCTCGGAGAGCTGACGCTCCCGCGCCTCCGCGTCGCCCTTCGCCTTCTCCGCGCGAGAGCGCAGGTCGTCCGCCCCCTTCTTCGCAGCGTCGCGCTCCGAGGCCAGCTCCTCGACAGACTCCTTCGTCTCCGCGAGCTGGCGCTCGACGAGCAGCAGTCGCTCCTCCAGGTCGGCCTTCGCGCGCTCCAGACCGAGCGCGCGATCCTGCGATTCGACGATCTCCCGGTCCTTGCGCGAAAGCTGCTCGCGAAACGCGAGGATTTCCTTGTCTTTCCGGTTCAGCGCTTCACGCAGGTCGAGAAAGTCGCGACTCGACGTCCCGCCGGTCTTCACGGCGTTCGCGAGCCTGGCCCGAAGCTCGTCGGCCTCGCGGGACAGCCGGCCCGCCTCGTCGGCCTCGAAGCGGAGCCTGTCGACCTCGCGGCGCGCATCCAAGAGCTCGCGCTGGGCCGTCTCCAGTTGTTCGCGTACGACGATGACTTCGGCACGCAGCCGCTCGCGCTCGGCGAAGTCGCCCGACGAAGGCGGGGGGCGCAGGCTGGACCTTCGCGCCGGCGGGGGCACAATCGAACCGCGCGAAGCGCCGCCCGTCCCGAGCTCGGGCCCCCCCGAACCGTTGGGGGTCGCTCGCGCGTCGAGCGAGAGAGCCTGGGCGTCCAACCCCGTGAGTCGGCCGAAGGCCGACTCCGCGAACGCCTCGACGTCCGAATCCGCCGGGCGAAGGGCTTGGGCCTCCGCCTGTGCGGCCCCTTCCGCCGCGTTGCTCGACTCCGAATCGAAGCCCGCAAGCCCCACGATGGGCAAGCGCGATTGGCCCTCGTCCGCCGCCTCCTCCTCGAGCAGGTAGTCCGCGCTGCCCACCTCGATTTCGTCTTCGATCACGATCGGAGCGTCCGATTCGCGGTGCGGCTCGGCGAGCGTCAGGAACTTCTCGATGTGCGTGAGAAGGTCGGCGAATGCGATCGGCTTGTGCACGTAATCTTCGGCGCGCGTGCGAAGCTTCTTGTGCTGCTCGAAGGTTTCGTCGGTCGATTCGCTCGACATGATGATGAGCGGAACGTCCTTGAGGTTCGGGTCCTTCTTGAGCTTGTTGCAGACCGAGAACCCGTTCATTCGAGGGAGCTCGATCGAGAGCAGCACCAAGTCGGGATTCTCCGAAGCCGCCTGCTGGAGGCCGAGGTTGCCGTCGTCGACGACCGTGGTCGTGCACCCGCGCATGCCCAGCTCGGTCCGGAGCTCCTCGGCGAATGCCGGGTCGCTCTCGAATACGAGGACTTTGGTGGTCATGGGCGAGCGCTCGAGGCCAGCCCCGTGGCCCTCATAGAGCTTATGCCTTCGCATCGAAAGGTGTCAACGCGACGCCTTCTCGTCGTGGCCACTCTGGCCGAATCGGCGCGCAAGCTCCGCAAGGACACGGCGCACGGCGATCCCTCTCCAGCGCAACCCGACGAGAAGATGATAGACGAGGTCCGCGGCCTCGCTCACGACTCGCTCTTCGGTCTCGGCCGCGAGCGCGTCGCTGAGCTCCCCGGCCTCTTCGCGAATCTTGCCCCCGATGCGCGGCGCTCCCGCTTCGTACAGGGTCTTCGTGTAGCTCGTGGCGGCCGTCGCGCGCTTTCGATCCTCGAGCGTGGCCTCGAGCATGTCGAGCAACGTTTGCGGCTCCTCGTTCGCTGTCGGCTCCGTCCGCTCCGTCGGCGCTGTCGGCTCCGTCGACGCCGTCGGCTCAGCTTCGCGGCGCGACAGGCCATCGGACGCGACGTCTCCGAGAGCCGCAGGCTCGAGGGCCCGAAAGAAACAGCTCCGCGCGCCCGTGTGGCACGAGTTGCCGCGCGGCTCGCTCGAGTAGATGAGGCAGTCCGCATCGCAGTCGACCAGAACCCGAAAAACCCGGATCGTGCTGCCGCTCGTGCGTCCCTTCTCCCAGAGCTCGCGACGCGACCGGCTCCAAAAGGTCGCGCGTCCCGTCTGCAGCGTCCTTCGAATGGCCTCCACGTTGGCGTACGCGAGCATCCGGACTTCACCCGTGAGTCGATCTTGCACGATGACGGGAACGAGCCCGTCGGCGTCGAACTGGACCGGTAGCCTGTCGATTTGTTGCGGCTGAGGCGTGGGCATCGACGGCCATCCTAACGCCCCGGACGGACCCGCGCCGGCACATGCTACACGGGGCTGCACGGCCCATTCACCGCTGCGTCCCATGCTGGCCTTTGCGACGCCTCGCAAGCTTCCCCGAGCTCGTGAGCTGGCGGGGCGTGTCGTGGTTCTCGATGTGGCCTTCGCGTCCGAGGCATCGAGCGGCGGTTTCGAAAAGGTCACGCTCCCTTTCATCGAAGAGCTCGGGCCGCGTCTGGCAGGATGGGTCGATCATCACGATCACGTGATGCACGCTCGCTATCGCAACGACCCCCGGTTCGTGCTTTCGACCAAGGCGGAGCACGGCGCGTGTCCGGAAATGATCACGCCCGAGATCGTCGAACGAATCGGGCCCGTCGAGACCATCGTCTGCCACACCGACTTCGACGGGCTTTGCAGCGCCGCCAAGTGGCTTCGCCACGGAGTCGAAACCTATCCGGGTGCCGACGCGGACGCGCGCGCCATCGACACGCGCACGTCCCTTCCGGGTCCGACCGGCCAGCGCTTCGATCGCGCGATCCGCGCGCGGCCGCGCGACACGGCCCTTTTCGGGATCATCGTGCGGCACCTGGCCAGCGGGCTCGCGGACCCCACGCTGTGGCACGAGGTGGACGTGGCGGCCGCGCAGCTCGAGCCCATCGAGGAGCTCACGCGAAAAATCGCGCGGCGCTACCGTGTGATCGAGCTGACGACGCGGCAGCCGTGTCTCCCCGAGTCCATTCGAAGCGTCGCGTTCGTCGACGCCTCTCACGACCACGGCAAGTACGACAAGACGCAGCTGCTCCTTCTCGGGCAAGAGCGGGCGGGCATCGCCGTGGTGCTCGATCGCGACACGCTGACGCTCGCCGCACGGTATGCAAGCGGAGTCAGCTTCCTCGACCTTCTGGGACTCTCGGGGGGAATGCCAACGCTCGTCTCGATTCCGGCAAAGCGTCTCAGCGAGGCATTCGAAAAGCTGGGGGCGAGCGCCGCGGACGTCTCGAGCCTGTCGCCGTGAAAACACAATTGATTCGAGGCATCGCGAGGGCCGGAGGCATTGGGCGGCTGAGGCGACAACTCAGCGATTCAGTTGGAGTTTCGAGTTGACCGTCGGGGCCGTTTCGTAGTAGCTAGGCTGCAACTTTCGAGTTCAAACGGAGCAGCTTCGCGGCCGCTTCGAGAGGGCGTGCGCGTCTCTGCCAGAGACCCCCGTTGGTGCATTCATGTCGGGTCGAGTCCTCGGTTCACAGCCGAAGCCCGTGGACGAGCTTTTCGTCCACAACGAGGCGGTCTCGTTCTGCCTGCTGGTCAATCGTCGCGCGCGCACCATGCGCGTCATCGACTTTCGCGCGGGGGCGACCGACGCAAAGCGCCAGTTCGTACGGCAACTGGCGCAGCGCGAAGGTGTCGAGAAGATCTACACCCTCGTCGAACGCGACGAGCAGCAGACGTGGGTGAAGCTCGGCTTTGCCAAAGAGGGGACCATCCCGGGCTTTTACAAGCGAAGCGATGCTTTCCTTCTGGGGTCGACGGTCGGGGCACTGCCGAGCCATGGTCGGGGCGCTGTCGCTCCGGCTGCGAACTCCCGGGCACGAAGCGAAGTTCCATTCGAGAGCGAGACTCGGCTCGTGGCTGCGAGGGCCACGGGGCCGGCCGCGCTGGGACACGCGCAGGAGCTCGCGGAGCGCACCATCGCCGCCGGCAGGCGGGCGGCGCGCAGCCTGTCGGAGGGCGCCGTGCCTCAGGCCCGGGTCGCCGCCTTGCAAGAGTCCGAGGCCCGCAAGGCCGTCGCATCGGCGCTGCGCAGCGGTCGCGCGCTCACGGCATTCGAGCCGTTCGGACGCGACGTCGAACGGCGCCACCTGCTGATCGCGGCACGGGGTGGGTTCGAGCTCGTCGCATCGATCGAGTCGCAGGCTTGCTTCGGAAATGCATTCATCGAGCTCCTGCAAGCGCCGAGAACGGAGTCCGAGGGAGTCGCGACGGCCGGCGCGGTGCGCGCGCTCTGCGACAAGCTCCTCTCCGATGGGATGGTGAGCTGTTTTTCCCTTGCGCCGAGCGACGACGTGTCGCTCGCCGCGGCCTTTCTCTACGCTGGATTTCGCCGAACGGGGCTTTTGCTCGGACACCTGCCCGGCGGTGGCGTGCGCAGAGACGTCATTCTCTGGTCGCGAAAGCTCGCAATCGTGACCGACGAATGAGAGGGGTGCCAGGCGCTCAGGTCGAGGCGCCGCGCCGGGCGGTTCTCGGGGCCGCTGCTATTCTCCGAGAGCACATTTCATGCACCGTACTGCCGAGCAATCCAAAGGCTCGCCCCCGTCGGTCCGGGCGACGTCCGAGGTCGAGGTAGACGATTCGCAGGTTCTCCTGGGGCTGGCCGGCGCCAGGAACGAGAACCTGAAGGTGCTCGAACGCGAAGCCAAGGTCTCGGTTGGACTTCGCGGCAACAAGGTGCTGCTCGAAGGCGACGCCGAGGACGTTGCGCTGGCCGAGCGCTTCCTGGCCGAAGCGGCGATGCTGCTGCGCGACGGCGTCGATCTGCAAACGAACGACATTGGACGCGCTCTCGACCTGCTTCGCGGAGAGCCCACGGTGCGCCTGCGCGACGTGTTCAACGACATCGTCCCGCTGGGGAGAGGGAAAAGACCCGTCGGCCCGCGAGGGCTCGCGCAGAAACGCTACGTCGAAGCGATCCGCTGCCACGCGCTGACGTTCGGGATCGGACCGGCCGGTACCGGCAAGACCTACCTTGCGATGGCCTGCGCGATTGCCGCGCTCCAGTCGCGACAGATGAAGCGGATCGTGTTGACGCGTCCGGCCGTCGAAGCCGGAGAGAAACTCGGGTTTTTGCCTGGAGACCTGGCGGAGAAGGTCAATCCTTACCTCAGGCCGCTCTACGACGCGCTCAACGACATGATGGACATCGATCGCGCGCAGGGCCTCATCCAGCGCGGCCACATCGAGGTGGCGCCTCTTGCGTTCATGCGCGGGCGCACGCTCAACGATTCGTTCGTCATCCTCGACGAAGCGCAGAACACGACGAGCGAGCAGATGAGGATGTTTCTCACACGACTCGGCTACAACTCGAAGGCGGTGGTCACCGGCGACATCACGCAAGTGGATCTGCCGGAGGGACGGGCCAGCGGGCTGGCCGAGTCGCGCGAGCTGCTCGACGGGGTCGAAGGCATTGCATTTTGCCACTTCACGGAGGTCGACGTCGTGCGACACCCCCTCGTCCAGAAGATCATCGTGCGCTACGAGATGCGCGATCGTGAGCGTAGGGGGTGAGCGTCGATGCCGCCCTCGGCTCGCGCAGCGAGGCTGCGGCGGCGGCGCTCGGTGTGGCCTCGGGGCCCCTGACGACGATGGACCGGATCGAGGGACTGCTCGCATCCGACACGCGCCTGAGCAAAGAAGGAGTGACCCGCCCCCACGCGCTCCTTGCGGCGGTGTGGCGCCTGACCTCGATCTCGGGCGGTCGGTCGCAGCTGCGACTGGCGACCGTGTTTGCGCCCGCCGCCCTCTGGGATCGCGCGCGTGATTTGCTCGAACCTCTGTCTCGTCGCGTCGCCGAAGGCACCGCGGTGGTCGTTCTCGTCGGACGCCCTCGCACGCCGCTGCGCGAAGATGCGGCGCGCTGGGGAATCGCATCGATCCTCGCGGAAGACGCAGGAGCGGACGACGTGTACCTGGCCGCGCACCATGCGTTCGACCTGATGGAGACGAGGGCCCGCGCGGACGCACGGGGCCACTGGCTGCGCCGCTATCGGGTCGAGCTCGGCGAGCTGATCGACATCGCGCGCGCGATGACGACCATTCGTGACGTCGACCAGCTCCTCGGGGTGATTCTGGTAAAGAGTCGGAGCATCACCGGGGCCGATGCCGGCAGCATCTACATCGTCGAGCAACGGGATGATCAGCGGATTTTGCGCTTCAAGCTCACGCAGAACGACAGTGTCGCCTTCGACTCGAGCGAGTTCACGATACCGCTGAGCGATCGCTCGATCGCCGGATGCTGTGCTCACGACAAGCGGACGCTGAACATCCCCGACGTCTACGACCTGCCGCCGGACTCGACCTTCGGATTCGATCCGACCCTCGACCGACGTACGGGTTATCAGACGCGATCGATGCTGGTCGCACCGCTCATCAGTCAGCGCGACGAGGTCATCGGCGTCATCCAGCTCATCAACAAGAAGCGAGGCTCCGGTCGAAAGCTGAGCACTCCGTCCGACGTGACCGACCAGGTCGTCCCGTTCGACGACCGGAGCGAAGAGCTCCTAGGGCTGCTCGCCGCGCAGGCGGGCGTCTCGCTCGAGACGGCGATGCTGTACGACGAGATTCGTCGCCTGTTCGAGGGGTTCGTGGGGGCCAGCGTCGAGGCGATCGAGTCTCGAGACCCCACGACGAGCGGCCACTCACGCCGCGTGGCTCGGCTGACGTTGCAACTGGCGAAGGTCGTGGATGCCGAGACGGTCGGGACGTACGCGGCCGCGTCGTTCACGGCGGAGGATCTCCGGGAGCTCGAGTATGCGAGCCTTCTGCACGATTTCGGCAAGATCGGCGTTCGCGAGAAGGTCCTGGTAAAGCCGAGAAAACTCCACGACGAACAGCTCGAGCTGATTCGCGCGCGCTTCGACTTCGTCGCCCGCTCGCTCGAGGCGGAGATTTTGGCCCGCAAGATCCGGCTTTTCGAGGAAGGCGCGGCTCCCCCCGACCTCGGAGCGCTGGATCGGGAGCTCGAAACGAGGCGCTCGGGGCTGGAAGCCGCGTGGCAAGCGGTGTGCGCGGCGAACGAGCCCACGATCCTCGCGGCCAGCGTGTTCGCGCAGATCGACGAGATCGCCAAGGCGACCTTCGTCGACTTGGAGGGAACGGTTCGGACGCTGCTGTCGGACGACGAGCTCTCGTGCCTCAAAGTCAGCAAGGGCTCGCTCACTCCGGTGGAGTTCGAGGAGATTCGCTCCCACGTTTCGCACACGTCCCGCTTCCTCTCGCAGATTCCCTGGGGCAAGTCGCTGCGCCGCGTGCCGCTCATCGCGGGTGCGCACCACGAACGGCTCAACGGAACCGGGTACCCCAATCGGCTTCGGGCGGAAGAGATTCCCCTGCAATCGAAGATGATGAGCATCGCCGACGTCTTCGATGCGTTGACTGCGAGCGATCGCCCCTACAAGAAGGCCGTGCCCGTCGATCGCGCCATCGACATCCTGGAGTACGGCGTGCGCGACGGGCACCTCGACGGCGAGCTCGTGCGAATCTTCAAGGACGCGCGGATCTGGGAGCGGGTGAGCGGCGAAGCGCGCGGGCGATGACGTCGCGGATGCTCGAAAGCGATCGGACGCCGTCGAGCGCGACTCGAGGCGAATCGAGCGCGTCGGCGACGATGGCGTCCAGTGCTTCGTCGGATGCAAGCTCGGTCGCGGCCGCCGCGCGCTCTTCGAGTCGAGCCAGCGCGTCACGCGACACGAGGAGATCCCCACCGACGCGGAACGCGCCTCGCCCATCGGGGCCGGCCCCGACGATGCCGATCGCCTCGGAGCAGGTGGCCGCCCAAGGGGGATCTCGGGTCGGATCTTCGAGGACCGAGGTGGGCGTCGACGCGCGGGACAAGCCGCCCCCGGCGATGGGCTCGGCCTCGCAGGCTTCGACGAACGACCCGACGATGGCGGTCGCGAGGCGGCCGGGATCGATCGAGCGGCCGGTGAGGCTCTCGAGGGTCCCGGCGGATCGGCCCCGGAACGACGATCGCTCTGCGACCGCAAACGGGACGGCGACGGCCACGAACGCCTCGAACAGCGTGCGCTGTGTCGTCGAGTCGTGCGCAAATCCGACCCATGCGGCGGGGTGGTGACGGACGGCGACCCAATCGCGGCCGAAGAACTGCGCCGGGCAACCGGCTCGCGTCAGCGCACGGAGCAGCGGGCGAACCGCGCGGTTGACGATCCGGCGGGGATCGGCGGCGACGGGGGCGGCCCCGGGGTGCGGGATCGAAAGACCCACGTAGACCGAGGTTGCGCCCACGCGGACTTCGGGCCCTCCGGACGCTCGTCGAACCAGCGGCCACCTCTCGGGCAGCCCGTATGCCCGCTGGTAGGCGCCGAGGACGAGCGCTTCGTCCCTCAGTACCCCGACGGACAGCGCCGCGTCGTGCTCGAGGGGCGCGTCGAGAGCGCCGCTCGACCATGCCGCGACCTCGCGCGCCGAGCATTCGCCCAGATCGACCCCGATCCCCCGCGAAACGCCTGAGCCTCCGAGCATCGCGCCCTTTGTTCCCAGCCTGTATAGTCCGAGGTGGATTCACGGGGACCCGGATTCAAGAGGACGAGATCGAGATTGCCGTGCGCCTTCATGCTTAATCATCGCCGAGGCTCGCACACGGACGCCGCGGGTCGCCGAAACATCCGACACCCACCAACAAGGCCACCGCCGCCTCGAAATGGGGCTACCGCTCGCGCGAGCGATCTCATTACCTTTACGGAAATGACGCACACGGCTATAGCAGTTCGTGTTGCCCGCCCCGAAACAGGAGCCCACCGAAAGCGCGGCCCGAAACGGGATGGCGGCTGCAAACTCCACCTGACACGACTCGTCCCGGACTCTGAGGCATCGAATGGTTAGCTCCCAGATGGTGATGTACGAGGAGGAGTTCAATCAGATCCAGGCGGTCGTCGACCGCCTGGTTCGAGATGCGAACGCCAAAGTCGTCTTCATCGTCGACAAGAACGGCCAGCTCATCGCGGCGGCCGGCGACATCGACAACGTCGACACGACGAGCCTCGCCTCGCTCACCGCAGGCAACATCGCGGCGACGGGCGGGATGGCGAAGCTCCTCAAGGAGCAGGAGTTCGCGACCCAGTTCCACGAGGGCGAGCGCGCGAACATCCACATCCAACTCGTCGGCAACCGCGTCATTCTCGTCGTGATATTCGATTCGAAGTCGTCGTTGGGACTGGTTCGTCTGCGGGTCAAGAAGGCCAGCGAGGAGCTGAACCATGTCTTCGAAACGCTCCTGCAGAAGGTGCAGGAGCCAGGCGCCGATTCGCCGTTCGCGGAGATCACGGACGAGGACATCGACAACCTGTTCAACGACGACTGATCGAATGCCCGCTGTCCCGGGAACCGCCAGGCTGCCGCGATGAGTTTCATCAACTACATGGCCCGCGAGATCAATTGTAAGCTCGTCTATTATGGGCCTGGTCTGTGCGGGAAAACGACGAACCTTCAATACATCTTCGAGCGGACGAATCCCGAGCACAAAGGGAAGATGATCTCGCTCGCGACCGAGACCGAGCGCACGCTATTTTTCGATTTTCTGCCGCTATCGCTCGGCGAGATTCGCGGGTTCAAGACGCGTTTTCACCTGTATACCGTTCCGGGGCAGGTGTTTTACGACGCGTCCCGCAAGCTCATTCTCAAAGGCCTCGACGGCGTCATCTTCGTCGCCGATTCGCAGATCGAGCGCATGGAGGCGAACGAGGAGTCGCTGGAGAACCTCCACACGAACCTCGCCGAACAGGGATACGCGCTCGAGCGCCTTCCCTTCGTCGTTCAGTACAACAAGCGCGACCTCCCCAACGTCGCGGCGATTGACGAGCTACGCCAACTCCTCAACAGGACCAACGTCCCTGATTTCGAAGCCGTCGCGCGCACCGGCGTCGGCGTCTTCGACACTCTCAAGGCCGTCGCGAAGCTCGTGTTGACCGAGCTTCGGAAAGGCAGCTGACGGCGCCCCGGGTCCGGGCGCTACCTCACTTCGTAAACGCGCTTGCGTCGGGCGTGATCCTTCGCCTTGAGCCGGGCTCGGTAGCGCTTCGTCTTGCTGCGATTGACCTTGCGCGGCTTCTTCGAAAGGGTGATGTACATGGGTGCTCCGGTTTTGCGGCGGGGCCCCGGATACCATGAACGTTCGGCTCGTGCACGAGTTCCGCTTCGAAGCGGCGCACCGGTTGCCGAGGGTGCCCCCGGGACACAAGTGCGCACGCCTGCATGGTCACAGCTTTCGGGTCGAGGTCGCGGTTCATGGACCGGTCAATCCAGAGACGGGCTGGCTTCTCGACTTTCAGGCGCTCCATGAAGCGTGGAGGCCGCTGAGCGAGCAGCTCGACCACCGTTACCTCAACGATGTGGCGGGTCTCGAGAACCCGACCAGCGAAGTGCTCTCCCGTTGGGTATGGGAGCGGCTCAAGCCGGCTCTCCCGTCGCTCGTTCGTGTGACCATCCACGAGACGTGCGAGGCTCACTGCGAGTACGAGGGTCCGTGAGCCTTCGGCATCGTCGGCGACGGCCATGACGAAGATTCTCGCGTGCCGTTGCGAAGACGTCACGTTGCGGGACCTCGACGAGGCAATCGCGCGCGGATACACGGACATCGAGTCGTTGAAGCGCTACTCCGGTTTCGGGACCGGGTGGTGTCAAGGAAAAGGGTGCGTGGCGCTGTGCGCCCGCCGGCTCGCCGAAAAGGGAGGCGCCGCAGCGCTTCCGATCACTCCTCGCCCGCCCATCCGCCCCATGGCGCTGGGCGATCTCGTGGGTCTTGCGCGCATTGCGGAGGAGGACGAAGCGGCGCGTAAGCCTCCGAAGTGAGGCTGTCGTCGGCGAGAGCGGCGGCGGCCGTCAGGACGAGCACGATCCACGCGACGTCGGCGAGCACCACGTGAACGAGTTGCATGGCGACCGGAGCGCTCAAGGTCAGATCGACGAGGCCCGCCGCGGTCTGCAAGACCACCAGCATGGCCGCGCCCCGCGACAGAACCTGGACGGCGCCGCCGGGTCTCAGCCTTCGCGTCAGGGTCGCGCAGGCCACCACGACGGCAGTGGCGAGCAGGGCGATGACCGGGTGCAGCACGCGCAAGCGCACCAGGAAGTGCGCGCCCGGTGCAAAGTCCCGGGCGAGACCCACGCCGAGCGAGGGCGCGGGAAACAGAGTGTCGCCCAGGGCCGTCACGGCCCCCGACGCGCCGACCGCAATCATCGCTGCGAGAGGCACTCCGAGCAGCGTCGCCGTGGCGGGTCGATTGCGCAGGCGGACGGGCGGTGCGCCCGACGCCCACCAGGCCGTGAGCGCCGTGGCGGCAAGCAGAAAGAACGTATTGATCAAGTGCAGGCAGATGCTGAGCGCGCGCTTGAGCGACACGTCGCGGGCGACCAGGCTGAAGAGAACGAGGCCCGCGCCGATGAGCGCCTCGCCCACCATGAGGCCGGTCGCCACTGCCGCAGCCCGGCGGGCAGGGTGCCTGCGGGGAAATTCCAGGATCGTCCACACCAGCACGGCGGCCGTCATGAGGAAGGCGATGGCGCTCGAGACCCTGTGCGAGAGCTCGACCAGGGTCGCGACGGCCGGCGAGCGTGGGATGAGGTCTCCGGTGCAGGTGGGCCAGTGGCGTCCGCAGCCGGCCCCGGCTCCGGTGGCGCGCACGTAGGCGCCCCACCCCACGACCGCGACGTCGTACACCACAAGGGCCCACGCGAATCGCGCGACCGGCCGCAGAGTCGCGGCAGCCACTAGTAGGCCTCGACGACGACGTCGGACCGTTCGGCCGACCGTTCGGCGGCCTCGAGGCTGACCGCCGAAGGGCCGCGTCGCAGAAGTTCGTCGCGATCGAGCCCGAGGACCTTCAAGAACGCGGGCGAGGGCGCAAGCCCGAGGTCGTGCTCCTCGAGAAACAAGCGCGCAAGCTCGACCCGGTAGGCTTCCGCGAGCACCCCGCGGGCGATGCGATCGAATCGCTCGGCGCGACGCCGGCTCGGGATGGTGGAAGTGAGGAGCGCCAGAAATGTGGCGTGGTACAGCGCGCGCAGCCGGGGCAGCCGGGTGCGCGAGGCCGCCGGGGCGCGCGCGAGCGCGCAGCGCAGGAAATGGACGTTGAGGGGGACGTGAAACGATTCGTCGCGAGTCAGGATCGTGAGCATCTGGCGAACGGCCGGATGAGCGGCGCGACGCAGCGCAAGGCGATAGGTCGTCGAGCCAATCGTTTCGAACATCAGATTGACCAAAACGATCGACTCCATGCGTTTGGCGCGCCCGTACAGGAAGTAGAACGTGCGGGTCGTGCGCCCCATCGGCCGTACGCTCCCCCCGAGCCACCCCAAAAACTCGGTGAGAAGCTCGCGGTGCCAGCCCTCTTCGTCGCCGTAGAGCTTCAAGCATTCGGCCAGGTCCGGGTCCGTCCGCGAGACCTCACCGGCGAGCTCATGCGCCTGGCGAAGGCCGGACTCCTCCGCCCGGTACGCGGCATTGAAAAAGGCGACCGCCGCGCGTTGCTCGTCGGCGGACTCGAAGCGAATGGGCCGGGAAAGGTCGAGCTTCTCGACGGACATGCGAGTCCGCCGCTTTCGGAGCTGCGCGAGCCACCACGTCGTTGGCCGGGTGCGTATCACGCGTCGCACCTTAGCAGGTCGATCACGGCTCGATCATCCGCAGTCTGTTCCCCTGGCTCGGGCATCGCCGAGGTCGTCGCCAGCGCCGGCGCCAGGCTGACGGCCGCTGCATCACGAGATTGCCGCCGGCCCGCCCGGTGGCGTGACGAGATCGCCCCCCATGTCCTCCCCCCCCCCGGCGGGTCGTGTGACGAGATCGCCATCGCCCCGGCGCTTCAGTGAAGCCCCCCACCCAATTCCGCCCACCGGGCGCCCCGTTCAGTGAGCCCGAGAGCTTCTGTTGCCGATGGAACGAAATACGAAATTACGCATGGGGAATCGTATCCAATGCGTTGACGAGAGTCGCGGCAATCGACATGGTACACGCCTCACATCATTGGAGCCTTTGCCATGCGACGTCCCTCCATGCTCGTCTGCGTCCGCGCCGCTGTGTTGGCGCTTCCCGTCGTTCTCGCCTGCGCCAGCAAAAGCAACTCGAATGACTCAGGCAACGGCACATCGAGCGGCAACAACGGCTCCGGCGGCAACGGCGGGTCGAATGGCGGCAGCGGGGGAAACAACGGCTCCGGCGGCTCTGGAAACAACGGGAGCGGAGGGGGCACGGCCGGTAGCGGCGGCGGCAGCGGGGGCTCGGGAAGCAACGGCAGCGGTGGCTCGACGGGGGGCGGGACGCTCGCCGACGGCGGCTCGACGAGCACCAGCCCCGATTCGGGAAAGCGCGTCTGCGAGGTTAACGATCCGGACGTCATCGCCGATTTCGAAGACGACACCGCGACGATGGTGGCGCAGAACGGGTACACGGGCATCTGGTACGACTTTGCGGACACAGCCGCCGGCGCCGCGAACCCCAGTCTCCTCATCCAGCAGACGACCGACACCTTGCCCTTGGTGGACGGGGGCGTTTGCAACAAGTACTCGTTGCACACGACCGGCGGGCTCGGGACGTCGGGGACGGACGGGTACGCCGGCACGCGCGGCGACTTTCTCGCTCACCAGGTCCCTGCCGGGAGCACGACGGCCAACACGTTCCCGCCGCCGTACTCCATTCCCTCGAGCTTCAGCGGTATTCAGTTCGACGTCATGGTCGGTGCCGGCGGGGCCTCTTCGCTCACCTTCGAGGTGGTAACCCAGGACACGCAACCGGTGCCGTCCGGCGGAACCGTGTCTGACGCGAGCACACCCGCTCTTTTCAACAACCGCGGCTGGATGCTCATCGACAACCCCAGCACGACCGAGACGAACGGCACTCCGATCAGCACGACGTGGCAGACCGTCTACATCCCCTTCGCGCTGCTCATGCCGGATTTTCTCCCGAGCGGGGGTGCCTGCCCGACGGGCGTCCTCTGTCAGGCGCCCGCCTTTGATCCGACCCAGGCGCTTGGCATCCAGTTCGTCGAAAACCCCGGCGAGGTGGAGGGCGAGGAGCAGAACACGAGCGCGACCGCGAGCTTCGACCTGTGGATCGACAACGTCGCTTTTTACACCGGGTCGCAGGGGCTGGTGCCTCCCTCCATGCCGAACAACATTGCCCCGACGTTTGCAGACAGCGCTCTCGGTTCTTGCACCAAGCCGACCGGAGCGACGGGCAAGGACCTGCAGTGGGCGTACAGGAACTGGTATTCGCGCTTCGTCGCCTCCGCGGGAGGTAGCGCGCTGAAAGTCATCCGACCGGAGAACAACAATGACACCGTCTCGGAAGGCATCGGCTACGGGATGCTTATCGCCGTGGCGATGGACGACCCGACCCTGTTCGCCGGGCTTTATCAGTACTGGACACAGAACTTGGCTGTCACGGGGACTGGCGGCCTGATGACGTGGAACAACACGGGGGGCTCGGGGTCCGCGACCGACGCGGACCAAGACGCGGCGTTCGCATTGCTCCAAGCGGGACAGAAATTCAGCAACGCGACGTATACGAGCGATGGGACCGCGATGGTCGCGAACATCTGGAACCACGAGATTGACCCGCACAGCTTCCTGCCGACCGGCGGAAGCAACTACACGAACGGCGGCGTTCCGGATTCGCAGACTTCGCAGGCTGGAAATGTCACGGACCCGTCGTACTTCGCGCCGGAATATTATCCGACCTTTGGCAAGGTCGACACGGCGCACACCTGGTCCGAGGTCGCAACGGCGGTGTACACGGCGCTCAACAACGTCGCGAACTCCTCGACGGGGCTGGTCCCCGCGTGGTGCACGTCCAGCAGCGATACCACCGCGGGGAGCTGCACCGCCGCGGGCGAGAATACGGGCGGTGCGAGCGACGAAACGTACCAGTACGACTCGCATCGCGTCCCCTGGCGCGTCGGCCTCGATTACTGCTGGAACGGCAACCCGTCCGCAGCGAGCTTTCTCAGTAAGCTCATCAATTTCTTCAACGGCATCGGCGGACCAACGGGCACCGGTGGTGGCGGCGTCGGTCGGCTCTGGGACCAATACGAGCTCAATGGCACGATGGCTCCCAACGCCCAGCCGAACTCGATGTCTCTCATCGGGTGCGCGGGGGTCGGCGCCATGGCCACCGGCACGACCGGTTTCGTGAACAGCGCGTGGCAGTTCGTGCTGGACGGCTCGAATCGAGCGTTACTCGATGTGGCCGCGTCGGGGTCGATGAGCGGTTACTCTTATTTCAATGCCACTGTCGGTCTTCTCACCCTTCTTTCGATGAGCGGAAACATCAATCCGCCATGACGGAAACCCGGGCGTGACGAAAGCCGGTCCCGTTGTGACCGCTTCTGACCGCTTGCGTACACTGTAAAAACTTCGCTGCGCACCGGCTATGAATGCGCTAGGGTACCCGCCGCCCTGACACTGGAGGCGGCCAGGGTGTGACGATATTTCGCCACGGCCTCCTGGTGCGATCCCTTTCAACTTTCGAAATAAGCGAGGTCCTTCGAATGAAACCCTCTAAGGCAATTGCGGCGGGAGCTGCCCTCACGATAGTCGCCGGTTGGGCATGGGTGGGGTGCAGCAGCTCGACGACCAGTACGCCGACGGGCACCAGCACGAGCACGAGCACGGCCACCACCGCGAGCTCCAGCTCGGGCACCGCCTCCTCTTCGTCCTCCGGGAGCACGAGTTCCAGCAGCTCCACGGGTACGAGTTCGAGCTCCGGTTCGTCGGCGGCGGCCCCGCTCAGCTTCGCGGCGGACATCTGGCCGGTCATGACCAACACGACACTCATCAACAACTGCGTGGGTTGTCATCACGCGGCCGGCGATCCGATCCCGGGTGATGGGGGCATCTACGACGCTTCGGGCGGCGGCGTGAAATACGGAAACCTCGATTTGGCGGCGTCGGTCGATGCCGCGTACGCGGCTCTCGTCAATGAGCCCGCCATGGGCGACGCGCTGCCGCCGGTTGCCCTGGAGCCTGACGGGGCACTCGTCTGCGATACGCTCGACGCAGCCACCCCCGGACACATTCGCGTCGTGCCGGATGCGGCCGGCCAGAGCCTCCTCTGTCTGAAGATCAAAGCCGGGCTTGACGGTTCGCCGGCGCCGTGCGGCGCTGCCATGCCCCTCAGCGGCAATCTCGAGCTGCCCGACGGGGCGGATATCCAGCAGGAGTGCTTCACGGCAGTCCAGCAGTGGATCAACGAAGGCGCGAATCCGTAACGAGCGTCTCGATCGGCTTGGAGCCACGGCTTCTCGGGCTCCAAGCTCACGTCACTGAGGGCTCGCACCACGCTCGACCGTCCCCTGTGCCCGGCACGGGGGGCGGTGGATTGGCTACACGCCAGCCGAAGGGGGTGTGCGCTCGGGCCGCAAGCCTCAATCACGCGGCTCGCTCCACCAGCGAACGTGCAGGTCATCGGTCGGGTGTCTGACGGCGGCGGATGGTGCAATCGGGGCCTGCAGCGCCGGAGGCGATGCGGGCACCTGCGGGAGGCTCGTCCCCCCCACCGACAGGGGCCAGAGATCGGCCTCAGGTCCGCAGAGTGTTGCTTCCGCTTTCGTGATCCGGGACGCTGGCTCGTCGGAGACCACCTGGATCCGGCCGAGCGTCATCGGAAGGCCCCCCGCGATTCCGAGGCGGACAACGACGTCGCGTGCGCCCGTCGAATCGGGGGCCAGCGGACGCACGAGAGTGCGGATGCGAAGGACGGCGCGGTCACTCGAAGCATAGGCGCGTTTGAGCTGGCGCTCGGTCACGTAGAGCGCGACTCCGGCCATTTGGGGCAGCCCCAGAAGCAGTAACGTGCCGGGGCCCCGACGCACGGAAGTGCGGGTCGTGACCCGTTCGTCCGCGCTGTAGGAATGCGCGTCGCGTCCCTCGGGGACGAGCCCGACCAGGGCGGCATCGACGGCGATCGGGGGGCCCGGTGCTCCAAAAGCGGCGTAGAGGTCCAGGCCTCCGGAATGCCAGTCGCCGCGCGGCAAGTCGATATCCTCGACGATGACGACACGGTCGTGCGCGACCTCCACCCGGACGAGGCTCACGCTCGGAAGCATGGGAAGGGTCGGATCCCAGGCGGGACCTGACGGCGGGCGAGCGGGAAGCGATTGCGCCGCCACTCCCTGACCGCGCGGGCCTTCCCGCGGAGCCGCGCGCGGGTCCCCGTGAGCCGGCGGGTCGAGCGCCGCGCCGAGGCCCAGGACCCCGACGAGCGCGAGACGGAAACCGGGAGCCGCCGAGGCACGGCGGACGCGGCGGACCCCACCCAGGGTGCTCGTCAACCGAGCGCCTCCTCGAACGCGCGCCCGAGCCCGTCCGCCCAAGGACCGAGCGCCTCGTCGTCGACGGCTTCCCATGCGGGCCGAGATCCCTCCGCCCGCAGATGCGCCCAGCCGCGGGGATTTCGGTACCAATCGACGTCGAACCGATCGATGAGCATCGTCCGCGCGCTGGGCACTTGCAGGAGCGCAACGAACCGCGCCGGCTCGTCGTCGCGGCTTTCGGGCCACGCCCCGCGCAGGCGCAGGTCCAGCGGCCGGCCGAAGAGGCGCGTGCCCATTTCCTCGAAGGCGCTGTCGTCCGACTTATCCGCGGTGGAGAGGACGATCCGCGCGGCGTGCAACCGGGCCTCGAAAAGCGCCGTGCGCGCGAGCTGTCGCGATTGATCGAGGGCTGTGCGCCGGCTCACCCCGAGCATGCGCTGCTGAAAGTCCGGGTCCGCTGCGAGTGATGCGAAGAGGAATGCGTCTCGATGCGCGCCGATGAATGCAGGCTCCCGCGCGACGACGAACGGCAGCGAGGCGGGCGCCGAGGCGATTCGTGCCGAAAAGCCGAAGGCCCGAAGAGCGCGGGCGAAGCTTGCCGCGCCCAGCGCCGGCGGCAAGCGTTCGATCCGCAAAGGCAAGCCTCGTACGAATCCCGAGAATGTCCGCTCGAGCCAGCTCGGCGACAGCCTCGCGGGCCATCCTTCTGCCGCGCCCCGTGCGAGGGCGTCGTGGATGACGGAAGCCGCGCCCCCGGCGTCGGGCGCCGACTCCTTGCGCTGGGCTTCTGCGATCGCCTCGGTAACATCCAGCAAACGTCGCGCGGAGCGCCCGATCGCCGCGGGCGTCGCCGACAGCAGCAGCGCCCACGGGTGCGGTGCTCCGAGACGGCGCGCCACCTCCAGCCGGCGGCTTGCCCGCGTCCGGTTCAGGGCCGCAATGGAAGGCGCGGCGTCGCCGGCCGCGTCGAGCCACAGACGGGTCTCCGCCACCGTGCGGGCAGCCACGAGCCGGCGCCAAGCCTCGCGCCACGACACGAGCTTCGTCTCTTCCCCCTCGAAGCGCCCCCGTGGAGCATTCGCCTCTAACGCGAAGGCGACGTCGTCGGCAAGGCCAATCCGGGTCTGTACGAGCGCGGCCGTCCAGCGCAGGAGCGAGTCGCGGAGCAATCGTTCCGAGTCACTCGGCTCGTATGCGAGCAGCGCGTCGCGTGTCGATTTCGCCGACACGCGTCGGACTCCGTCGAACGGGTCCTCCTGGCTGCGCGTTCCCGGATCGTCGTTCAAACCGGACCGCCACTCTTCGACCTGGCCCACGGCGCGCGCCACGTCGCGGTCGAGCGAGCGCAGGTCAAGAACGTCCGAGTCACCCATGGATGGTCGCGGGCCCACTCGGATCGTGGTTGCGATTCAGCGCGTCGACGATGGCCGCCTCGAGCTCGGCGAGACGGTCGAGTCGCGCGACGACGGCCGGGCGCCGGCCTCCGGACGCCCGAACCGCCAGGTCGACGAACAGGCGATAGTGGGTCGCCTCCGACGCGAGGAGCTCTCGCCAGAGCGCTCCGGGGTACCGATCGCCGCCGATGACGGCCGCCCCTTCGGACAGGAGCTTGAAGCGCTCGCACGATCGGGCTTCGATGAGAGCACCGACGAGCAGGCGATCGACCAGTGGGGTGGTGACGGGGTCGCGCGGCAGCCGTCGCACCGCTTCGCGCAAGCCTGCAGCATACACATCGACCGACGGTCCGGTCAGCGGCACTCCTCTGGCCGAAAGAAGCGCGAGAACCTGCTGGAAATGCTCGATCTCCTCTCGAGCGAGGTCGGTGAGGGTCCGCACGATCACCGCGTCGTCGCAATGACGCATGGCCAGCGAAAGAGCGTTCGAGGCGGCCTTCATCTCGCAATGGGCATGATCGACGAGCAGAGCGTCCAGATTGCCCAGCGCTCGCGCCGCCCAGCGGGCATCGGTCGTTACCTTGAGGCAAAACATCTCGGACGCTACCGCTTGTCCGTGTTGCCGCGCCTTCCCGGCTGGGCGACTTTGCCGCCAGAATACGAAAACGCGACCGCGATGGCGACGACGACGAGGGAGCCGACCGTGAATCCCAGGGTGATCCAGGAGCCGATGACGGCGAGCAGCGCCGCCGTCAGCCCCGACAGGGCGGCTTCGCGCAGCGCGCTGGCGGCGCCTCGCGACCGGCCCACGACGAAGCCCCCGGCGAAGGCCGCCACGGCGAGAGCCGCAGACGAAAGGGCTCCAAAGAGGATGGCCGATCCGTGCGGTCCGCCGCCGCCGGACTCGTGCCGTGCCCAGCGCGCGGCAATGGATGCGGTCGAGGCCGCAAGAGGAACCCAGACGACGAAAATCGCAGTCGCGCCGAGAGCGACCCATTGCCATGCGGGACGCGTGGGTGTGCCTGCCGCTTCATCACCGGCCATCGGCAGAAGCGGCAGGCGGCGCTTGCCCTCCACGGCACAACCATAGCGCACGAGATCCCGATAACAACACGCCGTCCGGCGTGATAGACGCGCGAGCCGTGTCGTCCGAATCCATCGATCCTGCCTCGGCTCGCAGTGTCGTGCGCGTGCGCGTGCGTTTCGACGAAACAGACCTCATGGGCATCGTTCACCATGCGCGTTATCTCTCGTACATGGAGATCGCTCGCGTCGAGTGGCTTCGCCGTCGCGGGGTGACGTACGCGGATTGGGCGCAGCGCGGCAGGCACTTGCCCGTCGTGGAGGTCTCGGTTCGCTACCGCGCTCCAGCCCACTTCGACGACGAGCTCGACGTCGAGGCGTCGCTGAGCGAGGTTCGCGCCGCGAGCATTCGATTCGACTTCCGGCTGATCCGCGTGGACGATGGAACGCTCTGCGCCGAGGGTTCGACCCGGCTCGCCCATGTCGATGGTCGCCATGCGCTGCGCCGGATCACGGAGGAGATCCTCGCGGAGCTGAGGCGTCCCGAAATCGCGCGATGACGGCCGTGAGTCGATCGCCATGGCCGGCGGCCGCGCTCGTGCTTCTGGCGTGCACTCAGGCCGGTTCCCCTCGACTTCAGGGGCGCTGGCACGGGGTTCGCGCCGAAGGCGTGGGCATGGCCGGCGAGGCCTCGAGCAATGCGAACGCCTTTGCGTTCCACACGCAGCTGCACTTCGAGGGCTCCGAGATGACCGTGCTGTCGCCGCATCAAGCGCAGGCCGGTCACTATCGCGTCGTTCGAGAGGATGCGACGACTCTCGTCCTCGTGACCGATGGCGACGGCCCCTCGATTCCCGAAACGTTCACGTTCGCGGCGGACGGCACGATGCGCTGGGCGGTCCTGCCCGGAAAGGCGATCGTGTTCGCACGAGAGTGAGGCCAGCACGCCGAACGGGCGCGCCCTCGAGCTCAGGACGTCGCCCGCGGCGAGAAGCCTCAGCGCCGAACCGCCTCCCGGCCGACGCGCAACGTGATGTCGCGACCTGCTCTGCGGACGTCCATCAGCACGTCGTCGCCGGCCGGTCCGCTCAGCCGAGCGCGTGCGTCACCCATCGTGTGGACGGTGACCCCATCGACGGTGACGACCACGTCGCCCGGTGAGAGTCCAGCTCGCTCCGCCTCGCTTCCCTCGACCACCGAGACGACGACGACTTCCGACGGTGCACCGGTCTCGCCGAGTGTCACGGCGACGCTGCCGGTCGATGAAGGCTCGGCCGACGGAACGTCGTTCGATCCCTGCCCAAAGAGCATGCGGATCCGGTCCGTCGTGCGTCCACCGACGATCTGCACCGACGCTTGCGTGCGCCCGAAGTCGGGTGCGTAGGCTTCGAGCGTGACGCTGCCCTCCGGAAGCTCGCCCAGCCGGAAGTGGCCCTCGGCATCGGCGATCGCGAGGTTGCGCGGGTTGGATCCGACGAGCAACCAGGTCGGAACGTGGTCCCGGGCGACTCGCGCGCCGGGCACGGGGGCGCCGGAGGCGTCCACGACGTCGCCTTCGGCGATTCCCTCGGCGGTCATTTCGACTCGCGCGACGGAGTAAGCGCGCCGACCGGCGGTGTCGGGAATCGCGATGGTGCGCTCGGCCGGCGCGAATCCGGTCGCGCGCACGCGAAGCGCGGCCGCGCCGGAAGCCAGCTCGTTCAGCGCGAACGCTCCGCGCGCATCGGTCGTTGCGTGCCGGGCCCCGAGCTCGGTGTACAGGGTGACCTCGGCTCCTGCGATCGGTTGGCCGCCGCTCGCGGCAACCACCTGGCCGTCCGCCCGCTCTGCCGGGTCGAGCTCGATGCGAACGCTTTCCTCCGTACCCGTGGTGATGACGATCCTGGGCGCCCTGGAGGGCGCCCTCGCTTCGATGCGAAGGGGCAGTTTCTGGGCGCCCTTGATCTGGGCTTGCCCGTCTGCGGACGTGAAGACGGTCAATCGCAGGAGCGAGTCGGGGGTGAGCGAGGTGGCAGTGACCTGGGCGCTTTCGATCGGGGCGTCACCCTCGTCCACGACCGCGATCGGAAGCGGATCCCTCGCCGCCGGAAGACGGATGGTCATCTGCTCGCGCCCCCCCTCGGGGATTTCAATCGTCGTGCGAAAGTCGGGCATCTCCCCCTGCGATGCGCTCACGCCCACGTTGACCGCTTCGGGCAGCGCGGCGAATGCGAACGTTCCGTCGCTCGCCGTCCGGGACGAGCGCTCGAGCGTCCCATGGACTGCCGATACGAACACGCGTGCTCCGGTTACCGGCTCATCCCGAGCATCGAGGACTCGACCCTCGAGAACGCCGCCTTCGTGCAACGTCACTTCCACGCTTGCCTGCCCTCCCGGAGCGAGCGTCACGACGTCGCTCTGCGCGTCGACGTACTGAGGGTGGTGCACGAGGACGCGAACGCGGCCGGGCGAGGCCGGCGACAGAAGGAAGGTTCCGTCGCTGCGCGTCACCCATCCGCCAGGATCCACGGACCAGCCTTCTCCTGCCGAACCAGACGCTTTCGGCAGGGAGGCGATCGCGCGCGGGATCGACGGCACCGGACCCGGGACCACGCCCAGCTCGCCTGCGGAGACGAGCGGCACCGAGCCCGGCAACATGGCCGCGAAATGGGCCGCCTGGAATCGGGCCCTTCGTGGGTCGTCCACGATGGGCCCCCCCGCCGGGTCAGTGCCCACGATTTCGAGTGTGGCTCCATCGACCGGGCGGCCGCCGGTGTCGAGGACGCGCCCGGACAGAGCGCCGGCGCGAGCCAAGGCGACGCGCGCTTCACTCGGCGGCGGGTCGCCGATGACCAGAGCGCCGCGAGCGACGAATCCGTCGGCACGCGCAGCGAGAGTGGCAATCCCGAGAGCGAAAGGACCGAGCCGCGCACGACCGGACGCATCGGTGGTCGCCTCGAGGGGGAAGGGCGAGATCTCCCCTTCCGCGAGCGTCACGCGTGCGCCTGCGATCCCGCCCGCGGCGTCTCCGTCGCCGTCAGTGACGCGCACCCGGAGGAAACGAGCGCGTGCGAGGTGCAGGTCGATGACCTTGTTTTCCCCACGTCCGAGCACGACGCCCAGATCGATCGGTGACGCTGCGTCGTCCTTGGTGGCGCGAAGCGCGTAGGTGCCGGCCGCCAGGCCTGCGATGCGGACCTCGCCGTCGCTGTCCGCGTCTGCGGAGCGGGGCGGCCAGAGCATCGCCCCCGCCAGCAGGACGTGGGCACCCCCCGCCGGCCTGTCGACGGCGTCGCGAACACGGACCTCGAGCGACCCGAGTTTTCTCAGAACGAGCGTCACGCATTCCCCGTCGCGATCCGCGCGCCCGACGGCGTCTTCGTAGCCCGGGGCGTGCGCCGTCAGCTGCCACGGTCCCGAACCGATGCGATCGAGGACGGCGGCTCCGGCCGCGTCGGTGCGCACGCCCACCGGCAGCGGATCGCTCGCGGCCACGGCCTCGATCTCCGCGTTTCGAACCGCGGCGCCGATCTCGTCGCGCACGAGAACGCTCACGGCATGCGCCGGCGCGAGCTGCAGGATCAGTGTGCTCGGCTGGGGGGAGGCGACCAGGCGAGTCGATGCGCGAGCTCGGCCCGGCGCGTCGGCCATCACCCAGACTTCACCCAGAGGAAGCTTCGTGAGGCGGGCGCGCCCGAAGGAGTCGGTGGTTCGCTCGCCCGCGAGGTACGCTCGATCATCGACGATCGAGAGAACGCGAACGTGCGCTCCGGGGATGGGCCGCTGGTCGGATCGAGAGTGCACCATGACCGCGATGATTCCCTCGCGAACCACCGGCCCGATCGTCCTCGGCGCGGCGCCCCGGTCGGAGCCCACCGTGCGCAGGCGCCCACCCGGAATTCCGCCGAGGACGACGGCGATGGCCATGCTCGCGGCGATCGAGCGAGCCACGCGACCGGCGGTCGAGCGCAGGTTGGGCACCGGAGATCCTTAGAGCACGTTCCCGCTTGAGCGCACGCCCTCCTCAGCTCGGGCAGAACCCGGCCCCAACGATGCTCAGCCGGGCGCACGGCAGCGTGCACGATCGGCGCGAGTCAGCGGGTCAGGAGCGGCCCTTCAATGCAGCGTGTACCACCGGCCTTCGTGCTCGACGACAGGGACCGACGGGCGTCGCAAGGCCGCTCCGGCCCCGCTCTGCGGCTCGGCGGACGGCGTCGCGCCGGCCGTGACCATTCCGCTCGGCGTCGAGGCAGCGGCTTGTGCTTCCGCTTCTTCGCGCGCCCATTGCGCAAGCCTCGCCCTGGCGCGCTGTCCCCTCTTTACCCACGCGGCGACGGAGAGCACCGCGATGAGCGCCCAGAGCACTCCGCCCCCCGTCAGCGCGGGAATCAAGCCGAACCGGTGGCCCACTTCCTCGCGCCACTCGTACTCGAGCGTCCTGGCGTCGGTGCCGTACGCGTCCTCGAGGGCTCGGTCGAACGAGACCCCTCCACGGACGCGCTGGATGAGCGAGCCGAACCGCGCGCGATCGGCGTCGCGCATGAGAAAGCGAACGACGTCCGCCGATTCGGCGTAGGCCACGCTGACCTCGACCTTGTCGCTGGGAAACGCTCGATCGAGCTCCGAGAGCGCAATGAGTCGCCTCGAGAGCGAGGCGTTCCAGAGGGTGCTCCAGCGCTTCAGGTACAGCTCGCCCGACTCGTGGATGGCGACGCCCTCGTTGAACCATAGAGGGACCTCGTGATCGGCGAGCGCGCCGGCGAGCGCCACGTGCGCGAGCTCGTGTCTCAGCGTCTCCGCAAGGTCGGGGGCCTCTTGGCTGTCGGGAGCTCTGAGCGCGAGCAAAATGAGATGCATCGAAGGGTATGCCTCGCCTGCCGCATACGCGGGCGGAGGCTCGTCGGGGGGGGCGAGCTCGGCCATTTGCTGGGGCGTCCGGCCGATGCGCACGAACGCGTGATCCAGCACCGCCTGGCCGAGGTCCTCCGAAAGCTGGGCTCGGGCTTCATCCGCCTCGCGAAGCAGCGCCTCGACCCGAGCGCGAACGGTCGCCGGGAACTCGACGACGAGCCACCCGTGATCGATCCGCTGGAAATCGGAGGGGGGCGCGCTCAGGGCGGCGGCCGAAGGTTGAACGACGAGCCCGACGTCACGCGGCGGGCGCTCCCCCGTGTCGTCGGACGACGCACGGGTCGGTGCCGCCCGGCAGAGCCAGACGCTCAGTGCGACCAAGCAGAGCCACAGAGTACGGAAGCGCCGGTTCATTGATGCGGGACTTCCACCTCAAGATGGATCGTAGGCGACCCGCCGTCTCGAGACACGAGGTATGCGGCGCCGCCCGCGGCGGCCGCGACCCCCAGTGCGCCCCAGAACCAGGGGGAAAGATAAAAGGGGCGTGCGCCTGTGTGCGTGTCGGCGCGGGGTACCGGATGGGTGGCCAGCGCGGGCGCCGGCGCTGGAGAGGCACCCAGGGTGCGCGCCAGCGACCGGACCGCTCCCGTCCAAGCCACGCCGGGTCCGGCGTCCGGCCGATAGATGGCCGCATCGAAGCTCCCGGCATCGGCCAGAAAGACGTGCGCCACGGGCTGATCGCCTTCCACGCGAACCACGACGAGGGCGCGCACGCCGACGATGCGAGCGATTTCGGCCAGAAGCGCGCGCGACGGCGCGTCGTCGCCGTGTACCGCCGCGAGGGTCTCGGCCAGGTCACGCACGTCTGCCGGCGCGTCCGGCCCGGGCGGCTCCCCGCACATGACTCGCGCATGAGCTTCGTCGAGGTGCTCCGCCCGAAGCGAACCGTTCGAATAGATCTGCTGTGCAAGGGGCCAGGCGGCGTCTGCGGCGCCGGCCAGAGCGACGACCGCGACGCCTTCGCGGGCCTTCGCCGGAGCGGCTTCTCGAGTTGCCATCGGGACCGCCGCGGGGGGATCGGCCCGCGCGCTCGACGCGACCGACGCGTCCGCGACGACGAGGAGAATCGCGAACACTCCGCGCATCCCCCAGGGACACGAGCAAGCGTCGCGCCCCGGCGCGCGAGTGCCCCACGCCCCATCACGGACGATCTGCCCGCGGCATCCCGTGTGCGGGCGACGACGGATCCACTCGCGACGATTCCGCGCCTGCATGAATCTCCTCTTGGGGGCGACCCTGAGCGCGCACCGCCTTTAGCACGGAGCGTCGCCAGCGTCTTCGAGCGACGAGACGCGCTGTCCGGCGCGTCACATGGTCGAGATCCAGCCGGCTGGAACCGAGAACGCGGGGGCATGATCGTCTATCGCCGCGCGCAGCGGTCGGTCGCGGAGCGCCGAGATTCCGAGTGCGATGATCGCGACGGCAATCGGAGGACCGACGAGCGCCAGCGCCCGTCGGTTCACGAACGTGGGTCGGGCCGCAAAGCCGGCGCACATCGCGAAGGCGAGCACATCGACGACCACCGCCGCGGCACCGGCGGACTCGGGATCACGGGCCGTCGCTTGAAGGAAGCGGATGCCGATCCCGAGAATGACGACGAGCGTACCTCCGGCGAGGACGCCGCCCAGAGCTCGAGCCGTTTTCGCCGACGCGTGACGAAGAATTGCAACGACGCGAGTACAGACGAGCGCCGTGGCGATCGCAATCGCCAGAGCCAGGAACGCGAAGGTCACGCCCGCGAGCGCGTGGTGATGGGTCTTTGCGCGAAGCAGACTGCCGAGGATCGAAAAGATCACGAGCAGCAAACCGAGCCAGAGAAACACGCCGAATGCCCGAAGCTCCAGCCCTGGGCCAACGAACGCGCGCAGGCTTTCGCGTGCGCCACGCAGAACGACGATGGACGCGATCATCGGCCCGAAGGCGGCCGCGGAAAGGGCGACAGATACGCGCGGCGCGCCCTCGGTCCCGGCGACTGCGGCGGCGACGCGCAACGTCGCGGGCAATGCACACACGAGCGCAGCGAGGGCTGCGAGACCCACGGCGGTGCCAAGATGCAGCACCCACGAATGGGGTTCTTCCGGAGGGTACGGAGGGAGGGGACGAGTGGAGTGCATCGCGGACGGAAGCGGCACTGTAGCAACGCCTCAAAAACGCTCCGATGAGAAGTACGGCGGAAGCGCCAGAAGCGTGTCGGCTAGAGCCAGCGCCGCCTCATCCCGAGCCGTGACCCAGCCGAGCCTCGCCGCTTGCGAAGGGCGCAGCCCTCCGAACGCCACCGCGGCCAGAGTGATGCGATCGAGCCTCACGTCCGGCTCGGCCCCGGTCTTCAAGACGGTGGCGATGCCGCCCGACACGTCAAGCTCGGCTGCACCCTCCTCCGTCTCGAAGACGAGACGGCCCGATGCTCGCCAGCCGCGGGCCGAGAGGGCGCGCTCGAGGTCGACCATCCGGACCATGGGCCCGAGCATAAGCTCGCCGATCGGGCGCTGGAGCGGATCACCTGCGCATGAGGGCTCCCCCTCCAGGAGTGCGCGGTCCATCGGGTCGTCCTCGGAGACGTCCACTCGCACCATCGCCACCTGATCGCGCTGCGTACCGACGGCCGCCCACAGAGATCGCGCGGCACGGTGGCTGTGCGCGGCCAGCTCATGGACGACGAGCATCGGCTCCCCTCGAGGCTCCGGCCGTTCCACGGTCCACGCAGCGTACCCTTGAACGCCCTCTTGACCCTCCACGACGAGCCAGGTCGAGCGCTCGTCGGCAAGGCGCAAGTTCCAGATGCGCTCCGTGCGCACGAGCGCTCCAGTCCCCGCACGGGCCGCGGCGTCCCAGGCGGCGATCATGGCTCCGCGATCGGCTCCTGCTGCGGCGCGTGCTTTCAGCTCGCGTTTCCAGGCAACCGCCGCCGGTGCGAATCGCAGGCGCCGGTAAGGACTCGTCGCGGCATAGCCGAGCCGCCCATAGAATTGTCGCCGGAACGGGTAGAGGACCGTCAGTGCGTCGCCGCGCTCCCGGGCGACGTCGTGCAAGTGGGCAATCAGCCCCGTCGCGATTCCCGCGCGCCTCGACTCGGGCGCCACCGCGAGACTTGCGATTCCGCCGACCGGGACGGGTGCTCCGCCGAACCATGCTCGCATCCGATAGAGAAAGGCATGCCCGACGAGGATGCTGCATTCTTCGGCGACCCACAGATCGTCGAGCGTCCCTAGCGGATTGTCGATGAAATTCCTGACTCTCGCGTCGTGGCTTCGGTCGTCGGGATAGGCGGCCGAGTGGATGGCGATGAGCCGATCGAGGTCTTCCGCGCGGGCCGGGCGGAAGGAAAGCGTCATCGAGGCGACAGGGTAGCAGGCGTCCGCCCGGTCACGCTGGCCACCGGCGCGCGCCTCGTGCTACGGCCGGGAGGCGATGTCGAGCAGTACGTCCGAAGGGGCGGAACAGGAGGGAGGACGGCTCGGCGGCGCGCGCGCCGACTTCGTAGGCTCGCTCGGTCGTAAGCTCGCCGATGCGCGCGATCTTCTCTCCGCGCTCGAAGACGATCCCTCGTCGAAACTGGTCCGTGACGAGCTGCGGCGGCGGTTGCATGCGCTCGGCGCTGGCGCACGGCTGCTCAAGTTCGAGGCCATGGCGCGTTCCCTTCAGGAGATCCTCGTCGTGCTCGAGCACGCGGGCGAGGTGGGAGTGCTGCGCGAGTCGGACGTGGCCCTCGTCGGACAGATGCTCGACGATCTGCCGGCGCTCGCCTGGGGCGAGGCCGTGCCGCGCGAATCGCCGCTGCGGCCTGGCGAGGAAGGGGACGAGACGGCGGGCCACCCGCCGCTCACCGTCCTGGTCGTCGGCGGCGAGGACCTCGCGGACGCGTTGATGGATGAAGGCGTCGGGCGGACCCGAGGGTTCGAGTGCGAGCGCACCGAGGACGTCGACAACGCGCTGCAGCTCGCGCGCGCGTATGCGCCGGACCTCGTGCTCGTCGACGCCGACCTGCCGCGCGCTTCCGGTCTCGTCGAGGCGCTGCTCGACGACCCGCTGACCGAACCGGTGCCGGTGATCGTGGTCGGGACGTTTCGGGTTCCCCACGATGCGGCTCGCTTCGTCGCCCTCGGAGTTGCGAAGTCGCTGGCCAGGCCAGTCACCGCCGAGGTGATCCGGGGAACGTGCGACGAGATTCTCGACGCCCGCGCCGAGCGCACGTTGCGGATGACGCTCGGCGAGCCGACCGTCGAGCAGCTGGCCGATCGACTCGCGGAGGAGCTCAGGCGGGCGCTCGTCGATGGCGTCGACAAGACGGCGCGCGCGCGCCGCATCCCGCTCGGCGAGGGGACCGAAGTGCTCGGCGCCCTCTGGGGCGCCATCGCCCGTGTCCAAGAGATTGTCGCGCAGCGCACAGGCGGGGCCGTGCGGTTCGGAGGCGGTACGCCCGACGGTGCGATCGCGCTTGCCCCCTGGCTTCACCACGACGTCCCGGGCGCCGAGCGCATGGCGGCACGTGGTCGGGGGACCGGGGCGGACGTGCGGCTGAAGGGCAGGCGTGTCGTCGTTGCCGACGACGACCCAGGCGTCACCTGGTTCATCTCCGATCTGCTGCGGATGGCCGGTTGCGAGGTCTATGAGGCACTCGACGGCAGGACGGCCCTCGACCTCGCCTTTCATGTCCAGCCCGAGCTCGTCGTCAGCGACATTCTGATGCCGGGCCTCGACGGATTCGCTCTGAGCCGTGCCTTGCGACGCGACGTGGCGCTGCGGGACACTCCCGTGATCCTGCTTTCGTGGAAGGAGGATCTGCTCCAGCGAGTCCGTGAGCTCGGGGCCAGCGCGGCGGCGTACATGCGCAAGGAGAGCGATTCGCGCGCGGTCCTCGCGCGCGTTCGCGAGGTGCTGCGCCCGCGGGCTCGCATCGAGATGCGCCTGCGCGGCGACGGCGAGGTGCGCGGTCGGCTCGATGGGCTCTCGCCGCGGCTCCTGCTGGAGCTCGTCGGCATCATTCGGCGCGATGCCCGGATCGCAATGCGCGATGCGATGTTCCTGTACGAGGTCGACGTGAGGGGTGGAGCCCCGCGAAAGATCACGCGCACCGCGAGCGATGGCAGCTACCAGAGCGGCGAGCGAGCCCTCGCGAGCCTGCTCGGAGTCGGTGCAGGACGGTTTGTCGTCGCGTCGACGAGCGAACCGGTGCGTGGCGATCTGACCGGGACCCTTTTCGAGCAGCTCGCGCGGCCCATCGCTGCGGCGCGCGGCGCGCTCGAGTCGACCACGGGGGCGTCGACCGTCCAGGTCGAGCGCGTCGCCATCGATGAAGCAGTGCTCGACGAGTACCTGCGGGCGACGCCGGATCCCGCGCGAACCGTGATCCAGCGGCTCGCCGCGGGGGTGTCGCCCCGGCAGATGCTCATCGGGGGCGAGGCATCGCCCGCGCTGCTCGAGGACGTATTGGCGGATCTGGCGGCCCGCGGGGCCATTCGAGCCGTGGAAGGGGCCAATGGCTCGGACCTTCTCTCGCCCGCGGTGGACGCGGCACTCGCCGTCATGCGAGGGGTCGTCCGATCCGGTTCCGTGATTCCTCCGAATGCGCGTCCGAGCGCACCCATGGTGGCCGCATCCGTGAAGAAAGGCCCCTCGGGGCCGGCGCCGCCCTCGGGGAGCACCCCCACCGCGGCGCCCTCGCAGTCGAGCGAATCCGCTCCTCCCACGGCCGTGCGTCCCCGCACGGGCGAAGTCACGCCCTCGATCCCGGTCGCCCTCGAGTCACCGCCTTCACCCGCGTACGAGGCGTTCCATCTCACCGACCCCCCTCCGCCGCCCGCCGCCGACGACGAAAACGACGCCGTGCCCTCGTCGCTCGAGGATGCCGTGATGCGGGAAATCAGCGATCGTTCACCGCATCCAGGGCCTGCGCACGCTTCGAGCACGCTCCGATCGATCGTCGAGCCGAGCGAGCTGCGTCCACGCTCGTCGAATCCCCCGGAGGACCTCGGCGACGAAGTGAAGCCGCTTCCCTCGATTCCGCCGGACGCCGTTGTACCGGGTGCGCCCGGCTCCGAGGCTGCAACGACTCCGGGTGCCGTCACTGAATCGGACCGCGCCCTGCCGGTGCGCAAGTCGTCCGCTGCTGCCGTGTCGGCCGAGAACCAGGTATCCCCCGGCCAGCGCCAAGAACAGGAGGAGCCTGACGGCGCGGACGGTCCGTACTCGGCTCCCTTCGAGATCTCGACCCCCGATGCGGACGCTCCTCTCGTCGAAGTGCGCGACGCGGCGCCGCCGGTGGACGGAGCCAGCGCGTCGCGCCGTACCGTGCGGCCGGAGGATGGGAGGGGGGGGCCGTTGCTCGGGGCGCGCGCGGCGGGTATGTGGGCCCTGGTCCTGCTGGTCCTCGGAGGTGCAGTCGTGGCGGGCCTGTACCTGGGCCGCGACAGCTCCGATGCGTCGCCGGCCGCGTCGGCGAGCCCGACCGCCGGCGCCATTCCATCGGACTTCGCGCGATCGCCCGCTCCGACCGTTCCGACACTCCCCCCGCGCGTCGACACCGAGGACCTGCCGGCAGGAGCCGAAGTGCCCCCAGGATACGGCTACCTCGAGGTTCGCGCAGCGCCCGAGGCCAGGGTGCGCATCGACGGCTCGCTGATCGGTGCCGGGCCGGTCGCGGGCGGCGCAGTTTCCCCTGGCTACCACGAGGTCGTCGTCGAGCAGGGAGGGCGAGCGACGTCGAGGCAGGTGGCCGAGGTCCGAGCAGGAAAAACCACACGCGTTCGCGTGGTAGCCCTGCCGTGAGCGGCCGCGGCCGCTTCGTCCTTCCGATCCTGACGCTCGTCGCCGCCAGCTCGTGCGGTCATTCGGTGGATCCGGGTGCGGCCATCCCGACCTCCCAGGTCGTCGTTCCTGCAGCCCCGGGAGAACCTTCGATTGCAGCGACGCGCCGGGTCGTCCTGGACTTGGCAGGTTCGCCCGAGGCCTGCGCCTTCGGGCACCGCGGTGTCCTCCTCGATTTTGGCGAGCCGGCGATGGCGGCGAGTCTGCGCCCCGGCTCGCTTCGCGTTGCGCCGGACGAGCTCGTCGAGCGAGAGGGAGCGACGTGGCTGCGCGTTCGATCGCGGACGCTGGTCGCAAGCTTCTACTGGCCGGCCGCGGCGGCGGACGGACCCGACGGCAACGTCTACGCGGAGGCGCGGATCCGCGCGGGCGTGGCCCGCGCCGTGTCGGTGGCGATCGACGGCAAGCCGATCGGGGTCTGGATGCTGCCGAAGGGGGAGACGAGCGTCGTCATGGCGCGCGCGTCCGGAGCCGTCAGCGTCTCCCCCGGGGGGCACGAGCTGACGCTGCGCTTTGCGGGGGGGGCGCGCGCGGGCGACGAAGCGCTGGCCGAGCTCGACTGGGTTCACGTGGGGGCAGGCGAGGCCACGGAATCGTACGCGGCGCCCACCCATCGCGACGTCGTCGTCGACGCGACTCTCGGAGGCCGCGCGCTGCGGGCGCTGTCACTGCGTGCTCCGGGGTTCGTCCGCTGCTCGGGGTGGATCCCTGCGAATGCCACTCTCGAGGTGGGCCTCGCCACCGCGGGTTCTGGGGACGCCGACGTCGAAGCCAGGCTCGTCCGGGATCGCCGACCTCCGACGATCTTGGGGCAAGCGACCGTGGCGGGAAGCGCGAGCGACTGGGTCCCATGGTCGGTTCCCGTCACGGGGCTCGAGTCCGACGGAGCGCTCGCGTCGATCGAGATCGTCGTCAAGCGCGCCGCCAAGGGAACGCGCGTCTTGCTCGGAGCGGCCCGGGTCGTGGCCGCGGATCCGACCGTGGCCGCGGTCGCGCCCCAGGCGGGCGGCGTCGTGCTCGTCGTGCTCGGCAGCACCGCACCGCGGTCTCTCGCACCTTGGGGGGGACCTCATGCCGCTGCCGAGCTCGTGAAGCTTGCGGCGACGGGAACCACCTTTCTCGCTCATCGCGCATCGAGCACGCAGGCGAACGCCGTTGTCGCGTCTATGATCACGGGTCTCTCGCCTTCGGCGCACAGGGTCGAGGACGCCGACGCCCGCCTGCCGGAGGGCTTGACGACGGTGCAGGAGGCATGTCGTCAAGGGCGCGTGTCCACGGCCATGTTCACGGCGAACCCGACCACGGGCGCGGCCTTCGGTTTCGCGCGCGGGTGGGACACGTTCACCGCGCACGACCCCCTCGAGAGCGGCTCCGCGACGCGTGTCTTCGACGATGCCGCCGAATGGGTCGAGGCTCACCGTGCGGAGCGCTTTTTCGTGCTCGTCCACGCGCGGGGCGGCCACCCGCCTTGGGACGCAACGCCCGACGAGCTCAAGACGATGCCGCCGGACGGCTACTTCGGAATGATCGAGCCCCACCGCGCCGCGGAAGCTCTCGCCAAGGCTCGCAAGCACCCCGGCCGTTTCAAGGAAGACGACCGCATCCGGGCGTGGGCCCTCTACGACTACGCCGTGGATGCGCAAGACGCGGCGCTTGGCCGGTTGATGGCCGCCTTGCGCAACACGGCAAGGGAGGCCGATACGACGGTCATCGTCACCTCGGACGTGGCCGCGAACGAAGCGCCGCCGGTTCCCTTCTGCGATCCCGAAGCGCTCGACGAGCCGCTCCTGGGTTCTGCGCTCGTCGTGCGGTGGCCGGGAGCGCCGTCGCTCGCGGGACGCCGTGTCGACGCCGCAACGAGCGCCGTCGACATCGCCCGCACCGTACTCGATACGCTCGGGCTCGCTGCACCCTCCGCCTTCGAAGGGGTGGACCTGGCCGCGGTCGCCCAGGGGACCGTGATTCCCGCCCAGCGTCCGCTGCTCGCGACGCGTGCAGCGCGGCTCTCCGCGCGCTGGGGTCCCTACGTCCTGCTCGGGGCGCGGGATCGCGAGCTCCGCATGTGCGATCTGTCGCTCGACCCGTCGTGCGTCGCCGACGTTCGCGGAACGGCTCCACTCGCGCTCGAGCCGCTGCGCCGCTGGGTCCTCCAGGCTCTCGCTCCACGGCAGCCGCCTCCACCCCCGCGCGCCCCCGCAATACTCGATGCCCACGCCCTCTCGGCTCTGGTGCGGTGGGGACGTTCTTCCGAGAACGGAAAAGAAGGCGATTTTTAGAAAGCCCCCGGACAGGGGACGCAGACGAGACGCGCCGCGCGCAATAAAAACGCTAGCCAATCATCATCCAGGCCATTTGGTGTCGGCGCCGCCTGATTTAGAGCACGAAACCCTTTAATGTCAGGTGCGTCGCGCCGACGTCGCGCCGACGGCACGGACCCGCCGGTGCGGTGCGTCCTTTTTTTTTGCGAGGCACGCTGTCCCATGCACCTTTCCGTTTCGAAGCGAACCATCGTTCACTGCGCCCTCGGCGCCCTCCTGCTTGCCGGGGCGGCAGGCGCCGCGAGCTGTGCAAAGGGCACGGCCGGAGAGACCTTCGGGTCGGGGAGCGGCGGCAGCGGAGGAGGCGGCGGCACGGGCCTCAATCCCACCGGTCAGCAGGTGACGATCTCTGCAGACGGTGGCATCGGCATCCTCAGCACCGCAAATTGCGCCGGCGGGGAATGCACTGACTTTGCCAATGCGTGCACGTTCGTCGGCGACGCGGGCGCGTGCACCAGCCAGGCGGGATCCGTCTCCGTCATTCAGGATCCGAGCTGGCCGGCCGGCGACACCCCGTCGCAGATCTTCGGCACCCCGGGCAGCGGCGCGGGGAGCAGCGTGCAAACCGGCAGCGCCGGGCCGTGTCTCTACGAGCCGCCGTCGGGCGCGCTCTTCCCGAACAACTGGCTGCGTCCTCGATTCATCTGGACCGCCTCGTCCGGTGAATCGCTGTTCGAGCTGCACTTCCATTCCTCGGCCGAGTCGACGGACCTCTTCGTCTACACGGGCGAAGCGAAGTGGACCATGCCGAAGGCGCTATGGACGAGCCTTGCGAGCGACGTGCAGGACACACTCATCACGGTGGGCATTCGCGGCGCCAGCCCGGGGGGTTCGCCGTCGGCCGGCACGGAGACGAGCTTCGCCATCGCTCCCGCGCCGGCCCAGGGTGCCATGGTCTTCTGGTCGACCGAGTCGTTCTCCACGAGCGCGACGACCACCAACCTTCAAGGATTCACGGTCGGTGACGAGACGACGGTCACGGTGCTCACGCCGGCACCGCAAGTGACCCAGACGGTCCTCGCGGACAATCCGGACGGAGGCAACCTGTCGACGGTTCCTCAGCCGGTGACGTGCATCGGTTGCCATACCGCGACACCCGATGGCCAGTACGTCGGCTTCACGGCGCAGTGGCCATGGCCCAACGTGCTGGCGACCGTCTCCCCCGACGCAGGCACTGCGGTCGGGGCTCCCCCGCCGTGGCTGACAGCGAGCGCGATCGACAACCTGAGCCCGAATATCGGCAACCAATCGAATCCCAATGGTTTTTATCTGGGTGGGGACAACGTCCAGGGTCTCGGTCCGACTGACAACAACGTCGACAACGTGATGCTGGGCATCCAGACCTTCTCCGCGGCCCACTACATGACCGGCGATCGCATCGAGATCTCCTCTCTCGGTGCGTCGCTCGACGATCCCGACAACAACGCGGGGATGCCCGAGGGCACGCAGCCGAGCGGTGTCGTATCCGAGCTCATCTGGATCGATCTTGAGTTCGCGGGATTGGCGGATGGTGGACGTCCGAACGCCGCCCCCACCGCCCTGAGCAACGGCGGCTGGGGTGTTCTTGCTCGGACCGGCGACAGCAACAGCGCAGGGGCCCCGAGCTGGAGCCACGACGGCACGACGATCGCTTACACGTCGTCCGATTGGGGGACGATGGATGGCCGGCTCGATCAGCCCAAAGCCGGCACCAACGCCGACGTGATGACGATCCCGTACAACGCGAACGCGGGCGGGCCCGGTGGTGCGGGGGGGGCTGCGACGCCCGTTCCCGGCGCGTCGTCGTCCTCGCTGAACGAGTACTTTCCTTCGTGGTCGCCCGACGACAAGTTCCTTGCGTTCGACGCCGTGCCTGCGGCGGCCACGATGTACGATCAGCCCGCTGCCGAAGTCTTCGTGGTCCCGTCGCCCGGCAATACGGCCACTTGTGCGGGTGGAGGGAGCCCGCCCTGCAAGCTCGCAGCGAACGCGCCGGCCACCTGCACCGGCTTGACGACGCCGGGCGTTCAAAATACCTGGCCGAAGTGGGCGCCCGCCCAGGCCGGAGGGATCTCGGCTTCGAACGACGGAAACACGTACTACTGGATCACGTTCTCCTCGATTCGTATCCCCGGGGGAACGGGCTCGGCTCAGATGGACGGCGGCGGGCCGCCGGGCAAAGTCCAGCTCTACATCGCGGGGGTGGCCGTGAGCGGCACCGGCGCCATCTCGACGTTTCCGGCGATCTATCTCTGGAACCAGGATTCCACGGTCAACAACCTCATTCCGGCGTGGGACAACTTCACCCTTCCGCCTGCCGTGGGCGGTCAGCCTCGGTGATCCGCAGGCGCTCGCGCTCGGAGACGGGCTGAGGGCGATCGATCGACGATCGCAAGGATTCCCAGCACGGCGCCGAAGAGCAGAAACCAGACCCCGACGATCCCCGTGCCGCTACGCAGACCGGCCTCGGCCACCAGGTTGTGGCCGTTGACGTGCCCCGCGTAAAGGTCGGGCAAGAATACCTGCACGAGCGGGTGAATCTGCGACTCGGAAGGTACCGGATTGGTCGCCGCCGCGGCCAGGTTGATTGCGATGCCCATGAGCCCCGTCGCGTAGAACGCCAGCCGCCAGCGCGGCCAGCCCCGCGCGAGCTTGCCGGCGCCTTCGTAGACGAGAAGGGCAATCACTGGCGCGAGATGACGTGGCCCGGTGCACCAGCCGCCGTCCCACTTGAAGTACGAGCAGACGAAGAGGTACTGGGCGCTGCAAAGCGCGAGCAGCAGCAGCCATCGATGGCGCGCGCGCGCAAGGTCGTCGCCCGGCGCGAAATCACCCGGCGATGGTTTGCGCAGAGCCAGCGGCACGAACAGGGCCAGCGTGGGCGCGTAGAAAAGAAGGCCGCGGTATTGACCGAAGAGCAGCTCCCACTCGGCCTCGATCGAGGGAAGCCGCACTCCGAACGCCACTCGCATCGCCTGCCACGTGTCCGTGACGTGCGAGTAAGGAAAGTCGAACGGTCTGCCCGTGACGGCGAAATTGTAGCCGAGCATTGCGATTGCCGGTGGAGTCGCTCCCATGACGAACGCGGCCGACCGCCGCCAGGTGGAGCCGCGACGGCCGAGGAGCCAGCAGGCGAGGATGAAGTCCAGCAGCGCAATGGGGTACTCGGCCAGCACCCCGCAGCCGCCCACGAATCCCGCCAAAGCGCACCGGCCACGATCGACGGCAAGCACGTACGCGGTCACCCAGAGCAGGGCGGACAGCATGTGGCTGAAGTAGATGTTGCCGTAGTTGAACAAGCACGTGGAGAACGAGCTGACGAGCGCGATGCGCGAGGCCACGCCCGCGCTTGCGTACACTGCCGCGCGCCGACGGAGCAGGACGGCGAAGATGGCGAACGGAAGGGCTGCGACGACGACGTCGGCGATGTGCACGGCCGCGGTCTCGTAGACCGCTTGAGGAGCGTTTCGATGGGCATGGCGCCACGCGGCGTAGAGCGGAATGACGAGGAAGCTCGAGAGCGGGGCCTTGTCGCTGTAGACGTGCCCGTGGACGATCGCCTTGTCGATCGTCTCGGCCCCCCAGGCGTCGCCATGAAGGTGGCCTTCCTCGACGACCCCGAACACGGTGATGAGCCGCGACATGGGGTTGGCGCTGACGCCCTGGTGAAAGAACATCACCAGAAGAAGGCAGCCCGCGAACAGCAGCGTCGACGCGAGGAAGCGTCGAATCCGCGGCGGAGAGAGAGGGATTCGAACCCTCGGTACCCTTGCGGGTACACATGATTTCCAATCATGCACCTTCGGCCACTCGGTCATCTCTCCGGGGGGGGTGGCGATCGCGGCGACTGCGACGCAGCAGCGTGCAGCCCGGCACCGTTCTAGCACGGTCCCCGCGCCCTCCGCGGCGCAGCATGTGCGGTCCGGGTCCGGGATGAAAAATGAGGGAGACCGAGAGGAAGAGAGGTACGACAACCATGCACCGACAATCGCACGCCGTCATTGCGCTGCTCGGGCTCGCGCCCCATCCCGAGGGCGGCTTCTACCGGGAGACCTTCAGGTCGCCGCGATCCGTGGGCGCTCCGCATGCAGCGCGTGCGGCGTCGACCGCGATCTACTTCTTGCTTCCGGCCGGCGAGATCTCGGTGCTCCATCGCGTTCTGTCGGACGAAGTGTGGCATCACTACGACGGGGACGCCGTGGAGCTTCATCTCTTCGTCGACGGTGGGCACCAAGTCGAGCGTCTCGGTCGCGACCTCGCGCGCGGGGAGCGGCCCCAGCGGGTCGTCCCGGCCGGAGTACTGCAAGGCGCGGTCGCGGTCGGGCCCCGCCACGCTCTCTGCGGCTGCACGGTCGCTCCGGGTTTCGACTTCGCGGACTTCGAAATCCCGGATCGCATGCGTTTGCTCGATCAGATGCCGGCGCATCGGGCCGTCATCGAACGACTCACTCGCGGCTGACGACGCCCCGCCGCACGCCGGCCGAGCCAACTCGACGGACGCCTCGCGGCCCGATATCGCGCCTTTTTCAGCGGAGAGCGTGGGATTCGAACCCACGGTACCCTTGCGGGCACACCTGATTTCGAATCAGGCTCCTTCGGCCACTCGGACAGCTCTCCGCCGCGCAAGCTGCAGGGACGTCTCGGCGTTGTCAAGTCCACGAGCTCGACGGTGGTCCGAGCCGCTGAGCCGTGTTGTCATTAGGGCAATGGCGCTCGTCGGCATCGGCGGAGCTCCGAACGGCAGCCCCACCGGGGCGGGTCGACGCGTGCGTGATATCCATCGAGCCCGCATGCGCCGCTTCGCTCCCATTGCGCTGCTCTTGGCGTGTGCAGCCTGTGCGCATGCCAATGCGGTCGAACAGGGCGTGTTCACCAAAGGCGAGCTCCGCATCGCACTGGGGCCCCTTCCCGCTGGCTGGCGGCCCATCGGAGTCGAAGGGGCCGATCTGGCGTTCCGCGACGACGAGCGCGAGGGGTCGGCGCTGTTCGACGTACGCTGCGATGCGCCCGGGCAAGATGCCCCACTCTCGATCTTGACCGAGGATCTCATCATGGGCACGACCGAGCGCGACATCGAGAGTCAGAAAGTCCTGCCCTTTGATAGTCGGGAGGCGTTGCATACGGTCCTGCGCGCAAAGCTCGACGGGGTACCGATGCAGTACGACATCTACGTCATCAAGAAAGACGGTTGCGTCTACGATCTCGTCTACGTCGCTCCGCCCTCGCGCTTCCCATCGGGAAGCGGGGACTTCGAGCGGTTCGCGGCGGGAGTGCATACGCTTTCGAGGCCCACCTCCGCCGAAGGAGCCCGATCGCAACCGTCGAGGGATCCGTGACCGACGGTCCGATTGCGGCTGTGCCCTCGTCCTCCGCGCCGCCCTCCGTCCCGCCGCCCTCGATCCCCCCTCCGTCGTTCATCTCGCGAGCTCCGCCGCCGCCGCAGTCGCTTGCCCGCGTGTGGCAGGAGCGCCTGACGGCCTTCATCTCGCGAATGGGCCAGATCGGCATCCTCACGCGAGGCGCTGCCCGCGCGCTCTTCCGTCGACCGTTCGAGGTGAAGGCGACCATCTACCAGATCGACTCCCTGGGTGTGCGCTCGATCGGGATCGTGGCCGTGACTTCCATATTCATCGGCATGGTCATGACGATCCAGTTCGCCTACGGCCTGCAGCGATTCGGGGGCATCGACTACATTCCGCGGGTCATCATGCTCGCCTTTCTGCGCGAGCTCGGTCCGACGCTGACCGCGGTCATCGTCGGTGGGCGGATCGGTAGCGGAATGGCCGCGGAAGTGGGCGCAATGAACGTCACGGAGCAGGTGGACGCCATTCGTGCATTGGGTGGGGATCCCGCGAAAAAGCTGGTCCTGCCGAGAATTCTCGCGGCGATGATCGTCATGCCCTTTCTCAGCGTCTTCGCCGACGCGCTCGGAACCCTGGGCGCGATCTTCGTCGGCGACGTCGAATACGGCATTCGCCCGCGTCTCTTTCTGCAGACCGCGCTGGAAAGTGTTTATCTCGTCGACCTTTTCTCCGGCCTCGCGAAAACCCCGATCTTCGGCTTCATCATCGCCATCGTCGGGTGCCACTTCGGCCTCACGACGCAAGGAGGCACCGAGGGGGTCGGTCAGAGCACCACACGAACCGTGGTGGTCGTTTCGATCGCCATTCTCGTGGCGGACTACTTCATCACACGAATTTTCGTGAGCCTGCTTCCGGCCACCTGAGGCGGACTGGCGCGGCTCGTGGCAAAGAGGCGCGCCCACCCCGTTGCCTGATGCGGGCGGACGGAGGGGCTCACCCTGCTTGCTGCCTGTCGGGGCCGCGCGCACCCCCGTTGACCATCTGCATTTCGGGTCCCATCATGGCGCGAGATGGCCGGTCACCCCGTCTTCACACTCGAGGAGGCCAACGCGCTCGTCCCTCGGCTGAAGGCCCTCATCGGGGCGCAAATGGAGCGCCGGACTCAGATCGAACGCGGGCTGGAGCAGCTTGCAAAAATCCTCGGCGCCGTGCCTGACTCGATCCGCATCGACGACGACGATCCTGCACCGGTCCGCAACCTCAAGCGTGATGTAGCGGAACGGATCGAGAAGTACCGCGTCGCCTGGCGCGAGGTGGAAGAGCTCGGAGTGGTCTTGAAAGACGCTCGCGCCGGGCTGGTGGATTTCTATGGCCAGGTCGACGGGAAGGCCGTCTGGCTATGCTGGAAATACGGCGAAGAGGCCGTCACCCATTATCACGGCCTGGACGAGGGTTTCGCCGGCCGAAAGCTGATTGCGGCGACGCTGCGTCACCGTCATCTAAACTGAGCGCATGGACCGTGACGCGGCTGCGCGAGCGATCGACGCATTCTTGACTGCCCTCGGGCGTAGCCCGCAGCGGGAGCCCGAGCTTGTCGGCACGCCGGAACGGGTTGCTGCGGCATATGCCGACGAGCTGCTCGCCGGCTACTCGGTCGATGTGGATGCGCTCCTTGCGCAGAGCGTATTCGCCGGTCGCTCGGACCTCGTCGTGGTTCGTGATTTGCCCGTCACGACGATCTGCCCGCATCACCTGATGCCCTCGACCGGTTTTGCGGTCGTGGCGTTTGCGCCCGAGGAGCACCTCGTCGGGGTCGGCACGGTCGCGCGAGTGGTCGAGGCGTATGCTCGCCGTCTCGCGCTGCAGGAGCACATCGGCCAGCACGTCGTCGCAGCACTGCAAAAGCACCTGGCACCGCGGTGGACGGCGTGTCGGATCGCGCTCAGTCACGCCTGCATGGTCGCCCGCGGCGAACGAGCGCATGGTGCTCGTGTCGAGACCTTATCCATTGCGGGAGGCGACGTGGACGAGGCTTCCGTCTATGCCGCGCTCTCGATCGGTCGATGAAGCATGCGCTTCGTCGGGCGCGTGTCCCGCGGCTTGGTCGAGGACAGCGGCTTGGTCCGTCTGGACGATCCGCCCTTTCATGTGCTCGTCGCGCTCGTCGACGGCGTCGCATGCGCGATCGAGGACGCATGCAACCACGCCGGGGCGAGCCTGAGTGACGGGGAGCGCATCGGGGCTTCGGTCGTCTGCCCGATGCACGGCTACCGGTTCGATTTGATCACTGGACGGCTGCTCGCGCCGCTTGGTCTCTGCGGCGATCAACGCCGGCTGATCGCCCGCGTGGTCGGCGACGAGATCCTCGTCTGGGATCCTGGAGCCGAGGTCGCAATCGTCGGAGGTTCGCCGGGCTCGGGCCGGCTCGCATAAAAAAAGTGCCCGCGCAGAGGGGCCGGGGGGGCAGCCGCACTCCACACGGGCGCAGGGATACAATGCAGTGTGCGTGCCAGACCCAGAGCCTCGAAATTGCCGAAGCTTTTCTCGACTACCGTGCAATCTTGAAAGGCATAGCCACGCGCGTGCATTGTTTTTGTTTAGTTTTGTTTAGGTCCCCGGGTCAGCCCGAGCGCTTGCTGCGCCTCGCCTCGCCGCGGCAGAAGCCTTTCCCCTCGAGCTCACCAGCCGGAGCGTCAAAGTCCCCGACGCGCCAAGCAATTCCGGCCTGAAGCGGCTAAAGCAGGAGCTAAAGCTCCTCTAACGCTCCCAGCATCGGAGTGGGAATCGCATGCGCGCGGAGAAGACGCTGACCTCGACCGGCGCCGCGGCGGCTGCGGCCTCGGACCCGGCGGCCAAACGGGGACGCGGCACGCCATGACTCGGCGCGGTCAATGCGAGGGGCGGCGCGGCTCCGTACGGGTCGACCGAACCGAGAATGCGCTCGATGCACGACGCGTCGCGAGAAACGTGCAACCGCACCATGGCGGATTGAAGCGGCGCGTGCCAGTGCTCGTCCCGGGAAAGCTCGATCACGCCCGGAAATGGAAGGTCGAGATCCCATCCGACGTCGGCCGCCTCGTCGCCCGTGCAGATTCGTCCCGAGCGGTCGATAATTCCGGGCGGCCCGATGGACACCGGCTCGCCCGCAGCTCCCGACTCGAGGTCGACGGGCGCCAACCAAAGCGCCATCGGTTGAGTGAGATCGGGCTGGCCTTCGACGAGCACACCGATGGCGCGCGCGTCGGTGCGCCGAGCGAGTCGCGCCTCCGGATGCAAGTCGAAGCCAGCGCGCGGTATGCGAATCAGCTCGTGCGCAACGGGGCCGTCCAGGGTCCAGAGCACCGTGGCCGAGGGTTCGGCTTCTGCCTGCGAAGTGGCAACGAACCATCGGCCGCCGACGTAGCGCGCGCTTTGCGGCTCCGGAAACGAGTCGTCTCCGTCGTGCTGGGCAGGCACGGGCGCACGCTCCGCCTCGAGAACGACGAGCTCTGCGGTCGAACCGTGCCGCGCCACGAGAAGCGCGTGATCGGGGTCGTCGCCCGCGACGACCGACCACACGGTCGGCGGCGGTCCTGCGCCGGTGGTCAAGGCTCGTCGAGCGGCGTCGAGGGTCGGCCACGGGGATCCGACGATCGCCGATGCGCGTGAATCGGTCGAGCCGCCCCAGGGCCAATCCCAGCGCACTTGCCATCGCCCGAGCGTGTTCCACTCGCCGGTCTCCGGACCCCACGCGTAGACCCGAGCCGCAGGAGTGAAGCGCATCGAGCGTTCGAGGCCGATCGAGCCCTCGGCTGTGAGGCTGAGATCACTCGGAGGCACCGGTGGAGAGACGCGTCCGGAGAAGGACGGGAGCGACGAGGGACTGCTCCAGCCGCCGTTGCCCGGGCTCGGAGTGCTGCCCGCCGTGGTGCTCGCAGCCGCCCTCGATGTCGCTTGCGGGAAGGCGATCGGTTCCGAGCCGCCTCCCTTCGCGGCAATCCCCGGCGCGGGAGGTTCGCACTCGAGGCGAAGCGTACGAGACGTGCTCCATGCCGGCAGGGCTCTGAACGAGCGAGGTACGACTGGCGCCGGCCTGTCGTGCCCCCCCCATCCAATCCGCAGCCAGCCGGCCGTGATGCAGCCGATGGGACCGCAGACACGCTCGGTGCGCGCTCTGGGCTCGGCGACGGGGTCGGGGAGCGGAAGCTCTTTCGTCCACGTCATGCCCCCGTCGATCGATTCGAATCCCCCGCGCGACGCGGTCCATCCGAACGCCCAGCGTCCCGAAACGACAGGCGCGCCGGCGTCACGGATGTATTCCCCGGAGCGCACGTCCCCATGGGCGTCGATTTCGATCCCGAGCACCGACCCGCCCGCATCGACCCAGCCGCCGAGGACGCCGGGGCGGCGCTCTTCGAACCCATGCATCCACGTGCCCAGGCGCAGCACGTGTGCCGTCTCGCGGTCGAGTGGCCCGAACCGCAGCGGAACGTCGACGACGGGTCGGTCTCCATCGAGGGTCCCGAAAGTCAGACGCGCCGTCGCCAGATCTCCGCCGGACGGCGGCTGCAGCCACGCGACCCGTCCATCCGAGAGCACGACCGGCTGAACGCCCTCTCGATCCACCCGCAGCCGCACTTCGGCCCAGCGGCGCGTGGCGCTCATTGCGCACCAGGTCTCCAGTCGGGCCGAGTGGTGCTCCTGGTCCGAGTCCCATTCTCGACGAAAGCTGCAACCGCCTCGGACGGCCAGCAGCCCGTTGCCCGGAGCGAGGACCTCGCGTGCGTCCTCGAACCGTCGCAGCTCGACGAGGGCGGCGGCAAGGGGATCCCAGGCGTAGATCACGGTCTTGCCGCGAGGTTCCCCGCACACGAATCCAAACCCCCCGATGTCGACGGGCCTCGACAGCGCCACCGCGTGGCACTTCGCCGGCGCCAGGGGGAACGCCTCGGCGGTCAGATCGACCAGCCCGCCGTCGGAAATGCGGACCCGCGCGAGCATCCCGTCGCGGGCGATCAGCGCGGTGCCGTCACGGAGTGGCCAGCCGTCCTCGATCGCGGCCGCGAGCGGATGCTGGTCGAAGAGGGGGCGGACGGTTGCTTTTCGTTCGCCGACCGGTTCGCTCACCTCGGTCGCCTCGTTCGAGGCGAGCTCGAGCGGCCTGTCGGCGAGCGGTTCGCTGCGGCCATTCGCGCGGACCAGCCACCACTGCTCGTGCCGGTCCGCATCGAGCGTGGTGATCCCGAACACGTCTTTGAGCGCGACCACGTGGGACGGCTCGCGGGCAAGCGCAACCGGATGCCACGATGCGCCGGCGTCGGCCGTTACCAGTGCGCCGCGCAAGTCCGCGACGGCGAGGGCGCGCCATGCGTCCAGCGCGACGAGCTGTCCGAAGTGCGGCGCGGACGGCAGGGGTCCGAGCTCGCGCAGCCGGCCGCTGCGGGGATCGAGCGCCGCCAGCGATCCGGGAGAGAATCGCACGTAGAGTCGATCGAGGCCGACGAAGGCGCGGTCGATCGCGGCCGGCGTGGCGAAAATCGGGCCGCTTTCGCCCAGCCACGTCTGCGAGCGCCAGAGCTGGGAGCCCAGGACATACACGAAGCCCCCTCCAAGGCGCTCGGGAATCCGCACGACGCTCGACGGAGAGGCGGGCAAACGATTGGCGGCCGCGGCGAGGGTGCCGTCCGGTCGCATCAGGATCCGCACGCCCGCGACGACGGCGCGCTGCGCCCCGCCGGGCTCTTCTCCCCAGAATCGAGCTTCTTGCAGGTTCGCCGGCAGAAGAATCGGCTCGCTCGATCCCGGGCCCATCGGGCCCACGGCGCCGAAGGCTGGAACACTGCCGACGACAGGGTGCGCGGCCGTCGTCGTAGGCGCACCCCGCACGAGGCATGCCCCCGAGATCCCGGCGAGAGCGACCACTGCCGCCAGGGGCGTCGCGCCCGATCGCACCCGCGAATCGTAGCAGCGCGACCGACGGAGGTGGACCGCCCGTCCAAGATGCGCCAATGTCCGGCCGATGTCTCTCGTCGTGGCCGTCGTGGGCGCGACCGGCGCGGTCGGTCGCGAGATGCTTCGGGTTCTGGAACAGCGGCGGTTTGCGGCCAGCCGGGTGGTTGCGCTCGCAAGCAAGCGCAGCGCGGGGCAGAAGCTGCGATTCGGAAGCGGCGAGCTGACGGTCGAGGAGCTCACGCCTCAGGCGCTCTCGGGCGTCTCCCTTGCGCTGTTCAGTGCAGGGGCGACGGTCTCGCGGGAGTTCGCGCCGATTGCCGCTGCGGCCGGCGCCGTGGTCGTCGACAATTCGAGCGCTTGGCGCATGGATCCCGAAGTCCCGCTCGTCGTTCCCGAGGTGAACCTACACGCGGCGAACCGCCGATCGAAGGGCATCATCGCCAACCCGAACTGCGCCACGATCCAAATGGTCGTTGCCCTCAAGCCGCTCCACGATGCCGCACGCATCAAGCACATCGTGGTCTCGACGTACCAGGCGACCAGCGGCAAGGGACACGCTGCCGTGGAGGAGCTACTCGCCCAGACCCGGGCGCTGCTCGACGGAAGACCCGTCCATGAGCGCGTTTTCCCGGGAACGATCGCGTTCAACGTGCTCTGCGACTGGAAGCCCGGCGAGGGCGACTATTCCGAGGAAGAGACGAAGATCGTCCACGAGACACGTAAAATCTTCGGGGACTTCCAGATCGGAGTGTCCCCGACCACCGTCCGCGTGCCGGTTCTCAACGGGCATTCCGAGGCCGTTCACGTTCAGTTTCATCGTCCCCTGCCCGCCGACGAGGCGCGCAGCCTTTTGCGTGGCGCGCCCGGCGTAGTGCTGATCGAGGGCCCCTATGCTCCGGGCAGGCATCCGCAGCCCGCTCAAGCCTCGGGAACGGACCCGATCTACGTGGGCCGCGTGCGAGACGACGTCGCCATTCCCGGCGCGCTCAACCTTTTCGTCGTGGGCGATAATCTGCGCAAAGGTGCAGCGCTCAACGCAGTTCAGATCGCCGAACGACTGGGGCTGCAGTGACCTAGACCGCTCGCGCGAGCGTCACCTCGTGGGGGCCCGGGGGTGACTTCCGAGCCGCTTTGCGATGCGGAAGCCCATCTCCAGTGCCTGCCGGTAGTTCAAGCGGGGGTCGCACGCCGTCGCGTAGTTGCGGTCGAGGTCATCGATCGTGATGCCCGCCGCTCCGCCGATGCACTCGGTCACGTCCTCGCCGGTCATCTCGAAGTGGACCCCTCCGAGACGCGTTCCGCACGCTTCATGGACGTCGAACGTACGTTCGACTTCTCGAAGAATGTCATCGAAGTCTCGGGTCTTGAGGCCGGAGGGAGTCGTCTGGGTATTTCCGTGCATCGGATCGCACACCCAGAGGACGCGCCGTCCCGCGCGCTTGACCACTTCGACGAGGCCGGGCAGCGCGTCGCCGACCTTGCCAGCGCCCATGCGGGTCACGAGGGCGATTTTTCCCGGCTCGTTGCGAGGATTGAGGACGTCGACCAGACGCAGAACCTGATCCGCCGTCGTGGTCGGTCCGAGCTTGATTCCCAAGGGGTTGTCCACCCCGCGGAAGAACTCGACGTGAGCGCCGTCGAGCGCTCTCGTTCGCTCGCCGATCCAGGGGAAGTGTGTGGTGAGATCGTACCAGCCGTCGCGGCGGGGGACCTGACGGGTCTGGGCGGACTCGTAATGCAGATTGAGCCCCTCGTGACTCGTATAGAAGTCCACGCGGGTGAGATCCTCGACCGTAATCTCGCCGAGGGCTTCCATGAAGCGAAGGGCCTCGGCGAGCTGACGCGTGGTGCGCTCGTATTCGTCGCGGAGCGCGTCCGCCATCCCGGCCCGCCGGAAGAACGAAAGCTCCCAGTATTCCGGGTGGTGCACGTCGGCGAAGCCGCCCGCGGAGAGCGAGCGGATGAAATTGAGGGTGAGCGCCGCGTGGCTGTAGGCGATGAGCAGATTGTCCGGATCCGGCCGCCGGCCGCCGTCAGTGAAGTCCGCGCGGTTGACCATGTCGCCGAAGTAACTCGGGCGAACGATGCCATCGCGAGATTCGACAGCTTTCGTGCGCGGTTTAGCATATTGCCCCGCGAAACGTCCTACGCGGATGACCGGCTGCTTGCCCTCATGGACCATGACGAGGGACATCTGAAGAAGGATCTTCAGCTTGTTGGCGATGTTGGGTGACCGGCAATCGGAGAGCGTCTCGGCGCAGTCACCGCCCTGGACGAGAAAGCGCTTGCCGTCTTGAGCCTCGGCAATCAAGCGCTTGAGGCGCTCGATTTCCCATGAGGTCACGAGCGGCGGTAGCTCACGCAGACGAGCGCACGCCGACGCAAGCGCAGACGGGTCCGAGTATTCGATGGCCTGTGCGTCGGCCTTTGCTCTCCAGGAATCGGGATTCCAGCGCTCAGAGGTCACGGCCTCCTCCGTCTAGCACGACTGCCCGGACCCGGCTCATCGTCGGGCAGACTGAACAAAAGTGTCCCATGTTGCACCCCTGCAACACCCCCTTCTTGACCCGTCGGCGCGAGCCGGTTATTCGTTCGTCGGTGGGCAATCCCACACCGTAAGACGCCAGGCGGACGCTTCGGTCCGCGGCGGCTGGGGGCGAATCGAGGGAACAGCGCAAATGGGTAGTCGACTGACGTGGCCACAGATATGTCGCAGCAAGGAATATCGCGGACGATGGGTGGCTCTCGACGAATGCGTCTACGATCCCCGCACGGCGCAGCCGACCGAGGGGGCCGTCGTGGACGCCGACGAGGACTTGGTTGCGCTCTGCAGTCGCATGCAAGCAACCGACAGCAAGCATTGTGCAATCCTCTTTTGCGACGAGCGCGCGGTTCTCGACGAGCTGCCGAGGTCGATGGCGCGTCGCTCCGCACCTCCGCCGTCGCCCCCGAGGGCATATCACTAGAGCCTGCTCCCTCAGCGGTGCTCGGCTCACCCTGAGCCCATCGCTCCGGCTCGAGGGCGCGCGAGCCTGCCAAGGGGCGGGGCGGGAGCGCGCGGCTCGGGTGCGGAGCCATGCTTCGCAAGACTGAGCACAGGCTCGCGCTCGTCGTGCTCATCACGGCGATCCTGCCGCTGGCGAGCGCGATGCTGCTCGCGTACTCGCTGCTCAACTACGCGTCGTCCGTCTGGCTGCGGCCGGAAGTCGAGCTCGAGCTCGATCGAGGAATCGACCTCTACAAGGACTACATCCGGGCCATCAAGGACGGGATGAAGCACCAGACCGACGCCATCGCCTCCGATGGCGAGCTGCAAGAGGCGGCGCGTACGCGGGACACGGTCCGGTGTGCGAGCGCGCTTTCCGCGCTGCTCACGAAGTACCCCCAGCTCGTCTCCCTCGAGGTCGACGGCGAGGATGGCCGGCTGATCGCCGCGCGCGATCGCGGGCATCCGCTGAACGAGGGGACCGAACGCAAGCTCGAAGTGCAGCGCGGCCTGTCCTCGGGGACCGGGGGTCCGACTCTGACCGCCACATTTGCATTCGATCGACGGTACGAACTCGAGCTGGTTCAGGCCGGGGGAATTCATGACGCCTACGCGCAGCTCGAGCGGGAACGGACGAAGGTCTACTCGGGGTACTTCGAGGCGTTCGCCGTTCTTCTGGCGATCACCGTCGTCGCGACCGTCGTTCTCGGCTTCTTGCTGGCGCGAGGCATCACTCGGCGGATCGGCCGTCTTGCAAACGCCATCGACCAGGTCGCCGCAGGCAATCTCGAGGCCCGTGTGCCCGTGACGGGCTCCGACGAGCTCACGGAGCTCGCACGCGTCTTCAACCGCATGCTCGGCGAGATGCAGCAATCGCGAGCCCGGATCGAGTACCTCCAGCGAATCGGCGCGTGGCAGGAAATGGCCCAGCGTCTCGCGCACGAGATCAAGAACCCGCTCACGCCCATCCAGCTCGCCGTTCAGGAGTGTCACCGAAAATACAGCGGCCAGGATGTGCGCTTTCGCGATCTCCTCGATACGACCCTGGAGATCGTCGAGGAAGAGGTGGGCACCCTCAGACGCCTCGTGGGGACCTTCTCCAGCTTCGCCCGGCTCCCGCACGCCGAGCTGCGTGAGGCCAGCCTTCGTGAGTTCATTCAGGAGTGCTCCGAACAGCTGCTGCACCTCGGCACCGAGATGCCCGACGATCCGACCGAAGAGGGGATTGCAGCGCCGGACGTCGACGTCCGGTGGGATGTTCCCGACGATGCGATGCCCGTCGCGGTGGATCGCCAGATGCTGCGGCGCGTCCTCGTCAACCTCGTCCGCAATGCCGTGGAAGCCGTGCGCACTGCGAGGCCGGAGCCGAAGGGAGGAGGCCCGAGAGGCCACGTCATCGTCTCCGCGGAGATGCGCGGCGATCGGCGCGCCATCGTGGTCCAGGACGACGGGTCTGGCGTTCCCGAGGCGGCGCGGGATCGTGTGTTCGATCCGTACTTCACGACGAAAGCGGACGGCACGGGATTGGGTCTTGCGATCGTGAAAAAGATCGTCATCGAGCACAACGGATCGATCGAGATCGAAAGGAGCGAGCGTCTGGGAGGTGCTTCCTTCGTCGTCTCGCTGCCGCCTCCCCATTCACTCGCCATCGCGGCGGCGCGGGATCCGCGCGGGGATGATCTGCGTGCGCCTCCGGCCTCGCACCGCGCGCCGCTCGCGTGATCTCGCCCTGGCGTGGGATTCTCGCCTCCCCGGGGATTGTGCCCCGCGAAGAGGCCCGAGTCGCAGCGGCGTGCTAACGGACCCGCCCGTGAGCCGCGAACCCGTTGCGCTGCGCGACACGCTGGGCGCTCTCGGGATCGTGCTCGCGGTGCTGGTCGGGTTCGGGGTGTACGCGCGGTCGTTTCCCGCCCACGGGGCTCTGGTCGGACGACAAGCCCCCGACTTTCGACTCGGCCTGGTCGCCAACGGCGCGGTTCTCGAGAAGACCGCGGCCACCCTGAGTCTGCAGGAGCTTCGGGGCCGAGCGGTGCTCCTCGACTTCTGGGCCACGTGGTGCACGCATTGTCGCGCCGAGGCGCCCGTCCTCGACGGCGTCTCGCGGCGGTGGCGGGACCGCGGGGTCACTGTCGTCGGGATCGACATGGATTCGCCGGGGCAAGGCGATCCCGGTGAGTACGCGGTTCGTCACGGACTCAGTTACCCGATCGTCCGGGACGCGTCGGGGGAAGCGTCGCGCGAGTACCGAGTCGAGGAGTTGCCTACCCTGGTCGTCGTCTCGCGAGCGGGAGTGGTCGTCGCCGTTCGAACCGGGGCCGCCGATGCGAGCGAAATCGATCGCCTCGTGCAGCTGGCGCTGTAATCACTGGAATACAGGGACACACTCGACCCGAGCGCGAAAACGGCCGGCCGCCGAGGGCGCGAGTTGCGCCCGCGGGGCGAGTACGCGCGCTGCGAGTCGGCCAAAACCGTCGGCCAAAAGATCGCGATGATGTATCGTAGCCAAAGCGGTCAGGCGCCCCGCAGCGCGCACACGAGGAGACCTATGGTCGATTCCAAATCCGAGGCAGTCGGAGCGCCGTCCTCGCAGGCCGACAGGCCGAAACGGATGATCAAGCGTTACTCGAACCGCAAGCTCTACGACACCAAGGACAGCCGTTACGTGACCCTGCTTCAGATCGCCGGGATGGTCCGGGATGGCGAAGAAGTCCAGATCATCGACAACAACACGAAAGACGACCTCACCGAGGTCACTCTTGCGCAGATCATCTACGAGGAGCAGAAGGCCCATTCCCGCAGCGTTCCGCTACAAACATTGAGAGAGCTCATCCATTCACGAACCGAGAAGGTCCTTGCCGATTTGCGCGAGGGCCCCATCGGCCGCCTCATTCCCGGCGGAAAAACCCCGGAGGTCGAGGTGCCGCCATCGAAGGAATTGAAACCGACGCTCGTCGATCAGGCCAAGGAGCGACTCGAGGTGGTGCAGCACCAGCTCGATGATCGGATCCAGTCGATTCTGGCGAGCTTTCGCCCCCTTCAGCAGCTCCAGCAAGAAGTCCGGAGGCTGAACGAACGCATAGATGAGCTCGAACGCGCTCTCAAGGGACGCCCTCCGGATGCCAGCTGATCCGGCGAACGGGGCCCGGTCATGCGCCATCCGCGCACGTCGGGGCTGCTGCAGGTACGGCTTCAAAAACGCAGCCCGAAAAAATCGATTCATTTCAGGGTCGCAGCCGGGTCGCCTTCCTGGCTGACGCGGGTTGCTTTTCGGCTGACGACGGCGTGTTGGAGCCTTAGCTTGAGGAATAGCGGATCGCGTGGATTGTTGAATCGACGAGCCGAGAAGAACGCCCAACGAGGTTGACCAGCGATGCCTCCTGCCCCGCCCGAAGTAGCGCCGAAGAGCGACCCGTTCGCCGATGAGGCACTGACGCACCTCGACGCCATGTATGGCGTGGCCTGCAAGCTGACGCGGAATCCCACCGACGCCGAGGACCTGGTTCAGGACGCGTTCGTCAAGGCGATGCGAGCGCGACAGCAGTTTCACGCTGGAACCAACCTCAAAGCGTGGCTGTTTCGAATTCTCACGAACACGTTCATCAACAAATACCGGCGGGGGGGGCTGGAGCGCTCGGTGCTCGACGGTCCGGACGCGGACCCACTGGCCGATGGGTGGGTCAGCGCGAGCACGATGCGACAGCTTCGGCATCCGGAGATGATCGCCCTCACGCCGCTCGTCGAGGAGGAGATCCGCCGCGCTCTCGACCTGCTTCCGCCGGAGTTTCGGCTTGCTGTCGTCCTCTGCGATGTCGAGGAGTTCTCGTACGAAGAGATTTCTCAGATCATGGGCTGCCCGATCGGGACGGTCATGAGCCGACTGCACCGCGGTCGAAAGATATTGCAGCGCTCACTCTACAATCACGCGCTGGCACTCGGGATCGTGAGAGGCGAGGACCGCGTGGGCGCGGGCGGCGTCGAGCCCGCGGATGCCGGGAGCGCCGACGACAACAAGACGGCCAACCTGGCCGAGTACCGCGTCCGCAAACGAGGTGCGGCATGACCACGCACGAGTGCCGCGACCGCGCGCGGATGCTCGGCACGTATCTCGATGGTGAGCTCGAAGCGTCGAAGCTGCTCGACATCGACGAGCACGTCGCTGTCTGCGAGGGATGCCGCGAGGAAGTGCAGCTGCTTCGTGCGATGCGCGGGTCGCTGAAGCGCGTCGTGCGCTCGGCCGCTCCGGTCGGCCTGCGCGAGCGGATCGGCAATGCCATGACGGGCGAGCGCATCCGCGAAGAAGCGCGGACTGCGGAAGGCGAAGCGAATGCGTCGAGGTTCCCACCGACGGTTCTCGGTCCGTCGGCGTGGAGAACTTCGGTGCCGCTGGCAGTCGCCGCCGGGATCGCACTGATGTGGGGAACGGCGACGCGCGCTTTTCAATCGCCGGCAAACGAGGTGCACGCTGGCTTTGGCGATGATCTCCTTGCGGAACTGGTCGCGGAACACTCCCAACCTCTTCCCCCGGAAGCCACCAACGCACAGGCGGTGCGGGGTCTGGAGCGCTGGGTGGGAGTCCCGGTGCGACCTGGGAGCTTCGAACGCGCCGGCGCGCGCCTCGTCGGTGGAAGGGTCGTCCCGTTTCGTTCCCAGCGAGCAGCGATGCTCCAATACGTCCTGGGCTCGGGAGAGGATACCCGGCGCGTGAGCGTCTTCGTTTACGACGCGCAGAAAATTCAAGGCGGCACCGCCAATCTGGCGCCGCGTTCCGTGGGCGCGGCGGAGATCCGGGTAGGGCGCGAGAAGGGATATTCGGTCGCGGCGACGCAGCGGGCCGGCGAGGGGTACCTCGTGGCGAGCGACCTCGATCCCGACGAGACGGCGCAGCTCGCCGCGATGGTCTACGACGATCGGTGACGGTACGCGCCGACGCGGACGCGAGGGCCCGACTCCTCGCTCGCGGACGACAGCTCGCCACGCGGCGGCTATGCTCGCTTCGGGATGCGGTTCGTCTTCGTCATGGACCCGATGGATCGGGTCGCGGTCGACAAGGACACGACGTTTGCGATGCAGCGTGCAGCGCAGCGTCGAGGGCACGTCTGCCATCATTGTGAGCTGCGAGACGTCTACGTCCACGATGGCGACGTCTGGGCGAACGTTCGTCCCCTGCGCTTGAGCGACGCCGAACCGTATTTTTCGCTTGGCGCGGGACACGATCTTCGATTGTCGGAGGCGGACTGCGTCTTCGTTCGCAAAGATCCGCCGTTCGACTCCGAATACCTGCACGCGACTCTCATGCTGGAGCGGCTGCGAGGCAAAGCACTGGTCTTGAACGACCCGCGCGGCCTGCGCGAGGCGAACGAGAAGCTCTACGCGATTCACTTCGTGAAATACATGCCCCGCACCCTCGTGACCACGAGCCGCGAGCGGATCCACCGATTCATCTCGGAGATGGGAACCGCGGTCGTCAAGCCACTCGACGGAGCAGGGGGCAACGGCGTCCTGGTCGTGTCGAACGAGGACCGGAATACCCGGTCGATCGTCGACACCATCACGCGCGAGGGCACCCGGCACGCGATGGTGCAGGAGTACTTGAGCGCAGTCCGCGAGGGGGACAAGCGAGTCCTCGTGCTCGACGGGGAAGTGCTGGGAGCGATCAACCGGATTGCTCGCGACGACGACGTGCGCTCGAACATCCATGCGGGCGGTCGGGTCGAACCTTGTGAGGTGACTGCCGCCGAACGCCAGGTCGTCGCCGAAATGGCGGGACGGCTCACCGCGGACGGACTCGTGTTTGTCGGTCTCGACTTCATCGGAGGCAAGTTGACGGAAGTCAACGTCACGTCACCCACCGGCATCCAGGAGCTGAGCCGCCACGTGGGCCGGGATGTCGCCGAGCGCATCATCGCCTGGGTAGAGCGCCACTCGGGCGACTATCGCACGCCGCGCGACGCCCTTCCGTCGATGTGAGCGCCGGCGATGGGGATCACGGTCATCGTCCGCGCGGGCGGACCCGAGAAGGCGCGTCTGACCTTCGACGGAACGCAGCGCGTGGTCATCGGCCGCGGCCCCGGTAGCGATGTGCGTCTGCCCGACACGAGCGTCAGCCATCGCCACGCCACGCTGCGGGCTCAGGGCGCCGAGTTCGTGCTGGTGGACGAGGGAAGCACCAACGGAACGTTCGTCGGTGACGTGCGCATCGCGCCGAACACCTCGCGTCTCGTGCGTTCTGGCGATCGCGTGCGGGTCGGACGAATCTGCCTGGAGTTTCGGGTCGATCGAAACCCGGTCACACGCGACCTGGCCGTCGCCACGCGCGACCTCGCCCTGGCTCTGGTCGCCGAGGCGATCGAAGCGGCGGAAGCCGACTCGACGATCAGAGTGCGCGTCGTCGAAGGCACCGATCAGGGCAGCGCGCTCCTCTTGACGCGAGTCGGACACGAGTACGTCATCGGCCGCGCGCCGCACTGCGACCTGCAACTGAACGACCCGGACGTTTCGCGCGAGCACCTTCGCGTCATGCGCAAAGGTGAAGCCGTCGTGGTCATCGATACCGGTGCGAAAAATGGAACGTCCGTCGGCGCGGCGCGCGTCAGTCCCCGCCAGCCGGCGGTCTGGCGTCCCGCTCAGATGGTCCAGGTCGGCCGGACGGTTCTCTCGCTCGAGGAGCCGCTCGTCGAAGCTCTCGCGCGCATCGAAGGTTCGCCCGACGAGCCGATTGCCTCGGCAGAGTCGCGTGCGAGCGACTCCTCCGCAGCCGCCGACGGCCTTCGCGCGCCCGTCGACGGCTCGCCTCCGGGCCCCTCGTCTGGCGCGGCCGTACCGTTGCCGCCCGCGGGTCCGGATCGACCGCCGGCCTCCGGCTCGAGCGGGGAAGAGAGCGATTCCGCGCCAGCCGCCGCGGCCGCCGGCCCTCCGCATGCGGTCTCGGGGATCGCTGCGCCTGAGGGGGGTGCGGGCGGGCACGCCCCGAGCCGCCGCCGCTGGTCCGCCGCCGACGTTGCGGTGATGACCGCGGCCGTAGGCGTTCTCGCGGTCAGCTTGGCCGGGCTCGTCTGGCTGCTGCGAGGATGATCGGGGCGCCGTCGCCTATTGCTTGTCGTGGCGGTCCTGCGGGACCACGGGCCCGGGCGCGGTATGCGCATGCGGATCGTGACCGAATCCGGCCGGAGGGACCGCCGTCAGGCTCGGAGGGTACACGTGAACCAGAGTCTCGGGCGGCACGGCCAGCAGCAGTTGCTCGAGCTGGGCCGCGTTCTTCGGCCGCTCGTTGATCCGCTTCTTCAGACATTTCATGATCGCCTGATCGAGCAGCTCCGGAATGGGAAGGTCCGGCCGGCGCTGCCTCATCGGCATCGGTATCTGGCGTTGATGCAAATCGAGCAGCTCGCGCCGCGTGTGGGCGACGATCGGAAGCTCCCCCGTCAGCGCTTCGTACATCATGATGCCCAGGGCGTAGACGTCGGTCCGGGGCTCGACCTGAGCTCCCACGCATTGCTCGGGCGCCATGTACTCGGGCGTGCCGAGTGTGTATCCCGTCTGGGTCAGCGACTCCGCGCTGGTCAGCTTGCTCATGCCGAAATCGAGGACTTTCGAGACGCCGTCGTCACAGAGAAAGATGTTCCCCGGCTTCAGGTCGCGATGCACGACGCCCTTGCGGTGCGCGGCGTCCAGCGCGCGACATACCTGCACGAAGACGGCGGTCGCGTACCCGGGCGCGAGCAGCCGCTCGCGCCCCAGCTTTTCCGCGAGCGAGCAACCGTTCAGACGCTCCATGACAACGTAGATGCTGCCATCCGACATCTGATCGAGATCGAATACGCGCGCGACGTTCGGGTGCTCGACGTGGACCTGGATGTACGCTTCACGGCGCAGCCTCGCGATCTCACCGCCGTCGCGGGCTGCGGCACCACGAAGGACTTTCACCGCGACCTCGTGACCCAGCGTGACGTGCTCCGCCGTGTAGACGACGCCGATGCCCCCCGAGCCAATCTTGCGCCCGATGCGGTACTTGCCCCCGAGCACCGTGCCGGTCAGATCGCCGGGCGCCGCGCCGACATCGCCTCGGAGCTCGAGCCCGCGTTCGAGCGCCGCGATGCGATTGCGCTCGAAGACCCGTGAGGCCCGCTCTTCTTGCGCTCGATCCCACATCGCGCCGGCGCCGCCACCGAGGACCGCGCCGAGCGCCGCCGCGAGCACGCCCGCGAGCGTTCCTCCGGTCAGGGCCACGAGCACGCCGCACGCGAGGGACGCCCCCAGCGCTCCGACGATCAGACCCCGGCGCGACCCGCGACCGCATGCCCAGCGAAGTCGATAAACGCACGCATGGGCGCCCTTCGCCAGGCAGCTCTCGTGCTCGACCGCGGCCTCGTCCAGCCCCCAGATCTGGGGAATGCTCGAGAGCTCGCTCGCGCGAGCGTCGCAGAGGAGCTCCTCTCCACCGGCATCCGCGCGTTCGGGTGAGTCGTCGGCCTCCGCATGGGCGCGATACGTCATTCGTACGGATTCGATGCGACCGCTTCGCAACGAACGTTCGCCGGGAAGCTCCTCGATGCTCCAGTTGCCGACCCGCGTGGTCTCGCGATGGTTCTGCGCGAGGTAACGAAACGCATCGAGCGGACGCGTGCTCGCGCGCAGCATCCGCACGAGGACGCCGAGCGCTTCGGGGTGCGTCGCCCAGGGGCCGCGATGTCGAATGGCGTCTCGCCCGAGAAGCTGCGCGACCGCCCGCAAAGCCCTCTTGGCGGCGACCTGACTGACCCATCCCGTCTCGTTGTCGACGGCGCCGGGGTCGATCTCGGCGGTCGCCAAGAGTCGAGCCACGGCGCGCTCGCCGCGCTCGGAGCGTACGCGGAGCAGGTAGGTCTTGAGAACCGATGCCCGCAGCTCTTCTTTGCCGCTTTGCCGCACGGCTCGGTGCGGTTTTGGCTGCGAGAAAAGCATCTTCCCATGGTACCGCGCTCGCGCGCGCCCGTCGAAGGCCGAAGGCTCCCGTGTGCGGTCAGAACTCGCCTACGGCCCCGACGTAGCCAGGAGCCACGACCGGCCTTATCGCGCCCGAGGCGCTCGCAGGCGCGGGCTTCTCGACGAAATGCCAGATCAACCCGACGGCGGCCAAGGCCAACCCAACCCCACCGACAATCCCCCCCACCGTTTCGAGGGTGCGTCCGTCGTTGCCCTGCGAGACGAGAGACTGCGTGCCGCACTGGCGAGCCGCGTTGCACTGCGAGCTTGCGGAAGAAACGTCGCTTGCGCCCACCGCGTAAAGGACAATCCCTGCCGCGACCGCGGCGCCGCCTATTCCGACGGCAACCCACGGCAAGGCGCTGTGCTGCTCGTTCGCGCTCGTCGACGACGGGGCAGGGGCCGCCGGCGGGGGGGGCGCCGGAGGAGCGCTCGCGACCGGGGCCGCGGACGCTTCTGCGGCCGGCGCCGGAGCGGCGGAGGGGGAGGGCGCGGCGCTGGCCGTGGGCGCCGCGGGCAGTGGGGCAGGAGCCTCGCGCGCGAGCTGGTCCTTCAGGTTCTTGATGCGACGCTCGATGACCTCGTGATCGGCCGCGTCGGGCGCGCGCTTGACGTACTCCTCGAGCGCGCGAATGGCCTCGGCCTTGTCGCCCTTGCGCTCGTACGCCGTGGCGATGATTGGCAAAATAGCGTGGATGCTGCAATCGATTGAGTAGGCGTCGTCGAAGTAGCCGATCGCCTTGTCGTAGTTGGACTCTTCGAGGTACTGCTTGCCGCTGAGGAAGACCGAGTGCGCGCGGTCGACGTCCGACTTGGTCACCTGGCTCGGATCACAGGGAGGCGGATATTTGACCGGCGGCTGCTGAGCGATCGCAGGCAACGCGGTCACCAACAAAGCCGAAAAGCCGATCGCGAGCACCCGGGTCCGAACCAATCGCGCCATCCTCTTCAGAGTAAGCCCGCATCATAAAGGGGTCGGGGCGAATCACCAAGATCCCACTGTCAAACTCGGGCCCAGGCGCGGACGCAAGTCATGCCGCAACCTTCCGCGAGCCACGAGCGGTGAGGCGTGAGGCGTGAGGGGACGCGCGCTCCGTTGACCTGGAACCCCCACGAAAGAACTAGGGGAGCGCCTGCACGTTCATGCTCGGCAGCGGCTGTCCAACGGCCAGCGGACCGTGGGGCATCTCCTCGCCGTGCTGCTTACGCTGCTGCATTTCGTACTTGCTCGGACACTTCGCGAGAACGCTCGTTGCCTCGAACGTATCGTTCGACTGGAGCTCTCCCTCGACCGTGACGCCGACGTCGATCCCGGCAACGTCCCGGAACGTGTCCGGCACGACGCACTGGGCGAAGCGGACGGGCAATTCGGCCCCGTTCTTCTCGATCGTGAAACGGTACTCGCACGGCTGATCGCGTTTGACGAGCGAGCCGTGGACGAGGAGGCCGTCGGCCCGGACGGGGCGTCCGAGAAACTTCGCCTTCTGCGCGAGCAGCTGATCGACCGGCTTCGAATAGATGGCGCTACTCTGCATGCCGGTCAGGACCAGCACGGCGATGGCCGCCGCAGCCATCGCTACCGCCATGGCCGTCGCAGGGCCCGCCCAGCGCCTGCTCCGGGAATCATCGGCGTCCTGGCAGGATCGACTCGACGTCCGCTTGCCCGGCGTCGCGGGCAGGGGAGAATTGTGGCCGGCCGCCATCGCGTTCCGCAAAAGATACCTTCCGAAGTTCGGCCGTCAACGTCGCGTCTCGAAAGCGCCATCGGCCTGCGATCTCGGGCCGACGCCGGCGCTCGAGCAAACGCGCGGGAGCGCGTTTGGGGGAGCGAGCGAAGCGAGCGCGGGGCAGAGCCCCGAGGAAAGAACAAAGCGGCGTTCGCGCACGAAGTGCGCGGGCGAAGCCCCATGGCGTTCCACGCCATGCGGCGGCGCTTTAGTGTATGCTGCGTCCGCCGCTTCGATAGCGGTTGGATCGGTCCAGCTGCAGCACCGCTTCGCACGTGGCAGAACGACGGAGCCGCTCTTCGCGATCGATGACTGACGTGCTCTCGCTCCCAGTACTGGTGCTGAATCGCCATCTGCTGCCCGTGCAGGTGACGACAGTGAAGCGCGCGGTCGTTCTGCTCTACGGCGGCGTCGCGCTCGCGCTCGACGACGGCGGTGAGTCGTACGACTTCGGGTTGTGGCGTGGTCTCCCCGTGCGCAACGACGACGACGCCATTCCCCTCGTCGGAGGAGAGCTTCGCGTGCCCCGCGTGGTGCACTTGCTTCGTTACGATCGAACGCCGCGTGTCACGGTTCGCCTGACCCGGCGCAACTTGATGTTCCGGGACGCTCACCAGTGTCAATATTGCGGCAAGCGGCCACCGCTTCGCGATCTGAACATCGACCACGTCGTCCCGCGCTCGCGCGGGGGGGACGACTCTTGGGAGAATCTCGTGACGGCCTGCCGCGCCTGCAACCTGCGCAAAGGGTGGAGGACGCCCGAAGAGGCAAACATGCGGCTGGCTTGCCGCCCGTTCCGCCCCAAGTGGACGATGACCGCGCAGATCCTTTTGGGCAGTGGGTCGAAGTTCAAGGAGTGGGAGCCCTTTCTCAAAGTCGCCAGCTGAATCCGCGGAGGGACGCAGAGCCCCGAGGAAAGAACATGCGCACAGTTCGATTCTCAATCGGTAGAAGTCTCGCGGGGATCGGTCTCGTGGCGTGCGCGGCGTGCGGCGGGAGCGAGGCGGGGTCGGCTCCGGGCGCCAAATCCGCCGAGGTGAGCGTCGAGGCGGACGCGCGGCCGCCCGCGGCTCCGCCCGAACCGTCGACCACGACGAACGCGCTGGGCGACGGCGGCGAGACGTCGGGCGTCAAGCTCGCGGAGTCGCAGCCGACAGCCTCCCCCGCCCCTTCGGCCAGCGCCGGACGCGGACGCGCTCACGAGCCCGGCCGGGGTATCGAGGACATCCGCGCCATCGTCATCGCGCATCGAGACGAGGCGCGCGCGTGCTACGACAAGGCCCTCGCGAGCCACCCCGGAATCGAGGGGGATCTGGTCGTGTCCTTCACGATCGATCCCAAGGGGATCGTTTCGCAAGCGGCGCTCGATACGGCCCGGAGCCAGATCGTTGAGCCTCAAGCCGCTGCGTGCATCGTCGGCATCATCAAGCGAATCCGGTTCGCGCCAAGCCCCGGAGGATACGAAACGAGGGCTTCGTACCCGTTCAACTTTCATCCGCGGCACACGTCGTCGGGGTCGTCCCCCTGACGCCGCCGAAGGGGGGCCGAACCACGCTGCTGTTGCCGAGCTCGGCTGTAAGCCAGCTCAACCGTCGAACGCCCCGCGCTGTCCCGTCGGGACCGCTAAAAATGCGAACGGGCGTCTCGCTTGCGTGAGGCGCCCGTTCCTCGGAGCCCGCTCGATGGGACTGCGGGCAAGGTACGGATTCGCAGAATCCGAGCCAAACCCAAGCAAAGGATAAGCTTTTACTCTTCTCCGTCGTCGGGGCCGTGGCTCGACGTCGGAGCACCGCCCAACATTGACGGCACGCCGGCCGGCGGAGCGGCCTTCGGGGCAGCCTTCGCTGCCGCGGGGGTCTTTCCAGCGGACCGAGGCGCCGCCTTTTTCACGGGCCGTTTGGCGGCTGCCCGCTTGGCTGGCTTCTTGGCCGCCTTGCGCTTTGCTGGCTTCTTGGCCGTCTTCGCGGCCTTTTTCGTGGTCTTGGTCTTCTTGGCACCTTTTTTGGTCTTCTTCGCACCCTTCTTCGCAGCCATGGTCCCTCCTTGAGGTGAGGCAGTCTGAGATGACGTATATGGTCACGTACGTCATCTGTCAATCGAAAAATTGCGGCGGGTGATCTGGCTCTGCCTTGGGCCTCGGGGGAGGCGCCACGGCCGGGCGCGTGGCTTGACCCTCTCGACGTCGATCGATAGGGTCGAACAACTTTCGCAACGAGAGAATCCACCGCAGCACTCCGAGACGAGGTCAACGATGCACATGTTGAGATTCCGTGTGGGCTTGCTCCTTGCCGCAATTGCGGTTTCGTTGGCGCTCGTGGGCTGTGGCCATAGCGAAGACGAATGGCAGGATAAGCTGCGTGCCATGTCGAAGCTCCAGGCGGACCTGGATGCAGCCAACAAGCGACACGCGGACGACGAGCAAAAATACACGGACGCTCAGCAGCAAATCGATGATCTCAAGGCGAAGCTAAAGGATCTGGGCGTGGGCCTCTCTCGTTCCGAGGAAGAGAAAACCAAACTTCGCAACGCAATGTCGGAATACGAAGCGCGACTCAAGCAACTGGACGAGATGAAGGCCCGATTTCGGGATCTCAAGAGTCGCCTGGACAAGCTCACGAGTGTCGGGCTCAAGGTCACCGTGCGTGAGAATCGCATGGTCATCCAATTACCGGGAGACATCCTGTTCGACTCCGGCAAGGACTCGCTCAAAGGCGAGGGCAAGAAAATCCTCAAACAGGTCGCCGACGTCATCAAGGGCGATACGACCCTCAGCAGCCGCAACTTCCAGGTCGCCGGTCACACCGACAAGGAGCCGTACGGCGGCGCGTATTTCGACAACTGGGGTTTGAGCGTCATGCGGGCGCGGCAGGTCCTGACCTTCCTCGTGACGCCGGACAAGGGCGGCGATCGCAAGGGAATTCCAAGTGGCGGCGGCCTCGATTCGACGCACTGGGCGGCTGCCGGTTACGGGCAAATGGATCCGGTTGCTGGGACGGTCGAGCAGCAGACGGCGGTGGAAGAGGCCAAGAATCGGCGCGTTGAGATCGTGCTCCAGCCAAACGTAGAAGAGATGCTCAATTTGAAGGACATGGCGAACTGAGCGTCCGGGGCGCGGGCCCCGAGCTCGCGCCCGCGTGGGATCCGCGGCGACGGCGGACCAAGGGACCGAGATGCGCGTCGCGACGATCGACATCGGCACCAACACGACGCTCCTGCTCGTGGCCGAGTGCGATTCCGACGGAACGCTATTTCCCATTCTCGAGCGCGCGACGATCACCCGTCTCGGAGAGGGGGTCGACCGATATCGGCGTCTGGCGCCCGAGGCAATCGCGCGGACGGTCGCGTCGCTCGACGAATTCGCTTCACTCGTGAGCAAAGCAGGCGTCGACCGGATTGCCATCGTGGGAACGAGCGCGATGCGCGACGCCGCGGGTGGCGAATCGCTGCGTGCGCACGTGCGATCGTCGTTTGGAGTGGACGCGCAAGTGCTCTCCGGACAGGAGGAGGCACGGTTGACTTTCCGCGGGGCGCTCAGCGGCCTTTCGCTCGGCCAGCGCAGCCGGGAAATTGCGGTGATCGACATCGGCGGAGGCAGCACCGAGGTCGTCGTCGGTCAAATGGGCAAGCCCCATCCGGTGCTGCGGTTTGCCGAGAGCTTCGATATCGGGAGCGTGCGACTCACGGAGCGCTTCGTCACGCACGACCCTCCCTCGGCGGCGGAGCTCGACGCCATCAAGCGCTTCGCGCTCGATACGTTTCGCGGTGTGCCCGAGCTCGAACCCGGTGCCACCGCCGTGGGCGTCGCCGGTACGGTAACGACGCTCGCCGCGGTCGGACTCGGCATCGTCCCTTACGATGGCGCGCGCGCCCATGGCGCCGTGCTGGCTCGAGAGGACATTCGGGCGACCATCGATCGCCTCGCAACGGTCGACCTCGAGTCGAGGCGAAACATTCCGGGAATGGAACCGAAGCGGGCTGATGTCATCGTAGCGGGCGGAATCGTGACGCTGACATTGCTCGAAAGGTGGAATGCCCCCGCGCTCGTCGTCTCCGATCGGGGCGTGCGCTGGGGTCTTGCGGAAGAGCTCGTTCGCGGTCCAGCTCCGACCGACTGACCGAGGGCGGAGAGACCGAGGCCGAGAAAGAGACCGAGGCCGAGAAACCGAGGGACGACGGACAGGGACGAGAGAGCCTTTTGCGGGCGCTGGTGAGCAAAAAAGACGTTGACATGACGGTGGCGAACTACTAAGGTGCGCATGCCTTTTTTCGTGACCTCGGCGTCACTGAGTTGCCGCCCGGTTGCCCCGCACGGAATCAAACAGCGGGGCCGTTCGTTTTCTCCCCGGCTGATCTCAGCGGCGGGGCGAATTTACCGTAGGCCGCGTCAGCCGGCGGGTTGCGGCTTGCCCGGACGCATCATCGCAAGGAGATATTATGCAAGCTGCGACGGACGTGAAGTTCAAGGTCGGCGACAAGGCTGTGTACCCTGCACAGGGTGTTGCTGAGGTCATCCGAATCGAAGAAAAAGATATCGCAGGCAGCCGACAAAAATTCTACGTGCTGCGAATTCTGGATACTGATCGCAAGATCATGGTGCCTGTGGTGAATGCCGGAGCAGTGGGACTCAGGCAAGTCATCTGCGAGCAGGAGATTCGGGAAATTTTCGATATTCTGCGAGAGCGGACCATCGCCTTCGACAACCAGACCTGGAACCGCCGTTATCGCGGCTTCATGGACAAGATCAAGACCGGTTCCATTTACGATGTCGCCGAGGTGCTTCGCGACCTTTACCGGCTTAAGACGGATAAGCAGTTGAGCTTCGGTGAGCGTCGAATGCTGGATACGGCGCGGTCGCTCATTGTCAAAGAGATCGCGATTGCCAGAGGGCAGACCGAAGACCAGGTGAAGGCCGAGATCGAGGCGATCTTCATCTCGAACTGAGCGTCAGCCCGCGCTGACGTCGGCGGGGGCCCCTGCGATCGCGGGAGGCCGACGACGAGGGGTTCGTCAGGGTGCGGTGTCCTGAAGGATACCGAAATCCCACACTTCGCCGGCCTCTCGAAGGCCAGCGACGGCAACCTCGACGCGCTTCAGGAGGTCTCCGCTCGAAGTGGTGGAACCGGCTTGAACCCCCACGGCCACCCGGCCCGGCCATTGCCAGACGCGTGCGGCGACCACGCCATCGATGTCGTAGATGCGCTCGAGCATCCGGCGCATGCGCGGCGACAGGTCTTGCTTTTCGGCCGGGTTCGTCTCCATCGCCGGACCGGGGTATCACGCACGGGGCGGGTGCTCAAGAAATCCGAGCGGTCCGGTGTCCGCTGTGCCGTAATGAGCCAACCCGGATCTCGCGGGCGCGGCTCGCACCGAAGCAACCCGTCTTGATCGCGGCGTTCCACCGAAAAATGCCAAGTGGCATCCGCCGTGCTTTCCTTGCTGCGGGGCAGAATGGGCTGCGCACGGATCGTGCCGAGCACGCGGAGGATGCGACGCGCCATCGCAGGGGGCCTTCTCTGCGCAAGCCTTGCGTGCGATCTGAGCCCGCAGCCGCTGCCTCCCGAGAGCAACTTTTCGTCGAACGGCAACAACGCCGGTGGACAGAGCCCCAGCAGCAGCGGCCCCAATAGCAGCGATGCCGGGATGTTGGTCTCGACTTCGGAGAGCAGCTCGTCCGGCGGTGGAGCAGGGGGCGGATCCGCCAGCGCCTCCAATGCGTCGGAGACCGAGGCGGGTCTCGACGGCGGCCTGCCGCCGGACGCGTCGGGGGATGCGGCCAATGAACCGGCGGACGGGGGAGAGGATGCCGCCGACGGTGCGGATGCCGTCGCGAACGAATGCGGCGACGGTGGCGGCCTCGGGACCGAAAGCGGGACCTGCGGCGACGCCGCGGCAGGGACGGGCAAGGCCGACGGCGACGCCCCAGGCGACGCTGCGGACGTCGACGAATGAAACGGATCGTTGCCGGATCGCAGCGGCGTCTCCGCTGGCTCGCGGCCTTCGCCCTTCTCGCCGCGCACACGGTCGCGGGGTGCGATCTGACTCCCCAGCCGCTGCCGCCCGTTCCGACCGAAAGCGTTGCCGCGGCCAGCGGGAATGCATCGACCGTTGCCGAGGATGCCGCCACGCCCTTGACGACCGGGGGCTCGGCTGTCAGCGACGCCACGGTCGAGGCCGCCGACGCCAACGCCGCCGACGCGTCCGGCACCGCCTCGTCTGCCGGAGGGTCTTCGTCCCTTGGCGACGGCGGACCCGACGCAGAGGCGGCCTCGGACGCGGCCAACCCCGACGCCGCGAGTGACGGCGCAACCGACGCGATGTCTGACGCCGACTCCGACGTCGACGCGACCTGGTGACGATGGGCGGCAGCCCGATTCGACCACCTGAATGACCGTCAGGCCGAAACCGGAGGCGCGCCAGGCCGGCGCTTCAGGGTCTCTCG
>DASPUY010000256.1:0-25492 GCA_035622655.1 Polyangiaceae bacterium
GTGCCCGAGCCCGACATGGCCGTCTACGACCAGCTGCCGGCCACGCCCATGACCCGTGACCCCGCCGACCCCTCGACCCGACGCACAACGCCATGAAGCAGCACGATTTGCTCGAGCTGCTCATCGAAAAGTTGCGCTGGCTCAGGCTTCCCGGCATGGCCAACGCCGTTCGCGCGCTTCTCGCGCAGGCGGCCAAGGAAAACCTCTCGGCCCTCGACGTGGTCGATCGTCTCTGTGATGAGGAAAAACAGAGTCGACTGCGCAGTGCCATCGAGCGGCGCATCCGTGACGCGCACTTTCCCGAGATCAACACCATCGACGCGTTCGACTTCGACTTCGATGCCGCACGCAAAAAGATGCGCGCTCGGTACCTCGCTCTGCACGACTTGAGCTTTCTTGCCCATGGCATCAATCCGCTCTTCATTGGCGCGCCAGGCACCGGCAAGACCTTCCTCGCTCGCGCCTTGGCCTACCAGGCATGTCAAGCCACCAAGCGCGTCGTCTGCGTGGCGGCTCCCAAGATGCTCAATCATCTGCACGGCGCCGAGCTGCACGGCATGCTCGAACGAGCCTTACGCCAATACGTCCGCGCCGAGCTCTTGGTCATCGACGACTTCGCCGTCCTCGCCATGGACGCGGCACAGGCCAAGCTGGCCTTTCAGGTGATCTCCGAACGCTACGATTTCCGGCGCTCGACCTGCATCACCACCAATCGCGCCTTCAAGGACTGGACGAAGGTCTTTCCCGATGCCCTCAACGCCCAGGTCATCGCCGAACGGCTCACCGAGCGTTCAGAACACTTCGTCCTGGAAAAGAGCTTCCGCATGGCCAAATCCTGATTCCCCCTTCGCCACTCCCCTCCGGAGACGGAACCGTTCCTCCGGCAGCGCCACGACTCCCTCGCGAGCGCCCTACGCCACGCACGCCCCCGGCGGCGGCAGGCATGGGCGAAGAACCGCACCCGCGCCAGCGGGTGGGTCCCTGGGTCCCGGCGATCCCGGCGAAAACGGGACCCCGGCGGACCGGCGATGACAGCTTGATCGCTTCGAGCCACCGCCCGGTCCGTGGGTCGTGACTCTCGTACGTGTCGCTCCGCGCCGGCTCGACGATGACAACGCAGTTGCCGCGATGAAAGCAACCAGGGATGCGGTTGCAGAGTGGCTGGCTGTCGACGACCGCGATCCGCGGGTGGGCTTTGCCGTCGAACAGGCCCCTGGCGCGTATTCGGTCCGGATCGTTGTTGCTAGCAAGTCGGCTGGGTGATGGCCAGCAAGCCTTGTTCAGCCCTACGCCGCCGCAAGTCGCACCAACTCGTCGGGGTGCGACCAGAGTACGCATGGCGCGAGGCTGCCCACCAACTCGAACTGCGATGGCGACCAGACGTCCTCACTATCGTCAAAGACTGCAACAGGCTGTTCATCGAACCCGCTTGTGCGGGCGAGGTCGTAGAACATGCGAACCGTGCTGCTAACCATCGTCTCGGCCGCCGCTCGCGAGCCGGTTGTCATGGTCTTCACAATCAGCGGCCTAGTCTTCCGTCGAATTCGAAAGTCGAGAGTATAACCCTGCCCAGAGCGACCAAGGACCTGCGGAGAATCCTCGATGGGAAACTTGTGCTCGGCGAGGAACTCGCGAACGTCATCACGAAAGAAACGTGGACTCAACTCGCGGGCCAGGAAGATCAGATCACCTACCCGGACTGCTGCTTGACCCAAACGAAAGATCTTAGTGGCAAGGTCCTTTGGATCGTCAGCACTTGCCGAAACCTCGAGCCGCCCTTCAGATTCCTGGACGTTCAGGTTGGCGATGGCGGCATTGAACATCGCCCGCTTCTTGGGCGTGTTCATCGCGTCGAAGCCCAGCACGTCCAGATGGCGCAGTGCCTCCCCATAGTCGGTCAAGAGGACGCGGCCGTCTGCCTGAACGAGAAAGATGTCGATGAGGTCGCCATCGGGATGCTCGAAGACCGTGCGCAGGCGCAAGCCCGCGCTCGTCTCGTCGCAACGCAAGACTTGGGGCACCCCTTCGATGACCACACGACGAAAGTCTTCACAGGTCGTCATCGCACAGACCTCGGCAGCTCACGGGAGCTGCACCTGTACCGCGGTAGTAATGCTACATTCTTGCAAGAACCGGGCGACCATCTCCTCCGTAACGGAGGTGAATTCGGGTGCTGGCGAAGCAAATCGACACCCGTGCACCACGCTCCAACGGTTGTGCCGATGCGGATCGCCCGCCATCTGGCAGTCCGGGTTGTGATGGTCGTCTCCGACGTCGACGCCATAAATCCTAGCCCATCCAGGCTTCACACCCTTGACGAACAGACACGCGCTTATCTTCCCCACGACGGGGTTGCAGGTAACCTCGACCGCAAGATCGTATCCGGTCGCGCTCTGAACGGCGACCCGAGCCTTCAGGTATGGTCCTTTTCGCTCGAATTTCAGCACGGTAGCGCTGAGGGTCTTCGACTCGGAAAGGATTGTCGACACTGTAGCCTCGTCCAAATCCATTCGGCCAGTTCCCGATTCTATTGCGATCCATGTTGTTTGGGTGCCCAAGTCAGCGGCGTCGACGTCCGGGCTTGTCTAGCGAGTCGCCGGCTCGAAAGCTCGGCGTTGGAGCATGCGGGCGACCTGGGCAGCCGCGAACGGGCGCCCGTTGCGACTTATTCGCCCCTCCGTGGCAAGTTTTGCAGCCACTCGACGGAGCGAGTCGCCGCCGGCAGCGAGCTCACACGCCCGCGCTATCGTAGCTCGCTCGCTCTCGACCAGCCCAAAGTGAACGCCGTCTTCGGCGAGTGCGAAGCCGTAGGGGATGCCACCGGACACTCGTTCGCCCTTGGCTGCCTTCGCCGCCAGCGCCGCCTTCGTGCGCGCGCGAATCAGCCCGCGCTCGTATGCGGCGGCACCGTCGATCACCGTCCGCATGAAAGCGTCCGCCGGTGTATCCCCGTTCCCCGTTCCGTCGGCACTCATGAGCCGCGCCCCCGCACTCGTCGCTGCGCGCTCGATGCCGGCCGCGATCACCACGTCGCGGGCGATTCGATCTCGCTTGGCCACCACGAGCACGCCGGCCCCGTGCTCGCGGAGCGCGCCAAGAGCCGCGCCAAGGGCCGGACGTGCCTCGATACCTGCCGCCCCGCTGACTCCGTGATCGACGCACCATGCGGCAACCTGGACGCCTTCACGGGCTGCCCACGAATCGATCGCCGCTCGCTGCGCCTCCGGTCCGAGGCGTTGTTCGTCGGTCGAAACTCGGGCGTAGGCGACCGCAATCTTAGGACTCCCCGGGGCTCGTTTCGTCGTCCGCATGCTGAAGAGTGTAACGCACCGTCCGGTATGTTACAAGTGTTACCTATAGAACTGGTATGGCGCAGTGCGTACGCATTCAACTGCGTTGTAACAATGGCCGAAGGGTGTCACGATGCAGGATGTGGCTGCGAAGAAAGAGGACGCGTGGTCCGACGTGGTGCGGGTGAGCAACCCGGAACATCGCGAGCGCTTGGCGCGGGTCGAAGAAGCCATGAGCGCTCGTCTCGCGGGCGCGCGTGTGCCACGGGTCTCTGTTCTCGCAGCGGTGATCGAGCGAGGCTTGGAAGTCGTAGAGAAGGAGCTCGGCATCAAGCGCAAGTGAGCCTCCCCCCACCCCCGTTTTTTCTGGCGAAACGACCGGAGGGGGGTGGGATAGGGTCTCGATATTTTCAAAAAAACGGTGGCGGGCGATCGCTAGGTTGCCCGCTCTTTCGGCATTCCCTCGGGGAGCCCGCAGTGCACGCAGAACCCCGGCTGGATGACCGCCCACCATTTCGCGCTCTTGGCGCGGAAGAACTCGCCACACCGCGGGCAACGAAATCGGAAAACACGGAGGGCCAAGATCCAGAACGTCGTCAGGGCAATTGCGAAACCGACGAGGCGGCCCCGCAGACCAGCATGTGCGATCAGACAAAGCGGACTAGGCAGGAAGGAGAGCGCCAAACACTCGATGCGCCGCCTTTTCAGGTCCCGCCACGCAACGAGATACGGATCCGTAGGTACCGAAGGCCGCGGGGCTGGCCCGCGGTACCGATCCTCGCTCACGAATCGATGATAGCTCGGCAGGCGTGGCCCCCGCGCGTAGGAGTCTGGCCATGAGCGCCGCACACTGGACGCAAAAACGACGGTGGAACGCGGGGCGACCGCGAAGGCTGGACACGCGTCCGAACGGCGGGCAAGGCGCGGCACCGAAACGGCGGAAGCGGCTGGCGGACATGACGGCCGAGGAGCGAGCAGCGTACGAGGTCAGCAAGGCGCAGGACCGGCAACGTAAGGCCGAAGCATTCGCCGCCATGACCGACGAGCAACGCGCCGCCATCGAGCTAGCCCGACAAGCAGAGGGCGAAGCACGCGCCGCCGTGAGGGCTCGCCGCCGCGTTCGCGCGCTCGCCGTGCTGAACGAGCACGTCGACGCCATGTGGTCCCTGGCAGACCTGCCGCTCGCCGCCCGCGAAGCGACCGTACCGCAGAGCGAGGCGACAATGCGCGGCACGGTGCTCGCGGAATTCGCACGGCCCAACGGCGGCCGCAGGCTCGTTCTACTTCGCGAATGGCAGGGCCGGCTGCGGATCCTGCGGACGCTGGCGTACGTCGAGAACGGCCGGCCGGTGCGGTCACGAGGGGACACGATCCACTTGCACGAGATGACGACCGACGGGGAGGTGGTCGTAAGTTTCCGGGAGCTCGACGAAGAGATCGCGGTCCTACGGGAATTGCGGACACGGCTCGAGTCGGACGCTCCGACGCTCGCCGCGCAGCTTGCCGCGTTGCGCGAGGGGAGAACGCGACTCGAGCGCACCGCCACCCCGGGCCTGTGCCCATGAGTCATCGGGCGTCGCGCTTGGCGCCTCGCGGGGCGAGCAATTGCCACGGCTCAAGGTCAAGCGCCGTCGCCACCTTCGCGACCCAATCGAGTGTTTGGCTCGTGGTCGACTTGAGTACCGCAAAGACCTGCGAACGCGATACTCCGGCGAAGTCTGCGAGGGCTGTCAGAGCGACACGCTTCCGCTTTGCGGCAAGGCGAATGTTTTTCGCGAGCAAGTTTCGAAGCTCGCGCGGCTCCACACCGCGGACGCTACGAGCGGTCCGGCATCACGGAATCCGGTATCCTGGATTCAGCGCCCGAAGACCTGGATTGCGGGACGCAGGGAGCCAAGAGATCATGTTCAACAGGAGGGCGCCTGCAAGAGTGACTCGAACCGCCTCGGACGCAGGGCGCCGTCTGCCGCTGGTAGCCGCAGCGCTCGTCCTTGGGTTGGGTAGTGCCCGCGCGGACGGGCCATCGAGCGAGCCTGAATGCATGGCGCAGGCGTCACGGCGAATCGCGGTTGAAGGTACGGCCATCTACAAGAAAGCCTACACGGACTGCCTTGCTGCGAGAGGAGCGCAACGCGCGCTCGAATGCCAAACGGTCGCCACGAACGCGTTGCAACCGTTACAGGCCGGGCTTACTCGGTGCAAGGAAGTCTTCGAGCATCGCCGAGCGTTCCAGCAGGAAATAGATAGGTCTATGGCGATTGTCGGCCGAGACGTCACGAACTTGTCTTCACAAGATCTGGATAGCGCGCTCGATCGCGTACGTGCGGAGTCAGCGAGGCTTCAGCGCTTGGCGGACGCCGACAATTACGAGGGCGACGGGGTCAAGGAGATGGGAGCCCTGGCAACCGCGAATCTTGCCGCGCTGGCATCTCAGGTCACCCAGGATGTCGCTAGGGAGAAGGCGTGGCGGAGCCATATGGAAAGACGAGCCTCGGCGGAGCGCGCGTGCGAGCGCGAAGAACCGGGCCAGCAAGCGGTCGATCTAGTCGCAGATCTGCGCAGTCTTGATCCGAACCGGTTGACCCCCGGGGCTGCTCCCTTCGAGATCCCCGATCTGAATCGGGCCAAGCAGTTGGCGGGGGCCGTTCGAACTCAGATCGATGCGGCCGAATGCGAGCTCGCAGACCTCCAAGGCAAGCCCGCACACCTGCCCCCCGAAGACTCAGTGGTCGTAAATGAAAATCAGACGACGCTGAACATGGCACGTAGGTGGCTCCGCAACTGGGAGCAGGCCGTCTCTGACGAGGAGCAGTGTCGACAGGCTGCGGACGATTCTTGCGCGGCCAAGCCCATCTGCGATGCGATCTACGCGAAGAAGCAGGATCTTGCCGCCATCGCGAAAGAGAAGGCGAATCCGGCCGGCGTGGTCGATCTGAAGGAGCTGCATGACCTCGGCGAGATGGTGCAGGACCAGGATAAAATCATCGACACGTACACGAAGGCTTTCCCTGCGCGCCGGCACAAGAAGTTCAGCGCAGCCACGATGTGCACATCATTGGCCCAGCCATGAGCGGTCTTGGAGTCAGAGTCCTACGGGACAAGCTCTCAGCATGACACGGTGAATCGATGCCCCGCGCTAGAACAGGAACCCTCGTCCCCCCGACAGCCGATGGCCTCTGGCGCGCCCGCGTCACGAAGGAGCACCCGGACGGCACGACGACGCGCCCGCTTTACTCGCTCGGCACGACGGACAGGGCGCTCGCGCGACGCAAGCTCGCGAAGCTCGTTGCTGCGATCGAATCGGGTGCGCACGTGCTCGACGCGGCGGAGAGCGCGAACGCACCCGAGCGCGTGCAGGACTACGCCGAGGCGTGGCTAGCCAAGCGCAAAGCACAAGGGCTCGTATCCGTCGAAGACGAGCGCATGTACTTCGACCGGTACGTGCGCGATGCGATCGGACGGTTGCCCTTGTGCGACGTCCGCCCGACGCATGTTCGGGGCATTCTCGACGAAGCGGCCGCGAAGGGGCTCAAGCGCGGGACGGTCGCCCACGTTCGCGGCGTCATGAATCGGCTGTTCCGAGCGGCCCTGGAGGATGAGCTCGTCGAGCACAACCCTGTCGCCGCGGTGCGAGTGCCGAAGATGCGGGAGGTTCGAAAGGAACGGTTGATTCTCACGGACGCCGAGTTCGCCCAATTCATCGCGAGCGCCGAGGTCGATCTCGAACTGCGCATGCTCTCGCTCGTCGCGCGGTGCGAAGGCGGCATGCGCACGGGCGACTTGAACCGGTGGGACTGGAGCATGATCGATCGCGTTCACTTCGCGGAGTGCTTCATCCCCCGAGCAAAGACGCGCAAGCCGCAAGCGCTCGCGGTCCCACCGACGCTCTCGCCGTTCCTTCGGTCGTGGTGGGAGGGTGCAGGCAAGCCGGAAAGCGGGCCGGTCTTCCCTGCCCGAGCGGGGAAGCGAGCCGGTGGCTTTCGCGCACCCTCCGGCCATTCGTACGCGCGACGCCTGCGCGATGCGCTCTTCCGAGCCGGCGTGTGGCGCATGACTCCCGTCGAGGTCGCCGCGACGAAGCCCGGTATGCGAACGGACCTCGGCAAGCGCGCCGCAGGGACGAAGCTCGCGCCCAACCCCCGCGACCCGCTCTACTTCGAGACCGAGACGACGCTTCGCGTCGACTTTCATTCGTTCCGGCGGGCGTTCAATACCGCCCTCGCCGAGGCCGGCGTCAACGTGCAGCACGCCATGCACCTGTCGGGACACACCAGCCCTCTCGTCCACCAGCGCTACGTGATGCGCACGGCGGCGATGCGATCGATCCCCGAGGCCGCCTTGCCTCGCCTTCCCATCGGAGCGATGCGGATGGCCAGCCGGCGCGCGGGAATCGTCACGACCCGTGACGATTCGTTTGGCCCGCGTTTGAAACCCCCAACGATTTCAGTGGGCCATGATGGACTCGAACCATCAGCCAACGGATTAAGAGTCCGCTGCTCTACCAATTGAGCTAATGGCCCCGGGCGCGGAGGGAGCGCAAATAGCGGCGGGCGCCAAGGGTGTCAAGGCAAGGGCGAGGCCGCTTGTCGTGGTAAGACTGGCTTCGAATTGCGCGAACCGCTTTCGGCTTGGGGGTCTGGGGCGGAGCGGCGCTCCCCCCAGCGGAGTGTTCCGCGAAAGCGGAACGCGGAGTAGTTGAAGTGCAAGCCGTCGTGCTCGCCGGCGGACTCGCGACGCGAATGCGTCCCCAGACGCTCCGGGTGCCGAAGTCGTTGCTCGAGGTTGCGGGCCGTCCGTTCGTCGACTGGCAACTCGACCGCCTCGCCCGATGTGGGTTCGACCACGTGGTGATGTGCGTCGCACATCTCGGAGATCAGATTCGCGCTCACGTGGGCGACGGCTCGCGCTTCGGGTTGCGGGTCGCCTGGTCGGAGGAGGGAGCGAAGCTTCTCGGCACCGGCGGGGCGCTCCGCGCTGCACTGCCGCTGCTGGCGCCAAGCTTCCTCTTGACCTACGGCGATAGCTTCCTGCAGTTCGACTATGCCGAGCCGCTCCGCATCCTCGACGCCCACTCCGACTGCGACGGCGTGATGGCGGTGTTCAAGAACGACGGGCGATGGGACGCATCGAACGTTCGATATAGCGCCGGGTGGGTCGTCGCCTACCAGAAGGGCGCCGCGGATGCTGCATTCGATCACATCGACTACGGTGCGATGGCGCTGCGTCGCGGGGTCATCGAAGCGCTGCCCGAGGGCGCGGTGCTCGGCCTCGACGTCGTTCAGTCCGACCTTTCGGCCCGGAAGCGCTTGCGGGCGTGCGTGGCACGTGAGAGGTTCTATGAAATCGGGTCCCCCTCGGGCCTGGCCGAGCTCGACCTGTTTCTTCGTACCCGCGTCGCCCCATGATCGTCTCTCGCGCTCCTGTTCGTTTTTCACTGGGCGGCGGCGGGACGGACCTGCCGACGTACGCCCGCGAGCATGGCGGCTTCGTCGTCGCGGCCGCGGTCGACAAGTTTCTGTTCGTCTGCGTCGCGCGCCGCTTCTACTCGAACATCCGTCTCGCGTACTCGGAGACGGAGATCGTCGATACGGTCGATCAGATCAAACATCGAATTTTCCGCGAGGGCTTGCGGCTGACGGGGATCCTTCGGGGGGTCGAGCTGCACAGTCTCGCCGACGTGCCGTCGAACTCGGGGCTGGGTTCGTCGAGCAGCTTCACCGTCGCCCTCCTCAACGGGCTGCATGCCTTCAAGCGCGAGTTCGTTCCCGCCGAGCAGCTCGCGCGTGAAGCGTGTCAGATCGAGATCGACGTTCTCAAAGAGCCGATCGGGAAACAGGATCAGTACATCGCCGCGTACGGCGGCATCAGCGCAATGACGTTCAACAGCGACGGTTCAGTCGACGTCGAACGCTTGCCGCTGCGAGACGACGTCGTCGACGAGCTCGAATCGAACCTGGTCATCTATTACACGGGAGTCGAGCGCGCGGCTTCGACCGTGCTCAAAGAGCAGGCGAAGACCATCGTCGAGAACCGCGATGCGGCGATTCAGCGCATGCACCGCATCAAGGAGCTCGGACGCGAGACCAAGCGCATTCTGCTCGCCGGCGAGCTCGACGTGTACGGGGAGATGCTGCACGAACACTGGACGAACAAGCGGAAGCTCGCCGCGAGCATGACCGACTCGGTGCTCGACGAGCACTACGAGGTAGCGCGCAAGGCCGGCGCCCTCGGCGGCAAGTTGATGGGCGCGGGCGGCGGCGGCTTCTTCATGTTCTACGTCCGCGCCTCCGATCGGCGCCGCGTCCACGAGGCGCTTTCCTCCCGTGGGCTTCGACCCCTGCGCTTTCGCTTCGACTTCGACGGCGCACGGATCGTGGCCAACTTTCACAGGTCGTGATTGACGATGCAGACCTTCACCCAGCTCTACCTGGACGAGAGCATCGAGCTGATTCGCAGGCTGGACGTGGCGGCGATCGAGGCCGTTGCCGAAGGACTTGCGGCCGTCCGCGCGGGCGGCGGTCGACTGTTCATTCTCGGTGTGGGCGGAAGCGCGGGCCACGCGGGGCACGCCGTCAACGATTTTCGCAAGCTGTGCGGCTTCGAAGCCTACGCTCCGACCGACAACGTGAGCGAGCTGACGGCGCGCGTGAACGACGAGGGCTGGGACACCTGTTTCGTCGAGTGGCTGCGTGTGTCGCGCCTGCGCGCGAGCGACGGCATCCTGGTCTTCAGCGTCGGGGGCGGCAATCGTGAGAAGAACGTCAGCGTCAACCTGGTGCGGTCGCTCGAGCTAGCGCGAGAAGTCGGTGCCAAGATCTTCGGCGTCGTGGGTCGTGACGGAGGGTTCACGAAGGCGACGGCGAATGCATGCGTCGTCATTCCGACGGTCGCGGCGGAGAGGGTGACGCCCCACACCGAGGGCTTCGCAGCCGTCGTGTGGCACTTGCTCGTGAGTCATCCGAAGCTGCAGCGCAGCTCGACCAAGTGGGAGAGCGTGAGGTGACGTGCGTCGCGATCTTCGATCGCGACGGAACGATCATCGACGTCGTGCGGGACGAGGAGACGGGCGCGATTACCGTTGCGTTTCACCCGGACCAGCTTCGCATCCTGCCGGGAGCCATCAGCGGGATGCGGGCGTTGCAAGACGCGGGCTATGCGCTGGCCATCGCGACGAACCAGCCTGCGCCGGCGAAAGGTCAGTTTTCCGCCGCCGCCGTGACCCGGACCAACGAGGCGCTCGTATCGCGTTTGCAAGACGAGGGACTGCGCATCGCTGCCTTCGAGGTGTGCATGCACCACCCCGAAGGAGGCTCAGGCGGTGATCCGGCGCTCGTCCGCACGTGCGAATGCCGCAAGCCGAAGGGCGGCATGCTCGACGCGATCGTGCGGCGGCTGGGAGCCGATCGTGAGGGCTCGTGGATGCTCGGCGACTCGGCAGGCGACATCGAGGCGGCGCGACGCGCGGGCTTGAAGGCGGGGCTGGTCTTCGTGGCAGCACGGTGCGAGCTCTGCCCCTTGCGTGCGGGGTTCGCGCAGCTCGCCCCTGACGCATCCGGCAGTACGCTGAGCGAGCTCGCCGCCGCGATCCTGCGCCACGCATGAGGACATCGGCCGTGGTACTTTGAATGGGTACGTCTTCCGACGAGGAGTGCGCTCCATGGCCCTTTTCATAGACAGCTCCGAGCCCAAGGAAATCAAGGACCTTTTCGGGTGGGGTGTGCTCTCCGGAGTCACGACGAATCCGCTCATCATCGCGCGAGAGGCGCCGGACGCCGACCTGGCCGAACGGATCCGAGAAATCCTTGCCGTCAGCTGGGGCGACGTTTCGGTCGAGCTGACGACCGAGACCGAAAGCGAGATGTTCGAGGAGTCGCTCGGTTATCACGCATGGGACCCCGCGCGCATCACGATCAAGGTCCCCTTCAGCGAGACGGGGCTACGGGTGCTGCATCGGCTGGTGAAGCGGGGCATCAAGACCAACGTCACGTGCTTGATGGCCATGAACCAAGCGTATTTGGCGGCGCTCGCCGGGGCGACGTACGTCAGCATCTTCAGCGGTCGTGTTCGCGACATGGGCTACGACGTCCGACCTGTGATCGAAGGGACGAGGGCCGTTCTCGAACGGGAGGGGTTGCCGTCGAAGATCATCGTCGGATCGATGCGACACTTGATGGATGTGAACGAGGCGCTCGAAGCGGGAGCTCACGTCCCCACGGTCACCCCGCCCATCCTGCGCAAGATGGTGTGGAACCCACGAACGATCGAGACGATCGCCGAGTTCAACAACGCGTGGCGCAGCCGCCCTCGGAAGAAGTGACCCGCGGGCTCACTTCGGAACGACCACGTCGCGCGTGAGCAACGCGTCGGAAGTCTGCACGAACTTTTGCCACGCGATGTAGTCGTCGCCCGGCTGAACCCGCCCGGAAGGGATCTCGATCACGCGGTTGAATTCGATCGAGCGCCCGTCCGAGGCGTCGGTCACGGCGACCAGCGCGTCGCCGTCGGCACGCCGCCCGTTCGGCAGCGGGGATGGAATGCGGCTCGATGGTGGCAGCGTCACGCGCACCCGCACTTCCGCACGCCACGAGGATCGCCGGAGCAGCGCGGTTCGGCGCTCGGGGAGCGCTGCGAGCTGGGCAAGGTGCGGCGCAAACGGCGGATGCAGGGACAGGCCGGTTGGCGTGGGCTTCGCCAGCTCGGGTGCGTCGATTCGCACATGCATCACGAGGGGGACGTCGAGTTCCTTCGCATGCTCGACGTGCACATCGCGAACGTGGCCGCCGTCGAACGATGGCGCGACGAGCTCGCGTTCGACGAAATCGGTCACCTTGGACTCCGGAATCTGGTCGATGGCCGTCCGCCACAGAATCGCCCGGTCACCCTTGAAAGTGAGCGTCAGGTCCAGGGTGGCGGACCCGTCCTCGTGGACGTCGGCCGCCCCTTCGTAGACGACGCCATCGACCTCGCCTTGCGCGCGCAAGATGTCCCGCGGCGTTCCTGCCACGAGGCGAACCGCGGGCTGATCGCGCCACTCGGCCGGCACGTACCCGTAGGGCGCGAACTTGTCTCTGACCGTCAGCCACCGGAGCCCGTGCTCCGTGGTGAGACGCATCACCAGCCCGTCGTACTGCTCGACCTCGCTCAACTCGCCCAGCGGCGGGATGGCCAGCCGGTTCTTGACGAGGGACAGCTCGCAGTCGATCCTGACCAGACGAAGCAAATAACGAAACGCCGCCTGGCGCACCCCGCTGCGGCCCGTGAGCACGCGCCGCCCGTCGGTCTCCTTGCCGTCGCGCACGTTCTCCACGACCCACCGATAGAGTCGCCGCGCCCGCTCATCGGTCGCAGCCGTCGGCGTTCCGCGGACGATGTCCAGCGCCGTTGACAGAAGGCGCGGATCCAGCGGCGTCTCGTCCGAGACCACGTCCACCAGTCGGGCGAGCGTCGTCTCGAGGGAGACTCCCCAGCCGACCCGGACGCTCGGCAAGAACTCCGAGATCGGCGGGCCGTCCGCCTCGAGCTCGGCGGGGGGACTCAGGTCCACGCGCCATCGACGCTCCACGAAAGCGCCCATGTCCCGCGTCCGAGGGGGCGGGACGTTTCCGCGCGCCTCGATCTCGAGCTTTCGATCCGACGGGGTGATGACGACGAACTCGCTCCGCCAGTAACCCTTGTCCGCCTCACGAAAAAACCATTGGGGGCTGCGGTACTGGCGTCCACGGGCGCCGTCGCCGGGCTGGGACGTGATGTGCTCGATTTCGACGAAGTCGCCCACTTCCAGGTGCGGAAGCGTGAGCGTGGCCTTGCCGGAGACCGGTTCGGGCTCGAGCACCCGGCCGTCGGGCTTGATGACCCGCAGATGCAGCACGAGCCCACCCGGCGGCTCGGCCTCGGATTCCGAATGGACGGCTTCCTGAGACTGAATCTTTTGGATCTCGTGCTCGAGCATCTCGCTCGAGCCGTCGTCGTGAACCCAAAGCGCCGAGTAGTCGAGCACCCGAGCGGCGGTGCCATCCATACGATGCCCGCCACGTTCCCATGCCTGGAAGTCCGAGATCACTGCGCGCCCATCCTGGCGGTACGGTTCAAGGTCGGTCGCTCCCTCCACCAGGTCGATCGCTGCGCGTAGCTCGTCCGGGCTGCCGCTCACTTGCAACGCGGCGGCGAGCGCCCGGCGAAGAGCGGCCGGATCTCCCTGCGCCAGAGCCCGATCCGCCAGGCGGAAGCGGGCCTGCGCGTCGCGCGGGTGCTTTGCGAGGACGGCTTCGAGCTGCGCCGCGGCGTCGCGAATCTTGCCCGAGCGCGCCAGAACGTCCGCAAGACGGTTCACGATGTCGTTTCGATCTGGACGGCGCTTCTGGATCGCGCGGAGCTGACGGAGCGCGCCGTCGTAATCGTGCCTGGCGAGGTCGCGATCGAGGTCCACCTCCGAGTCGGGCTCGAGCTCTCCGAGGCGGTCAGCGACCTTGTCGGCCTCCGCCGCCGGCCCGTTCTCGTCGAGAACCTCGAGGTACGCGCGAAGCGCACCCGCATCATCGGGAAAGCGGTGGACGAGATCCTGAAGCGCGCCCATCTGGGCGTCGCGCCAGCCGAGCCGCCCGTAGACTTGCGCGAGGTGCTCGAGCCCGTCGGGCTCGCTCGGCACGTCCTCGACGAGCTTGCGAAGAGGATCGACCGTGTCGGAGAGGCCACGTTCCGCCGCGCCGTCCAGAATGGCCGCGAGTCGCGGTCGCCAGAGCCCGGGGTCGCGTGTCAGAGCGCGGTCGCGCAAGGACCGCGCACGCGACGCTCGGGCGTCCTGAGGCCATGCCGGATCGGCTCCCGCGAACGGCGCCGCCATTTCCAGCGAAACCGCGGCAGCATTGGGCAGTTCGACGAGGGGACCCATGAAGGCCGAGGCGACGTCGTCGATCTGGTCGACGCTTGCCGCGTACGCGGCGAGCGCCCGATCTATCGGCAGCAACGTCGGAGGCGGCTCCTCGCCGCGAGACAGTGCGCGGACCATGTCGTCGATGGGGTTCGGATCGGAGAGCACGACCGGCGGGGTGACGGCGAAGCCCGAGCGCTCGTCTCCGTCGGCCTCGAGCTCCGCCGCCGTGCCGTCCGGGTTCAGCAGCCGGATGCTTCCGCCGGGCGCGATCGTCTTGGCCAGCACGCGATGGCGTCCGTCCGCCACCCCGACGTGAACTCCAAACCTTTGCCACGACCCCCATTCCCGAGAAGCACGCGTCGAAACGAGAGTGCCGTCGACCCAGATGGCGACGGCTCCCTGGACGGCGACCAGAAGCTCCCGATCTCCGCGAGTGTCGAAGAACGTCTCCACGTAAAACACGCCGTCCTCGACCTGCTCGTCGACGAGCGCCAGACAACGGTTCTGGACGACCGAAAGCTCGTGCGGAACGCTCCCGCGAACCGGATCCGGCGGCCACGCGGGAGGCCAGGGACTCGCCGACTCCGGGGCGAACGACTGGGCGGCATCGGTGGCCGCGCCGTGACCGAATGGGCCCGCGGCGCGAAGGCCCCGCGCACAACCCATCTGTCGAGCGAGCTCCTCGTCGTATCCGCTCCCCGCGCGTGGCGCCGCCGCATACGCCTCGACCGCCCGCCACTCCTCGAGGTCGGCAACCGCCCGCCACCCGATGCTGCGCGGGGTGTGCAAGAGCGCGTCGAACGTCGGGCGATACCGCGCAAAGAGGCGACTTACCGCGCCTCGGAGCGCCATCAGATGACGCACCGCGTACCATGCGACGAGTGGAGCGCGTGCATCGTCGGTCACCGACGAGGCACGAAGCGCGCTCACGTAGCCCTCGGCGGCGGGCTCCGGCCGACCGTGCTCGTCATCGAAGACAGCGCGCGCGAAGCTTGCCCACACCCCGTCGTGTCGGACCGCGTCAAGTCGCCTGCGCGCCGCTTCTGCTTGGGCAACCGCTCCGCCCGGAGCCAGCATCTCCTCGAGGAGCCATCGACCCACGACCTCGCCGTCCTCCGACGAGCGGGCCACCGCGCGCATGTCGTCGATCGTCGTGGTCGACGAGAAGGTCGGGCGCGGCGGCGGCGGACTGCAGGCCACCGCAGCCAGCGCACACGCGGCGCACCACCCAAAAATTCCTCGGCGGCGGCTCACCTCAGCTCCACGATGGCGCGCTGACCTAGCGCACGATCGACCTCCTCGCACCAGGAACGAAATGCCGCGTACTCGGCGGCGGGCACGCGTGTCTTGCGCAGCGTGACGATCGTCCGCGCGCGAAGGACGTTGCGTGCCGCTTCGACATCGAGCTCGTACGATCCGAACGGGCCGGACGACCGGGCCGAGCTCGGAAGGCTTCGAATCTTCGCGCCGGCGGGGAGACGTACGGTCCAGTCATCCTGCTCGGTGAACTGGGCCAAGAGGCGAACGTCGAGCTTCCTCGAGGCGAGCGACGCGAAGTTGCGCACCATGTGCTCTCTGCGTCCGAGGGGGATCGTCATCGTGTCCCCGTCCGGAACGGCAAACTGCGGAACGCGTCCACGCACGCGCATCTTCACCTGCTGCTCGACGTCCTCCAGGTCCCCCGCCTCGACGGCGGCGACCTCGCTGCCCGGGAGGATCGCGGCCAGCATCTGCTGCACGCGCTGTTTGCGCGTCGCGTCCGCGTGGAACCGCACTCGCCACTCCGCGGCCTGCACGCCGCTCACGTCGGCGTGCCAGTCGACCTGCGCGGCGCCGTCGCGACCGACGGTCGCTTCGATCGTGTGCGCATCGACGCTCTCGCTCGCCGGAGGGTCGGGCAGGTGAACGAGGTGAACGGAGCCTTCATCGACCTCCAGCGCCATCGCGCCGCGGTCCATCGCGGGTAACTCGAGCGAGCCCGTGTACTCGGCCGTCCCGTCCAGGTAAAGGCCGAGCGATGGGACGAACGCGATCATGTGGTCGAACGGCGCGAGGCTCGCGGGCGCGCTCTCGATGTCGCCCTTGTTGGCGCTGCGAACGATCACCGGAATCGCCTTTATGCCGAGCGCGTTGAGCATCGTGACGATCAGCGTCGCCTTGTCCTTGCAGTCGCCGAACCCGCGCGCAAAGATCTCGGCGCATCGGTACGGCTTGTAGCCGTGAATGCCGAATTCCAGCGCAACGTAACGCGTCTTCTGGACGACGTAGTCGTAAATGGCGCGGACCTTCGCCGGAGCGTCGCTCAAACCATGGGTCAGCGCTTCGGCCCTGCGACGGACCTCGTCGTCCGGAATGAACTGATCCTTGACCAGACCCCAGTACCAGCGACCCATGTCGTCCCAGCTCTTGTAGGTCGACACGTTCACGTGACCGAGCACTTCCGCCCATGGCGGCTGGAGAGCTTCCTGTTCCACCGGAGCGACGTCGGGCGCGACGAAGTCGAAGATGCGCTGGTCGCCGCGCTCTTCGACGGTGCGCTGCAGACCGGGCACACGGGGCTCGTTGAAGTAGAACGTCCGAGCTTTCGGGGTGATGAGGACGTACTCGGCGCGGTCGATCGGCTCCGCTCCCTGGAGGTACACGACGTCCCCGAAGTAGTCGGCAAATGCGTTTCGCGGAGCGACGTCCTCGACCCGGTAGCGCAGCTCCACCACGTCGCCCGGTTCGAGCCGTGGAAAGCGCACGTAGTAACTTCGTGTCGAGGTGTAGATGGCAAGGTCCGGATCGTCGGCCATGCCGCCGGCGCCGCTCTCGATCGCTTCGTCGACCCGCCCGTCGCTCCGGTACACCCGAGCGGCGCGCAGCTGCACCGTTTGACTGTCGGCCTCGTACGTGAACTCGTACTCCCGCGATTGCGCCGCCGCCGCCTCCGTCAACGGCTGGAAGACGATCTGGCGGAATCGGCTGGCGAGGCCGTTCGGAAAGACGGTCGTGACCTGGACGTCGGCGAGAGACCGGCGCGCCCTGCCCCCGCTGTCGCGACGTCGATTTGCCAGAAACTCGGCCGCGGGGCGGGCGAAACGCTCGTCGGGCCGCACGGTGGCCGGCCCCAGGTGGGCCACCTCGTCGCGAACGTCCTTCGCCTGCGGCATCAGCTCGAGCACGCGGCGCAGCAGCCCCACCTGTTCTTCTCGCTGTCCGTTGAGCCCGTACAGCGTCGCGAGCTCGCGCATCGTCGTCGTGTCGTCGGGCGCGATCTCCAGAGCGCCACGATAGGCGGCGACCGCACGGACCCGCTCGCCCAGGCGCTTCCACGCGTCTGCCGCTGTCTGGAACGCCGCGGCGCTGTCCGGATTGATGGCGAGGAGCCGGTCGATCCACCTCGAGGCCGACGTCGTGTCCCTTCGCGCGACGGCGAGATCGATGTGGGCACGGACGAACGCGGGGTCGTCGAACCGTAGCTCGGCATAACGTTCGGCCGTCTCGTCGGCTTCGAGCTCGCGGCCCTCTTCGCGGAGCGCAGCGACGATCGCCCGAAGCAGGCCCACGCTGTGCGGCTGGCGGGCCGCGGATCTATCGAGAAACGCCAGCGCCGTGTCGTAAAGGCCGGCATCCTCGAAGAGCTCCGCCTTTGCGAGCGTCGCCGTCAGATTGTCCGGATCGATGGCGAGGATGCTCTCGTAGATCGGTTCCGCTTCCCGCCCGTTGACGCCCGACCGGATGTACTCCGCGCGGGCCAGCAAAACCTGTATCGACTCGTCGACGCTCACCCGGCCGCCGGCGGCGAGCGCCTCCGCCCGTTCGATCCAGGCCAAGCGTTGGTTGCGACTCTCGGAGACCTGGCCCGCGAGGAGCAGACGTGAAACGGTGGGCGCCTTCTCGGCGGCCTTCCGGGCGAGCTCGCGGGCCCGGTGCTCGGTCGGATCGTCGGCTCCGGTGGTCTCGAGATACCGCGCGTAGCCCTCGAGCGCGTCGGCGTCGCCCGTCTTCACGAGGCGCTCGAACGCTTGCAGAGGGCCTTCGAGCCCGTTGGGGGCGATCGGTTGCCCACTCGTGGTCGCGGCCCCTCCGGCGCGCGTCGAGTGGAGCGGATCGGCATCGACCTCGATGTGCTCGTCGGGAGCGCCGTCCGCCGCGCCCACGCGCAGCGACAGCATCGGGGCACGATCGTCGCCGCACGCCTTCACGGTCAACCGGTTCCAGCCGGCGCGCAGAGTGACGCCGAGCGCGAAGCGATCCGAATCCAGATCGCGGTACTTGTCGTCCTCGAACACGCGTGCGCCGTTCCACGAGATGCGAAACGCGCCGGTCGCCCCGGCCCAAATGGTCACCGAACGCGACTCCGCCGCGCGAAGACGCGCGTCGCGCACGAACGTGGTGGCGTATACGCACGCGTTTTCCGCGGGTCGCACGAAGGCTCCAAAGTCGACCCAGCCGTACGGCGACACTGCAGGCAGCAAGCGCCAGCGGGTCCGGCGATGGTCCTTGGCGTCGTAGTCGCGCGCCAGGGTCAGCGTCTGCGTCTCTTCCGACTCCGGATCGTAACGAGCCGCGAGTCCCGTTTTTCCTTCGTTGTCGAAGGGGCCGAGCATCATCCATCGGCCGACGAAGCCCAGTCGCGCGATCCGCGTCCTCGCCCCGTCCAGGTCACCGCGCCGGCGCCGCGCGTACGCCTCGAGCAGGGCCGAATACGCTCGCACCTCCGTCGGCTCGCGGTCGTCGTCGGCGACCTCGCGAAGAATCTCTTCCACCATGCCGGGGTCCGCCTCGTCCCACTGCGCCCAAAGCTCGCGAAGCGCGATGATCGCGAACGGACCGGTCGCCGCGACGATCTTCGCGTGCAGCGCCGCCAGTTTGCCTCGCCCCCCGGTGTCGGCGCGCGCCGGCGAGGAAGGCGGCGACGTGGCAAACCAGGCAACCGCAAGGGCGAGCAAAACGGTCGACAGCCGTACGCGGGAGGACCTGCGGGTGAGTCTCACGGTTCGCCTGCAATGGTGACTGTCGTGTGCGTCACGCGGTGCCGTCAAGCGCGACAACGATCGGAGGAGCGGAGCGAGCAGCCTTTCGAGTCGACGTCGGGCCTTCGATGTCCGAGCGGGGTGAGAGCGTAGCGCACGCTGCCGCGCTCTTCCGGCGGGGTGCCGAAGACCTCCTGGGCCCTGAATGGGTGACAACCTCCCGGGCCCTGAGCGGGTGACAAAAGGAAAGTCCGCGGAATACTAGACGTACCGGGGACGCTCACGCATCGTGACGATCCGAATGCACGAGCCGCAGCATACGGGGCTGGCGAGCAAGCCGGGGGCGTGGAACGAGCTCGCGCTCACCCTGCCTGTGTTTCTCGCTTACCAGCTCGGCGTCGTGTTCCTCGACGTACGTAACGCCACGGACCTGGTCACCGAGCGCTTGCTCGAGCTTTCGCATGGCGACCGACTCGGGTACCTCGAGCTGACTGGCGGTATCGGACTGGTCACCGTCGTCGCATTCGGCGTGCTCGGCCGGGGCCAGGCCCTGCGGATCGGCAGACTCGTCCAGACCTGCCTCGAAGGAGCGACGTACGCCACCGCGATGGGCACTGCCTCTTCGTGGGTCGTGGGCAAGCTCTTCGCAGGAGTTCGTCCGCCCGCGGTTGCCGGCCCGATCACGGGGCTGGTCATGGCGCTCGGAGCCGGTTTCTACGAGGAGCTGGCCTTCCGGGTGATCCTTTTCGGCGTCGGTGCCAAGATCCTCGTCCGGCTGCTGTCGAATCAACGCGTAGGCTTCGTCCAGGACGTCGCGCCGCTCCGCGCGTCCGCGATCGTCGTCATGGGGCTCTGGGCCGTGGTTTGCGCCGCCGTGTTCAGCGCCGTCCATTACACGGGCCCACTGGGCGATTCGTTCGAGCTCCGCTCTTTCGTCGCTCGCGCACTGCTGGGACTGGCGCTCACCCTGGTGTACGCCACGCGCGGGTTCGCCGCAGCGGTCTGGACGCACGTTCTCTACGACGTCTGGGTGCTGGTGCTTTAGCGGTTTCCCCGGGGTGGGATCGCTGGCGGCCCGCCTTCCCGAGGCCGGCCCCGTGATCAGGGTTGCGCCCGCCGCCGCCCTTCTCGCTGCGTAGAGAAGCTCGCCCCGTTCGCCAAGACCCGCCAGGCCAGAACGTCCGCGTTGCTTGGTCCAGTCCGTGCACCAGGCTTCTCCGGTCTTTCGTGCCGGCCCGTCAGTCCGGCTCGTCACTTCCACCCCTGCCCCTCCGGGCCCTGCCATTCCGGCTCGTCACTCCGGACCCTGCCACTCCGGCCCTGCCACAGCCAACTGGGTCGCTTTCAGATGGACGAGCACCGCACGGCTGAGAAGGCTCGAGCGCTGGTGACCTGGCGCTCGGCCACGACGACGAATGCGCTGATCGCGATTGCCGCCGCGGTCGGCCCCTCCTCCGGCATCCTGAGCCTGGCCGGCACCAGCCGCCCCTTCGTCATCTCCCGGGTCGTGACGATCGCGCTGGCCGTCCTGGCGACAGGACTTCTCATTGCCGAGCGAAGCCACCCACGACTGCCCGTCGTTCGTCTGCTGTTCGTGCTGCCTGCCATTCCCGTCCTGTTCATGAACTGGTTTTTGGCTCCGGAGCGCGTCGGCCAGGGCCTCCCCATGGAGCTGTTCGTGCGGGAGGCCATTGCATCGGCGGTCTACGCGCTCGCAGCACCGCCAGAAGTCATTCTAAGCGTCCTCCCGGTGGCCGCTTTTTCGATGGAGAGCCTTCTCGTCTATGGGATGGCCCGTTGGTCCCATCCGTCGCAGGTGCCGCGCTTCGAACCATGGACGAGCCTGATCTACGCGACCGGCGTAACGTCGCTCGCGTTGTACCGCGCACGCCGTCAACAGCGAGAGGTCGCCACCGTCGTGAAGTTGGAGCAAGCCGCTGCCCTGAGGCGCCTGATGCGCGGCTACCTCGCCGTCCGTGATCTCATCAACACGCCCCTCCAAACGCTCCGGATCTCCGCTCATTTGCTCGCTACCCGGTGTCCGGGTGCGCGGCAGGTGACGGACAGCATCGAGAGAGCCGTGAAGCGCCTGGATCAGCTGAACGATCTCCTTGCAGAGGGGGCATCTACCGTCGAGTGGCCTCCTGGAAGCGAATCCTTCGACCCTCTTGCCGTCCTGCGGGCGAGTCGCTCCAAACCGGAGTCATGATGCCCCCCAAGTCCGTCCTGTTGCTCGAGGATGACAGCGATCTCCGGATGATGATGTGCGAGCTGTTCGACTCCTCCGGAGCCCGATGCCTCGGGGTGGGGTCGCTGCGGGAGCTGAAGGAGCTCGGAGCGAACGGACGGCTGTCGTTCGACCTGGCCATTCTCGATGTGAATCTTGGTTCGGGACAGCCCAGCGGGCTCGACGCCTACCGGTGGCTGAGAGACCAGTCGTTCGCCGGACGTATCCTGTTCATGACGGGCCACGGTCGAGCGTTCGCCGGTGTTGCCGACGCACACGCCGTCGGTGTCGAGGTGCTGCAGAAACCAGTATCCGTTGACGACCTGCTGCGTCTTCTCTGCGAAACCCCGGGAACGACGTAGGCTTTGCAGGGCCTCGTTCGACGGCGCCGGCGATGGCCCGCCCGAAGCCGAACAATCAACCGCCCCGATTCCCCGCGATGCGACGTTCGATGACGCGCCTCAGCGGCGGAAACAACGTGACCGCGAGGGCGCGGTCGGGCGACCACCACGCGGCATCGATCACCTCGCGGTGATCGACGTTCACCGTCGGACGGCTCGAAAGCTCGATTGAAAAGATCAGCACGTGATCCCTCTTGCCTTCCCAATCGTTCGTCTCTTCGAGCACGAGGTCGAGCTGCTCCGAGAGGGCCGAGACGCCGACCTCCTCTTTGAGCTCGCGAAGCGCGGCCTCTTTCGGAGTCTCTCCTCGACGGACGTAGCCTCCGGGCAAGGAGTAATAGGGGACGTACGAGTTTCGCACGAGGAGCACGTCGCCGGAGTTCCACATCGCAACCAGGGTGCCGTGGGTCGTCGGGTGCCTCACCTTCCAGTAGGCCCGCATGAGCCGGTAGGCGCCCAGATAGGCGAGCTGAAATCCTCGGTCGACGAGGGTGGCCTCCGATTTCAGCGGACTCTCTTGGTTCGTCATTGTTCGCTCTTCGGTCCCTGATCGTATCCGCGCGGACGGTATTTGGGGTTGACGCCTTGGTACTCTTCCCCGTTGTCCAGAGTGTCATCGACAAGGTACTTGAGCCATGAACCAGGGTACTGCTCGGCCTCGTCCTCCAGGGTTCGACGCGCGGGCGAGCCCTCCGTGAGCTGTCCCTCTTCCCACAGGCACTGCAACCCCAGCGCAATCAAATTCGAATCGTTGGGGCCCAGCGAGAAACCGCGTACGTAGTGTGGCAACGCATCGGGAGCTCGGTGCATGCGACAGAGCGTATCGCCCATGTACACGCTCGCCATCGGCCATTTCGGCGCGAGACGCAGGGCGACGGCGCTCGACTCGAGCCGTCCGGACAGGTCTCCCCGGGCCCCCAGCATCACGGAATAGTTCAGATGCGCCTTTGCGCTTTCCGGCGCGGCCCGACGTGTCGCGTTCCAGAACACCAGGTCGTTCTTGTAGTCGAACGCGTGCGCCCGCGCCGCGGCGCATTGCAGGGCAAAAAAGAGCACGATCAAGGTCACCGTGGGGGAGTACATGCGCGTCCCGCGAGCTCGGCGAAGCAGAGCCGAAAAAGCGACTGCGAGAAGCATCGACGTTCCGATGACCGGAAAGTACCAAAATCGCTCGGCCCGGACGGTCGGCAGGACGATCGGAATGTTCGATACGGGGAAATAGGAAACAACCACCCACGCCAGCGCGAAGGCCACGCACGCCGTCACGAAGCGCTTGGAACGGAGCAGGGCCAGAACGGCCAACGCCGGGCACGCGAGCAGAGGCAGGACCATGGCTGCGCCGCCGAGGATGCTCGCCGGGAAGAACAGGCGCTGCGGAATCGGCTCCTGGGGAGCGGAGTAGTCGCCTGAGAGCCTCCATGGGAAGACGACCTGCGCAAGGCCTCGGGCATAGACGCGAAGTGCGCCGGCCACACGGTACGGGGCCGACGCCTCCACGAGGGGATTGTTGAGCGGATCGCGCGGGAGATTCGGCTGCGCATACCAGCGTAGAAGGATCGAGAACAACCTCGAAAGCAGCGGCTTGCCCGCGTTCATCGCCGCGCTCAGCTCCGGCGGCGTCACGACCGGAAACAAGCGCCGGCGCGTCTCGACGTAGAAGACGAACGCCGCCGCCGTGGAGAGGCCCGCCGCGGTGGCGCGCAACCACCGACGAGGGCGCTCCGGATGAAAGGCCGTCGACGCGAGGAGGGCTGCGAGTGGAGCCAGCGGCACGACGCAAAGAGCGCTTTCTTTGCAATAGAGACCAAGGAGCGTCGAGCCCGCCAGCGCCAGGGGCATGATCGAGAGCGGCAAGGTGAGGGACAGCAAGGCGAGCAGCACTCCGGTGCCTCCCAGGACGTCCGCGAGACCGACGACGCCGCTCACGGCCTCCGTCAAGACGGCCGCGGTGACGAACAGCCCCCCCGCGAGCCAGGCCGTGAGCCGGTCGCGGGTCCATCGTGCGACCAGCACCACGATGAGCGCGCCGTTCAAACCGTGGACCAGGACGTTGAGGTATGCGTGAAAGAAAGCGGTCTGTTCCCGCGCGCCGATCCTCCAGAGTACCCTCCAGACGATGTCCGGCACGGGTCGATACGAGCCGATCGTCCGTTCAGGGGTAAGCCCCCAGAAATCACGCCTGAACGCCTGGAACCACCCGATCTTCGTCGACGGATCCCCGCTCGCGCGCACGTACGGATTCGCGAGAAGCGCCTCTTGCTCGTCGAAGATGAAGTTGGTCGAAGGATGCCGGATGTAGAGCAGCATCGAGAGAAACGAGCTCGGCACCAGCGCCGTGAGCAGCGTGGGCTCCTCGGCGAGAAAGTAGTCGCGGACCCGAACGAGGAGCCCCTTTTTCGGAATTTCCGGCAGGGGCTCGACGGCGGCGGACGGCGGCGACTCGGGACAGCTCATGGCGCGCGGCGGGGACGTTTCGCGTCCGACTCCACGTTAGCGATGAGGCGGTAACTTGCGCAGCCCCGTCGTGAGAGCAAGCGCGAGCAGCATTCCGGACGCCGCCACGGCGTAGGGAGCTCTCGGGCTCAGGTTGCCGTAGAGCCAGCCCCCGAGCGCGGGGCCGAAAGTCCGAGCGAGGCTCGCGAACGATTGATTCGTTCCGAGGGTCGCCCCCTGGCGGTCGAGAGGCGCCCGGCGCGAGATGAAGGCCGACGTTGCGGGTTGAGTCAGGCCGTTGCCCAGAGCGAGCAAGCCTCCGGACCCGAGCAGCAGGGCACGCGACGCGATCGATCCGGCGCCCACCAGGCCGGCGAATGCGAGGGCCTGGATCAGCGTGCCCGCGCGCATCAGCGCCGCTTCGCCGAAACGGGGTGCCAGGCTCCGGACGAGCCCTCCCTGGACGAGCGCCGCGACAATCCCGATGAAGGCGAGCACGTATCCGGTGCCCCGCTCGTCGATGCCGAACAGGTCGGCGCAGAAGAACGTGAACGTTTGATCCAGATTCGTGAAGCTGAGAATGACCAGAAAATTCACGAAGACGGCGAGTGCCACGCCGGGAAGCTCGAATGCCCGGCGCATCGCCTCGGCATTCAAGGGCGCCAGTCCCCGCGCGGCGCGGCCCACGCGCGCGTCCGCCGGAAGCGACTCGGCCACGCCGGCGTAGGCCCAGGCGAAATTGATCGTGCTCAGTCCCGCCGCCACGAGGCACGGGACGGCGCCGTGCCTGCCCGCGATCTCGATCTTCGAAAGCGCCCCTCCGATGCCAGGCCCGACGATGAATCCCAGGCCGAAGGCCATTCCGATGAGGCCCATTCCTTTCGCGCGTTCCTCGGGCTTCGTGATATCCGCGATGTACGCGCTCGCGGTGCCGAGATTCGCGGTGGCGACGCCTCCGAATCCTCGAGCGACGAACAGCCAGAGGACGCTGTGGCCCCAGGCCAACCCCGCGCCGAGCGCCGCCATCGTCGCCGCCGTCGCCGCGATGGACCAGAGCAAGACCGGGCGGCGACCGACCCGATCCGAAAGCCTGCCCCACACGGGAACGAAGAGAAACTGCATCAGCGAGTACACCGAGCCGAGGAGGGTGGCGACGAACTCGCTGACCCCGAAGACGTCGCGCGCCTCCTTGGCCAAGAACGGCAGCACGAGCCCGAAGCCCAGCAGATCGACGAAAACGGTGAGGAAAATCGCGCCGAGCCCCGGGGCCGACTTCATGGCAGGTGCGGCGCCACTATAGCGGCCCGCGGCGC
>DASPUY010000257.1:0-16706 GCA_035622655.1 Polyangiaceae bacterium
AAGCTCGCGCCTGACGACCTCAGTCGGGGTCGCTCGCCGACAGTTGGACGCCGCCCGAGGCGCGGCTCGGCAGCGCAATTCGGAACGCCGCGCCGCCGAGGTCGCCCGTCGTGACCGAGACCGAACCGTGGTGGGCCTCGGCGATGCCACGCGCGATCGTCAGCCCCAGGCCGGCGCCTCCGGCCGCGCGTCCGCGCGAGCCCTGCTTGTACCGATCGAAAATCGTTCCGCGCTCCCCCTCGGCGACGCCGGGTCCACTGTCGGTGATCTCGAAGATGGTTTGGCGGCCGTCGCTCGAAACCCGCACGACGATTCGACCGCCGCGAGGGGTGAACTTGACGGCGTTGGCGACGAGATTGTCGAGGGCCTGGCGGAGCTTCTGCGGGTCGGCGTACACCTCGAGCGCCAGAGAGCCTTCGAAGGTCAGAGCCACGCGGCGGCGGGAGGCGACCGGCGTGAACACGGCGAGCGTCGGCTCGACGATGGCTCCGACCCGCACCGTCCTTGGTTCGACCGAGAAGACGCCGGCTTCGAGACGACTCGCGGCGAGAACGCTGTCGACCAGTCGCGCCATTTCCGAGCAGAGCGTGCGCATCTGCGAGACGGCCGATTCGCGGTCGTGCGCATCCATGTCGTCGGCCTCCAGCACCTCGGCGAGCAACCCGAGCGACGAAAGTGGATGGCGAAGGTCGTGCACGAGCATCGCGACGTGGTCGCGCCGCTGGGCGTCGAGCATGCGCCGGAGCCGAAACGTCTCGAGGGCTGCGCGCACTCGCGCGAGGAGCTCGCGCGAGTCGATCGGCTTCGTCAGGTAGGCGTCCGCGCCTTCCTTGAGGCCCGCCTCGATGGCGTGCGGCTCGCGCCGCGCCGCCGTCAGCATGATGACCGCCGGGCCCGCACCGGGGCGAGCGCGCAGACGGCGCAGGACCTCGACGCCGTCGAGCCCGGGCATCGACACGTCGAGCAGCACCAGCTCGGGCTCGCGCTCCTCGACCTGTCGAAGCGCGTCGACCCCGTTCGTGGCGACGCGCACGCGGTGGCCGTTTTCGCTCAGCATCGACTCGTACAGGGCGAGCGTGTCCGGAAAGTCGTCGACGATCAGGACATCCCCGCACGAATCGCCGGCGAACCCCTCGGGGGCGCCTCGATGGTCCGTCCCGGCAGGGCGATTGTTCATGACAACACCTTGGCCGTAGTGGCGGCATCGAGGGCCGTGTGCGTCTGCACGAGGCGGGGAAGAACGAGGGTGAACGTAGAGCCCTGACCCTCTCGTGAGCGCACCTCGATTTCGCCGCCCAGCGCGCGAGCGAGCCGGCGCGACAGCGCGAGGCCGACGCCCGTACCGTCGTAGCGCCTGCCGTCACCGGCCTCGAGCTGATGAAACTCCTGGAAGAGCTCGGCCATTGCGTGCGCCGGGATGCCGATGCCCGTATCGCGGACCGCGAGGCGCACCTCGGCCGGCGTCGCGCGCAAGAACAGGACGACCTCACCCCGGTCGGTGAATTTGATCGCGTTCGACAGGAGGTTCAGGAGAATCTGCCGGACGCGCTGCGAGTCGGTGACCGTCTCGACCGGCGCCTCGCCCACGTCCGCAACGAGGCGGACGTCCTTTCCGGACCGTAGACTGTCGACCTCCGCGACGCACGCCCGGGCCAGCAGCGCCACGTTGATGGGGGCCATGCGCACGTCAATCCGTCCCGCCTCTGCCTTGGCCAGGTCCAGCACGTCGTTGATGAGCCCGAGCAAATGCTGGCCGTTGCGCTGGATGCGCTCGAGCGACTCGCGGGCGCGCGGCGAGAGCTGCTCTCGGGGAGACGTGATGAGCAGATCGGCGAACCCGAGAATCGCGCTCAGAGGTGTGCGCAGTTCGTGGCTCATCGACGCCAAAAATTCGGTCTTCACCTTGTTCGCTCGCGTGAGTCGCTCTCCTTGCTCCGCGAGCGCGATGCTCTTGTCGCGCAGACGGTTGTGCGTCCACGCATTGTGCAGGGCTACGCAAAGCTGCCGCGTCGCGTCGCGCAGGAAGTCGGCCTTGTCGTCGGTCGGCGTCCGGATGCCGGCCAGCACCACCGCCCCGGCGCCTTCGTTTCCCAGGGCGACGGGGTGTGCGAGCACCCAGCGCAGCGGCGCGGTGCCGACGCCCAGGTCGAGCGTGGGAAAGGGCTGACCGAGGGCGTCGCCCTCGAGAAAAACGAGCTCACGCCGATCCATCACGTTCTTGGGCAGCCCGCCGGCGCTGAATGCATGGTGGTCCACGACCCGCCCGTCCGCGGACGTCGCGTGCACGGGCACGAGCCGATCGGCGTCGTCGACCAGGTACACGGCGCCGACCTGAGCGTCGGCCAGGCGCACGAGGGTCTGAAGGCCACCCGTGGCCAGTCCGCCGACGTCGAGCGCCTTGAGCTCGCGCACGAACTCCGCGTAAGCGCGCGCCCGCGCGTCGCGCTGCGCGAGATCCTCGTTCGCCCGGGTCAGATCGGCGAGAGCGTGTTCGCGCTCGGAGAGCGTCGCCCGCAAGCTCGCGTCTTTCTCGAGCAGCAGTGCGTTCATCTTGGCGAGACTGCGGGCGACGGCGCCGAGCTCGTCACGACGCGTCGGAAACAACTGGACGGCTTCGAGCCGACCGGTGGCGGCCAGCGCCTCTTCGAGCTGGCCCGTGGTGCCCGCGATGTCGCGGGCAATCCACGCGCCGCCGCTGAGGGCGATGATGATCGCGAGCAGGAGCACCGTGCGCGTCGCCCGCTGCGAGGCGCTGGCCGAATCGAATGCGGCGTGCTGCCGCTCGTCGGCGTCGTCGAGCGCGTGCCGTCGCAGATCATTGAGAATGGCGCGCATCTCGTCGGTGCGCGCCTTGCCTTCGTCGCTGGCGGCGGGGTCTGCGACCTGATGGCGCTCGCGGGCGCGGATCTGGGGCTCGCTGACGTTGGTAATCCAGTCGTGGACCATCCGTCCGAACGCGGCGACCCGTTCGTCCTCCATCCCGTTCTCGGCGACGGCCTGCGCCTCCGTGAGAAGGCCCTCGAGCTCGTTGCGCGCCTGCTCGTAGGGGGCGAGAAACGCGCGATCGCCGGTGAGCAAGTACCCGCGCTTTCCGGTTTCGAGGTCGACCATCAGCCGCAGGAGCTGTTCGGCATCGTCCGCCAGCTTCAGGTCGTGCTGGACGAGGCGCTCGAACTGCTGCTCGAGCTCTTCGTGGGCCGCGTTGGCGCGATACAGGCCGACGCCCAGCACAGCGACGACGAGCAAGGAGCTCAGCAGGATCTGCCAGAACAGGGCACTCTTGAGGATGTGCACGCGCGTCCCCGAGGAGTCTGCCACGAGCGGCGCCTTCACGCCTCCCTCGCGACCAGCCTCACGCCTCCCGAGCGACCCAGGCACCGATGAAGGACAGCACCCACGCAACGGGCGAAAGCGCGAGGGCAAATACCACGGCGAAAGGTGCTGCGATGCTCAGGGTCACAGTCGTGATGAGAAGAGCAAGCACATTCGCCAGCGCGGGCTCGAGGAGCGTGTGCATTCCGCCTGCGCGCGTGATGAGCCACCCGCTCGCTGGAAACGACAGCAGTAGCCCGATGACGACGAGCAGGGCGGGCGACGCGGCAGCCAGATCGTGCTCGTCGACGGTGGACAGGTCGATATGAAACGCGTGCGCGGCAAAGACTCCGGCGGCGACCCCGGCCACCATGGCGCCGAGCGTGACCATCGCTCCGAAGAGGATCCAGCCAAGGCGCACGGGCTCTTCGTCGGCCTTGAGGGCCGCGCGGACCGTCGCCAAGCTCGGCGGCGGTCGCAGGCTGCGTCGGCTTTGCACCGAGGGTATGCGCGATGGAGGTTGGTCGCGAGTCTCCAGATCGCGCGCGAGCAGCCACGACACGAAGCCCATGGCGGCGAGCAGTGGCGAGACGGCCAGCAGCGCTCCCGGGCCGCGCCCGTACACGAAGTGCGCGTACAGACCGTGTGCCACGATCGAGGCGATGAATGCGGCCGGGAAGATTGAAGGGCCGCGCCGCGAGCGCTTTGCGCGCCCCAAGGCATATCCCCAAAGGCAGGCAAAGAAGACGTGCGCCGGAAGCGACAGCAGGGCGCGGGCGATCCACAGGCTCCCGGTGCCGTTCGCGTGCAAAACCCAGCCGATTTCGACGGCCGCGTAGGCGAGCGACGCGGCCGCCGCGTGCACGACCCCGTCGTAGGGCTCGTCGATGTGCTTGGACACGAAGGCGGGCCAGGCTGCCGCCACCTTGGCGACCTCCTGGACCGGCGCAACGACCAGGAAGATGAAGGTCAATGCACTTCCCTGGCCGACGGCGGCGACGCGGACATCCAGCCCGGTCCACGCCTCGACGCGCAACGTCACCACGAGGGCGAGCGCAGCAGTGAGCAAGCCGAGCGCGAACGTTCCGAAGACCAGCGCACGCGGCTCGCGGCGTGGATCGGTGCGCAGTAGCAGCAGCGCGAAGCAGCCGACAGGCACGAGCGCCGGAATCAGCCAGCGCAGAATCGCGATCATTCGGGCCCGATCATGCGCTCGGGTCGAACGTATCGATCGAAATCCTCCGGCTTGACGAGGCCCAGATCGGCGGCCGCTTGCCTCAGCGTGATGTTCCTGGCGAGGGCGAGCTTGGCGACCTTGGCGGCGCTGTCGTAGCCAATCACTTCGTTGAGCGCCGTGACGAGCATCAACGTGTTGTCGAGGTGCCGCGCGATGACGTCGCGGTTGGGCTCGAGCCCTTCCACGCAGTGATCGGTGAAGCTGCGGCACGCGTCGGCCAGAAGAGAGCAGCTCTCGAGCACGTTGCGCACGATGACGGGCTTGTACACGTTGAGCTCGAAATTGCCGCTTGCTCCCGCGAACCCCACGGCGGTGTCGTTGCCGAAGACCTGGACGCAGACCATCGTCATCGCCTCGGCCTGGGTCGGATTGACCTTGCCCGGCATGATGCTGCTGCCTGGTTCGTTTTCGGGCAAATGGAGCTCCCCGATCCCGCAGCGCGGGCCGCTGCCGAGCCACCGGACGTCGTTCGCGATCTTGAAGCACGCGACCGCGAGCGTCCGCATTGCCCCGCTCGCCGCGACCAGCGGCTCGTGGCCGGCGAGCGCGGCAAATTTGTTCGGCGCCGTCCGGAAGGGCGCGTCCGTCAGCTGAGCGATCCGCGAGGCAACGAGCTCGGACCACCTGGGGTGGGTGTTGAGTCCGGTGCCGACCGCGGTGCCCCCCAGGGCAAGGTCGTACAACCCGTCCAGCGCGTGCTCGAGCCCCGAGGCGGCGAGCGCGAGCTGTGCGGCCCAGCCGCTCATCTCCTGACCGAGGGTCAGTGGCGTGGCATCCATCAGGTGCGTTCGACCGACTTTCACGATGCGCTCGAACGCATGCGCCTTCTCGTCGATTGCGCCCTTTAGGGCCGAGACCGCGGGAAGCAGGCGCTCTCGAATCTCCAGCGCGATAGCGACGTGCATCACGGTCGGAAACACGTCGTTGGACGACTGCGATCGATTGACGTCGTCGTTCGGATGGATCGGCTTTTTCGATCCGAGCGTGCCGCCGGCGAGCTCGATTGCGCGGTTCGCGATCACTTCGTTGGCGTTCATGTTCGATTGCGTGCCGCTGCCCGTCTGCCAGACGACCAGCGGAAAATGATCGTCGAGCTTTCCGGAAATCACCTCGTCGGCCGCCCGTCCGATGAGGTCGCACTTGGTCGCGTCGAGCTTGCCCAGGTCGTGGTTGGCCAGGGCGGACGCCTTCTTGACGACCCCGAATGCGCGAATGACGGGGCGGCCGAACCGCTGGCCGCCGATCTTGAAGTTTTGCACGCTGCGCTGCGTTTGCGCACCCCAATAGCGGTCCGCCGGCACCTCGACGGGACCCATGCTGTCGGACTCGACTCGAACGCGGACATCACCGCCACCGGCTGACTGGCTCATGGCTCGCGCTCATAGAGCGTATTCGATCCAGCCTCCAGGGCTGCGCGCCGTTTTCACCCCGGAGCGCGGGCCGCCGCGCGGCCGTGGAACGCGCCGTTTGGGCCCCCCCGTTCCGGGGTTTTCGAGCGATTGGTGCGCGAGCGCGCCGTCTCAGGGCGTCGTCGGCGCCGGGAGCGAGAACGAGAAAATGCTTCCTTCGTTCACGCGGCTCTCGACCCCTACCCGGCCGCCGTGCAGCTCGACCATGCCTTTGACGATCGCCAGGCCGAGCCCCGGACCGTCCCGCGGGGTACGGCGCGCATTTGCGGCATATTCGAAGATGGTCGGAAGGCGGTCGGCCGGGATGCCGCGCCCCGTGTCGGCAACTGTGACGCGAACGCTGCCGCCTTCACGCCAGGCTCGAACGACGATGCTGCCGCCGGCGGGCGTAAAGCGCATGGCGTTGCTCGTGAGCTTGCAGACGATCTGAACGAGCCGTGCGCGATCGCAGAAGGCGTAGAGCGCTTCATCCGGCAGGTCCAGGTCGATGCGGACGCTGGCGTCGCGAGCCGGGGCCTCGAACGCAGCTGTGGCGGAGCGCAGCGCGGAGCTCACATCGCACGCTTGCCGATCGATGTACAAGCGGCCCGCATCGAGCCGCGCCAGATCGTGAAAGTCGGCGATCACCTGACTCATGCGGTCGGCCGAGCGGGCAATCGCGTCGATGACGCGGCGGGCGGAGGCGTCCTGGGCGGCGATCGTCTTCCTCAAGAACCCCGCGCCCATCACGATCGATGCCAATGGATCCTTGAGGTCGTGACAGATGATCGAGAGTAGGTCTCTCTCAGCGTCTTCGCCCCGCAGTCGCAGAATGGCCTGATCGAGGTCGCGGGCGAGCTTTCGTGCCACGACTGCCTCTCCTGCCTCGGTCGTGCTCGAATCTGCAGCGGACACGATTCGGGCTCGCGCTTCCTGTAAGGCGACGAGGACGGGGCTCGGCATGAGACGCTCCCGGCGAGGAAAAAAAGCACGCGGCTGGTTTGGACGTGGATCTTGCATTGCGAATCTTGCATCGACGGCAGAGCGGTCAAGCGTGCCGATGGTCCTGTTTGCGTCGAGCACGCATCGGGGCTTGCGCGCCAGCAGCGTGAGCGTGGGCGCTCCCAGCCGTCGAGCGGACCGAAAAGGGGATAGTGCTGACCACTTCTTGTCACGGTCGAGGGTGGCGCGATTGGCGCGCCGGCCATAGAGTCACCTTCCGCGAGCGAACGCCGTCATGCAACGTGGCATTCTGATCATCGACGACGACCGGAGCATGTGCGACGTCCTGGAGAGCGAGCTCCGCAGGCGAGATTTCGACGTCACCACCGCGACGACTCCGAGCGAGGCGCTCGCGATTTTCGAGCGCGGTGACTTCGGGCTGGCCATCACCGACGTGAACATGGCCGGCATGAGCGGCGTCGAGCTGTGCAAGCAGCTCGTGGCCCGCCGCGAAGACATGCCCGTCATCGTCGTGACGGCGTACGCCAACATGGAGACGGCGATCGCCGCAATTCGGGCCGGAGCGTACGACTTCGTGACCAAGCCGTTCGACATGGACGAGCTTGCCCTGACGATCGAGCGGGCTCTACGGCATCACGCGCTGCGGGAGGAGGTCAAGCGGCTGCGCAAGGCGGTGGACAGCTCGCAGCGCTTCGACGACATCCTCGGCACCAGCGCCGCGATGCTCAAGATGTGTGAGCTCGTCACCCGCGTCGCCGACACGGAAACCACCGTGCTCATCACGGGCGAGAGCGGCACGGGCAAGGAGCTCGTGGCGAAGGCGCTGCACCTCAAAAGCGCGCGCAAGGACGGTCCGTTCGTCGCCATCAACTGTGCCGCGATGCCCGAGAGCCTGCTCGAGAGCGAGCTGTTCGGTCATGTCAAGGGGGCATTCACCGACGCACGCACTGCGCGCCCGGGGCTTTTCATCCGTGCGAGCAAGGGAACCCTGTTTCTCGACGAGATCGGCGAGATGCCCGCCGGCATGCAAGCCAAGCTGCTTCGGGCGTTGCAGGAGCGCACGGTGCGCCCGGTGGGAGGCGATCAGGAGCAGCCGTTCGACACTCGGATCATCGCCGCGACCAACCGCGACCTCGAAACGGAGGTCGAGGAGAAGCGTTTTCGCGAGGACCTCTTCTACCGCATCAACGTCGTGCGCATCCACGTGCCGCCTCTGCGGGCGCGCGGCAGCGACATTCTTCTTCTGGCTCAGCATTTCCTCGAGCGGTACGCGGTGCAGAGCCGGCGGCCGGTGCTCGGAATGACGAGCGCCGCGGCGGACAAGCTGCTGTCGTATCCCTGGCCAGGCAACGTTCGCGAGCTGCAAAATTGCATCGAGCGCGCGGTCGCGCTGGCACAGTTCGATCAGATCGGGGTCGACGATCTGCCGGAAAAAATTCGCGATTACAAGACCGCCCGCATCTCGGTCGAGTCGAACGACCCCGCCGAGCTTCTGCCGATGGAGGAGGTCGAGCGGCGCTACATCCTCAAGGTGCTCGAAGCCGTCGGCGGCAACAAGACCCTGGCCGCCCAGGTGCTCGGCTTCGATCGGCGCACGCTCTATCGCAAGCTCGATCGTGTGCGGGATCCCAGCGGCCGCGAAAGTCGCTCCATCAGCAGCGATCGCATTCCCGCTGCCCAGCCTCACCCCGACGCGTCGAAAGTTTGATCGCCCCCTTCCCCCGCGCGCGCCGGCGAGTCGCGCGGCGCGGTGCGGCCCGGCGAGAAAGAAGAGGGGCAGGGCGCGAGAGGAGGGCAGGGGAGAGCCGGCTCCGGGGGATGGAGCGTGGCCCGCCCTGTCCTCCACACGCGCGGCCTAGGAGTGATGCGTCGTGGCGTTGAGCCCCTCGCCCTTCTGCGCTTCGGCCTTCGCCCGATCGCGCAGTCGAAGGATCCTTTCGCCCATCTCCAGGCGCAGCCGTCGCCCCGAGGAAGGGGCGAAGGCGAGTCCGACTCCCGCACCGATGGCGGCGCCCACGAAGAGCAAGCTCAGGGCGGGCAAGAGCGACGCGACCATCCGGGTCCTGGCTTTGCGCCTGAGGCCCACCCGTTCGAGGACGTCGCCGATATCGGTTCCGAACGCTTTTTTCATGGGCATGATGACCTCCGGTTGTGTGGAGCCTGCATCGTCGAAAACTCGAGCCTGCGTCGTTGAGAGCGCCCCGGCGCCGTCGAGAGCCCGCGGCGCCGATTCAGAGGACCTGCTTGAGCAGCTCGCGCAGAACGTGTCGCCCTGCCGCGGCGAGGGCCATACGTCCCGCGCGGCAGGACAGAGCCCCCCCGACGACGAAGCCTACGCCGACGGCGAGGACCCCCGCAGTGACCGGTCGAGCCATGATTCGCTCGGCCAACGCGCGCGCGAAGTCCGCGATACGGGATTCCGGTCCTTCGATCTCTTCGACCGCCGCTGTCGTCGGGATACGGCGCAATGCTCGCACCCGCGCGGGAGGCGGCGTGCGATCGATCGAGTCCGTGCTCATGATGACCGTCTCGATTCGCTCGTTCGCGCTCATGCTTGTCCTCGCCACCCCAGCGAGTGGGGTTAAGCGATCGACGTGCCAGGTTTTTGCTGCATTCGGCCCAGGTCGGAGCGACGTCGCCGGAGCGACGCCGCAAGACGAAGCGAGCGCGACCGCGCGGCGTGAAGACGAAGCGAGCGCAACCGCCCGGCGTGAAGGGGTGAACACGAAGCGAGCGCGACCGCCCGGCGGCGCCCGACGATCGCGACCAGGCGAACTTCGCCATGTGTCACAGTTGAGGCGTTTTGACATGCATGAGGCGGCCGATGCGCATCGGCTCGGCATGGCGCCGCGTTGACCGGACGCCTCTCGATGGAACGGTCGATGGAACCGCGTCTCGGCAGCGGCGCATGCGGCCGTGTTCCCTGGGAGAGACCCTGGGAGAAACCCCAGCCGGCACATGGTGTGCAGTTCACCCGCGCCGTCGTGGAACGACGTGTCCTCATCATCGACGACGATCGAAGCATCTGCGACGTTCTCGATGCCGAATTGAAGCGGCGCGAGTTCGACACGACGACGGCGATGACCGCCGAGGAGGCCCTTCGCCGGCTGAGCGAGGACGATTTCGACCTCGTGCTTACCGACATCAACATGCACTCCATGAGCGGGGTCGATCTCTGCCGGCACATCGTCGAGAGCCGCGAACATCTGCCGGTCGTGGTCATGACGGCCTACGGCAGCATGGAAGCCGCGATCGCTGCGATTCGCGCGGGTGCTTACGATTTCGTCACGAAGCCGTTCGAAATGGACGACATCGCGCTGACGCTCGATCGTGCGCTCAAGCACCGCGCGCTGCGTGAAGAGGTGAAGCGCCTTCGCCGCGTGGTCACCGACGGCCAGAAGTTCGATGACATTCTCGGCACGAGCCAGGCGATGAAGAAGATGTACGACCTCGTCGCACGCGTGGCCGAGACGGAGACGACCGTCCTCATCACAGGCGAGAGCGGCACGGGCAAGGAGCTCGTCGCCAAGGCGATCCACCAGCGGAGCGCCCGCAACGAGGGTCCATTCGTCGCCATCAATTGCGCGGCGATGCCCGAGAGCCTGCTCGAAAGCGAGCTCTTCGGTCACCTCAAGGGTGCATTCACCGACGCCCGCACGGCCCGCCCGGGGCTTTTCATCCGCGCGAGCAAAGGAACGCTGTTTCTCGACGAGATTGGCGAGATGCCGGCCGGCATGCAGGCCAAACTGCTGCGCGCCCTTCAAGAGCGCACCGTCCGACCCGTCGGCGGCGATCAGGAGCAGGCATTCGATGCCCGCATCATCGCCGCCACGAATCGTGACCTCGAGACCGAAGTCGAGGAAAAGCGCTTTCGGGAAGACCTCTTCTACCGGATCAACGTCGTGCGCATTCACGTCCCGCCGCTTCGCGGGCGCGGCAGCGACGTGCTGCTCCTAGCGCAGCACTTCCTGCGCAGGTACCAGCCGCCCACTCAGCAGCGCGTGGTCGGAATCAAGAGCACGGCGGCCGACAAGCTGCTGTCGTATCCCTGGCCAGGCAACGTTCGCGAGCTGCAAAACTGCATCGAGCGAGCCGTGGCTCTCGCCCAGCTCGATCACGTCGGCGTCGACGATTTGCCGGAGCGCGTGCGCGAGTTCAAGAGCTCGCGCATCACCATCGAGAGCAGCGATCCGTCCGAGCTCCTGCCGATGGACGAAGTGGAGCGGCGTTACATCCTTCGCGTGCTCGAGGCGGTCGGCGGCAACAAGACCCTGGCCGCGCAGGTCCTTGGCTTTGACCGGCGCACGCTGTACCGCAAGCTCGAGCGCTGCCGCGACGCGGCGCCGCCCAAGCGGGAAACGCACGCGGTCCATCCTCCCTGAGCCATGGCGGCGCGTCTTTGGGGGGATGCATCAGGGATGCGACATCAGGTGTGAAAACCAGGCAGCAACACCGGCGACTGTCGCCACGACCAGCGCCACCGCCAGCCCGAGGCGAGCCGTCTGGCTTGGCTTGCGCGTCACCACCGTCACCGTGACGTCCGCGGGCGACGGGGGAGGGCCGACGGCTGCCGCGCTCGGCAGTGCGGAGGCGGACGAGGGTGCCGCGGGGGCCTGCGGCCGGCTCGGAGACGCCGGCTGCGATCGGGCGAGGCCCGGCGCGACGTCTTCCTCGAGCGCAGCGAGGTTCCCCTCCGTCACGGAGGGAGGCATCGTCGAGTGGATCGCGTCGGTGGCCGGCGTGGTCAGCGGCTGGCGCTTCTGGCTGACCGAGATTTCCTCGATCCACGCCCCGATGTCGACGTAACCGGCGACGCCCGATGCGAGCTTGGGGCCGCTGTGGAGCGCCGGCAGCTCGGCAGGCTTCGCTGCGCCGGTGTTCGCCGCCCCGCCGTTCGCAGCCGCGTCGTCCGTCAGCGAGGTGAACTCGAAAAGCGCTTCCTCGATGAGCTTGTCGATGATGCTGGCCTGCTGCGGGCGATAGCGCTGACGCTCTTTCATGGCGCCCTGAACGAGCTGCTGGACGTCGAACGTGCTCACGGGCACGCCGTAACGGAACATGAACTTCGACAGGTCCTGGCCGAGGGCGCGCGCGGTCGGGTACCGCTGCGCCGGGTCGCGGGCGAGGGCGCGCCCGATGATGCGTTCGAGATCCTGGGGCACTTTCTTGTTGATCTGCGACAGGCTCGGGACGTTGGACGCCTGGACCTTCTTGACGGTTTGAAAGTCCGTGTCGCCCAGAAAGAGTCGCTGCGCCGCAAGCAGCTCCCAGAGGATGATTCCGACGGCGAAGATGTCGGTGCGTGCGTCGACTTCCTGTCCCATCGCGGCTTCCGGCGACAGGTAAGAAAACTTCCCTTTGATGATCCCCGGCTCGCTCTTTTCGAGCTGGCTGTTGGCCTTGGCCAGGCCGAAATCGACGATCTTCACTTCCCCGTGCTTGGTGACGAGCACGTTCGGGGGCGACATGTCGCGGTGGACGATGAAGAGGGGCGCACCGTTCGTGTCCGTGAGCTCGTGGGCGTACGCGAGCCCCTTGCACAGTTCGAGCGCGATGTAGACTGCCGCCTCCACCGGAAAGTCGCGTCCGATTTTCTTCAGGTGCTCGACGATGGTCTTCAGATTGGCCCCGTCGACGAACTCCATCACGATGAAGAACGCCGCGTCGCCTACCCCGATGTCGAACACCTGCACGCAGTTGGAGTGGGAGAGGTGCGCCGACAGCCGCGCCTCGTCCAAGAACATCGAGATGAATTTTTTCTTCGAGGACAGGTGCGGAAGGACCCGTTTGATGGCGACCTGTTTGCGGAAGCCCTGCAGTCCTTCGCTCTCGGCGCGAAAGACCTCCGCCATGCCGCCCGATTCGAGCCGTTCGATCACGCGATAGCGCTGTTGGCTGTCGGACATGCTCTCTGGGGGGGGGCCGAGCACCCTCGAAATCTCGAACGCCCTCGACTCTCGCGCCTTTAGGGTGCCACCCGCACGCACGGGGGGTCAAGGCAGCACGGCCGCGACCCTCCGTCGTGGCCCCCGAGCTGACCCGCTCGCGCGGTGCGACCGGCCCCCCGGAGCCGAGCGCGCGCCGATTGGACGGCGCGCATCTCCCACACGGCGTGCGGTGAATCGTCGGGTCGGATGCCTGCTCCCGCGCGCGGGGGCACGCGCCCGGGTCGCACGCGCACACATGGGCCCGACGCTCCGGAGCTGTTCAAAACGCGCGAAAGCTCGTTGACAGCGATCGAGAGCGCAACCATTCTCGCAGCCGCCGTACGGCTCTGCCGGAAGCAACCGACCCCATACCCGTCGCGGGAGGCATCGTGGACAGTGAGTTCGATGCAGCGAAAGCGCTCGTCGAGGCGATCATTCGCAAGTTCGGAATCGATCCGGCCCTCGCGCGCGCCCCTTCCAAGAGCGACAGTCAGGTCGTCTGGACGCTCAAGCGCGGAAGCGCGTCCGTGGTCGTGACCGTCACCCACCAAGAAAACGAAGACGTGACCTACCTCCGCGTGGTGTCTCCGGTCGTCCGGCTGCCGAGTGATCCCGCGAACCAAGCGGCGCTCATCCGGCGGGTGCTCGAGCTCAACGCAGGCGGACTGGCCAACGCGGCGTTCGGACTGCTGGGGGATCGAATCGTCGCGGTCAGTGAAAGGCCGGCCTCCGGGCTGGGAGCCGAGGAGGTCGAGCAAATCATCCGGCACCTCTCCGCCGTCGCCGACACGTTCGACGATCGATTCGAGAAAGAGTTCGGCGCCACCAAGGCATGAACCTCGTGCGCCCAAGGCTAGAGCGTCGGCTCCCTCTCCCCGGCATCCATCGCATGAAGTCCACCCTCGCCTGGCACGCGGCTCTCGGAGCCGTCCTGGCCCTTGCGCTCGGCACTACCGGAGCCCTGGCGATGGACGCGGAAGTGACGAGCGATACGGCGGCCCAATTTTACGACGTCGTGTCCCCGACCGGGCAGACCACCCTCGAGCGCCGGCGCCTCACTTCCACTCTCGGGTTTGGCATCTACGACTTGATGCCGACGAATCCCGGCGACCCGTACGCGCCGGAGCTGAGCTTCCGTCTTCGCCTGCGCTACGACGCCGACTACGGAGCCACCCCCGGCACGTCGGACCCGACGAATTTCAATTCATTCGTGCCGGGCTTCCAGCCGCAGGCCGTGGACCTGATGTACGGCTACCTGGAAGGCCGACGGTTTCTTCGCGGCACGCTCGGTTTCAAGCTCGGTCGGCAGTACGTCACGGACGTGCTCGGGTGGTGGTCGTTCGACGGCGGCGAAGTGAGCGTCACGACGCCGGTCTACGTCAAGGCGGAAGCGTACGGGGGCCTCGAGCAGCGCGGCGGACTGCCGCTCAGCACTCCGCGCTTCGAGGCCGACGGCGTCTGGCGTGGCGACCGCAACGGCTTCGACCCGCTGCTTTACCCGTCCTTTCAACCCGCGGAGGTCGCGCCGGCCTTCGGTGTGGCCCTCGAATCGGTGGGCTTCACGTGGCTGCATTCCCGACTGACCTACCGACGTGTGTATAATACAGGCATTGCCAACGAGAGCGACTTCACCAGCGGTCTCATCGCACCAGTCACGTACGACGGTTGGCGCATTTCGTCCGAGCGGCTCGGTTATGCCCTCGACGCCAGCGCGCCGGGGCTGGGCGGCGCCAAGGGAGGGCTCATCTACGACTTCTATCGCGCGAGGATCACGTCGGCGTACGGGTCGCTCGACGCGTACCTCGGACAGAAGGTGACGCTCAGCGCTGACTACGACTATTACGTGCCCAGCTTCGACGCCGACAGCATCTGGAATTTCTTCGCCGGGTATCCGAGAAACGACGTCGGTCTTCGCGCCAATCTCGACCTCGATCGCCGGCTGTCGGTGGCCGCCAACGCGCACGTGCGCATCTTCAGCGTGCAGACCGGGCCGTTCACGACGGGGCTTCCCGCATCCGAGGGAATCAATACTTCGCTCGTCCCCGGGGTCGTGGCGGCCGATTACTTTCCGGCGCACGCTCTTTCGTTCGACGAGGGCGGAGAGGTCATGGCCCGATGGCGAACGAGCACGACGCGGATCGCGTTCATCGCGCGCGGCGATTTCGGCAGTCAGGGCGACCGCGTGGGCGGGGACGTGACGGGCGAGCAGCTGCTCGAAACGCGATACGTCGTGGGCGGCCGGGTCGGGGTCTGGCAATGGAAGGATGACCTCGAGCAGGACCGTGAGGCAACCGGCTTCCAGTACGTGCTCAACGCCGGGTACCTTTTCGCGCCGCGCTGCAAGGGGGCCATCGAGTGGGAGCACGACATCAACGGCCTGGTGGGCCAGCGCTTCCGGCTGCTCCTCACGCTCACGCTCGGAGCCGGATCGTCGGCGTCGATTGGGTCGCTGCCCGGGACGGTCAAATGAACCCTTGGAGCAAACTCGCGCTGGCCGCGCTGCCGATCCTCATGGCGTTCGTCGTCGTCCCTCTCGCGTTGGCGGAGAGCGCTCCCGCGACGGTGCACGGATTGGCTCCTTTGCCCAACGATCAGCAGGTGGCCGCGAACCTGCTTCCGCCGGGCGCATTCAGCCCGGATACCGGCCCGAGCGACGTCATCTACCCGACCCAGCACCTCACGCTTCGATTCAACCATGCGAAGCATCTGGGCAAGGAGATCGGCGCGACGTGCAAGACGTGTCATGGGGCGGCGTATCGCAGCCGTTCGACTTCGGATCAGCTCGTCCCGACCGGCGAAGTGTGCGACGCCTGCCACTCGACGGATCACTCGGACACGACGAACGTCAAGCCTGGCGACGAGGCCATGGGACAGTGCGCTTTCTGCCATCTCGGCTATAAGAACGGCGACGGCAATCGCGTGGCCGTTCTCGAGCTGCCGCGGGCGAACCTCGTCTTCAACCACAAGGTGCACGTCGACCGGAACATCGCGTGCACGCAGTGCCATGGAGCCATCTCGCAGATCGAGCTGGCGACGCGCGATCAGCTGCCTCGAATGCGCGGGTGTTTCCACTGCCACGAAGCGCCGAACGCGGCGTCGCGAGGAAACGCCAAGAGCGCATGCGAGACGTGCCACCTGCCGGGCCGGGATCGGGGAACACGGATTCAGACGATGTTCGCCAGCGGGTCGCTGCAGCCGCCACGCTGGCTGCACAACGCCGAGCATACGCCGGACTTCATCGAGCGGCACAAATGGGTGGCCGCCGACGATTCGCAGTTCTGCGCCAACTGCCACAAGGAGGACTTCTGCACCGATTGCCACGATGGTCGCGTTCGTCCTCGCAACATCCACCCCAACGACTACCTGAACATGCATCCCATCGAGGCTCGGATGGCCACGCAGCGGTGTACGAGCTGCCACGAGGAGCAGAGTTTCTGTCTGACGTGTCATCTTCGTGTGGGGGTGGCGGAGTCGAGCCCGCCCGTGGCGAAGGACAGCGGTCGATTTCATCCGCCCAAGAACATCTGGAGCGATCCGCCGCGCCAGCCCGGGCATCACTCGTTCGAAGCCGAGCAGAATTTGAACGCGTGCGTGAGCTGCCATACGGAGCGCGACTGCGTTGCCTGCCACGGAGGCGCGGGCGTTGGAGGAGGCTTCGATCCGCACCCGAGCGGGTTCCTGGGCGGATGCGCCACTCAGATGCGGAGAAATCCACGGCCGTGCTTCGTTTGCCACGCCCCCACCGACCCGGTGCTCAGCCAATGCCGCTGAAATACCGCACCGAGGCGAAAACGGCCTTGCACGCCTCCTGCGGCGGGGGATATGTGTCTATCCCTTGCATTTCCCCCAAGCCTGCGGCCCCGGAGGACGGTGGTGAAA
>DASPUY010000258.1:0-9632 GCA_035622655.1 Polyangiaceae bacterium
CTGATTGACTATCGATTCTGGCTCGGGGACGCGTTAACCTACGATCGGATTGCGATCAATCTTGCGGAGCACGGGGTCTATTCGCTATCGACCGAGCCTCCGTACGTCCCCACGGTGGTGCGGGCGCCGCTCTTACCGCTCGAGCTCGCGTCGTTCTATCGCGTGCTGGGTCATCATCCCATCATCCCCCAGCTCTTTCAAATCGTGCTCACCACCCTGGCCTGCGTGGCACTGGCTTTGGCGGTCGCGGCGCTCGAGCTGCGCGCCGCACCGGCCGATGGGGCCGATGGCCGCGCGCATGCGCCGCCCGTGCGCGTCGCGCGCTGGGTCCTGTGGATGACGCTGCTGTCGCCGTTCGACGCCGTCTACTCCGGACACTTGATCTCGGAGGCGCTGTGTACGACCTGCATCGTCGGCGCCCTGGTCAGCCCCGTGCTCTTGCAACGCTTTGGTTGGCTGGCATCTGGAATTTTTCTCGGCGCCGCCGCGCTCGATCGCGACGTCTTTCTCTTGCTGATTCCGCTTCTCGCGTCGCTGCTCGTGGTCATCGGCGTTCGGCGACCCGAATTCTCGGCACTCAAGCGCGATGCGGCGGTCGTCGTGCTCGGCGCGTCGCTCGTGATTTTGCCTTGGACTGCACGCAACTACGCGGCCACAGGCCGCGTCGTCCTGATCAGCAAGGGGCTCGGTCTCTTCAACCTCTGGGTCGGGACCTGGGAAAAGAACGGGGATTGGGCGACGGACACGCTCGTGGCGCACATTCCGGACGAGGCGTATCGGAGTCCCGAGGAGAAAGCGCTCGTCAAAAGAATGGTCGCCACCGAAGACTACGACGCACGTGACAAGCTTCTCCTCCCGCTGGTCGTCGATCGTTACCGAACGGAGCCGGCACGTGTTCTTTGGACGTGGACGAAGCGATCGTACAAGCCGTGGATTGGCACGCGGTTCGATCTCTTCGTGTTTCGCCCCGCCTTCCTGGCTCGCGGAACGGCGGCGTGGAAGGTCGTCAAGAGCGGCCTTTTCGCGCTCAATGCGGTCGTTCTGCTCGCAGGGGCGGCCGGCGTTGTCATCGCGCTGCGCCGTCGCTCGCCGCTTGCATGGTTCGCCATTCCCATGGTTTACTGCCTTTTCATCTACATTCCGTTTCACAACGTCGAAACACGCTACACGCAGCCCGTCTATGCATGCGTCCTCGTGTTCGTCGCCGTGACAATCGTCGCGATGGAAGACGCCCGGCGTGCGCGCATGCGCAGGGAAGTTCCATGATCGGCATCGTACTTGCCCTCGTGGGTTTCGTAATCCTTCATCTGGTCTCGGGGAAAGATCGAGTCGAAGGCCGGTTTACCGTCGTATGGGTTCTCCAATCGGCCTATACTCTTCGTCTGATCCTGCAAAGCTTTCTCCGCGACATTCCGTTTTTCAGTCACGGAGCCGGCGGAGACTGCATGACGTACGAGTTCTACGGGCAGCTTATCGCGACCGAATGGGAGCACACCGGTGTCCACTACGTCACCGGCTCTGAATTCGACAGCCGGGTGCTGACTCAGACGTCGCTTCCCATGAACGTATTTGGCATGGTCATTTACCTCAACGGTGGTCCAACGAGGCTCGGATGCACGGCGATCGTCGCCCTGTGTGCGTGCCTGACCTGTTATAATTTGTATCTTTTGGCGCTGGAGCTCGGCGCCAGTCAGCCATTCGCGTTCAAGGTGATGGTGCTGACGCTCTTCGGGCCGGCCATTCTCATGTACACGTCCGATACATACAAGGACGGGTTCGTCGCTCTCTTCACGACGGCCGCGGTTGGCTACGCGTTCCGATTGGCTCACCGGTTTTCCTGGCGGCAGGCGTGCTTCGCCGCGCTGTGCTTGTTCGGGCTATGGCAAGTTCGATACTATCTCGTATTCGTGAGCGTGCTGCCCTTGATCGTCGGCATAACCGGGCTGAAGTCGCGTACGATATGGCGCCCACTCGCGGTGTGCGGTGTCTTGTGCGCAATCGGCGCGGCGACCGTCGGGTACAGCCAGGTGCTGGAAACGGCGGCAGAGAAGGCCGAGGACGCGTTCACGATGGGCACGAGCGAGGTGGTCGTTCAGGACAACGCGACGGGCGGCTCCGGAGTCACGTTCAATGACGGCGGCAGGGCGTTCGGCGCGTTCGGCCCCAAGGTCGCGTACATGCTTTTTTCGCCGTTTCCGTGGCAGTCGGGGTCGATCGGTTTTCAAATCGGCAAGCTCGATGCGCTCATCTGGTACTATCTTGCCTATCGCGCGTTCGTTGGCGCGCGCCGCCTGCTGCGAGAAAATATCGCGCTTCTTCTGATGTTTCTCATCTTCTTGCTGCCCGTCGTAGTCGCGTATTCGGCGAGCATGTCGAACATAGGACTCATCGTGCGCCAGCGCATCCCGCTCGTGCTCATCTGCGCGCTGCTGGCCACGCTCAGCGAGCCGGCGCCTCGCACCCAGGAAGGCCCGGAGGAAGCTCCCGGCTCGGATCGAGAGGCGTCTTTCGCGGCCGGATCGACGGCTGCCGTTCACTAGATGCCTTTCGGCGCGCCTTCACTCGACGGGCGGTGGACCTGAGATGTGCGGCATCGCGGGAGCATTTCATTTTGGTCCGGGCGTGGGAGGCGACGATCTCGCCGACGGCGCTCGCCGGATGGCCGTCGCTCTCGCACACCGGGGCCCGGACGATTCCGGGGTGTGGACCGACGCCGCCGCCGGCGTCGCGCTGAGCCATCGCAGGCTGTCGATCGTCGATCTTTCGGCGCTCGGGCACCAGCCGATGGTCTCGTCGAGCAGACGGTACGTCGTCGCTTTCAACGGAGAGATTTACAATTACCGCGTCCTGCGCGACGAGCTCTCGAAGGGGGGTGGGGTCTTTCGCGGGCATTCGGATACCGAAGTTCTGCTCGAAGCCGTCGAACAGTGGGGAATCCGGGTCGCGCTCGAGCGATTCAACGGCATGTTCGCGCTTGCTTTGTGGGACGCCTCCGAGCGCGCCCTCTATCTCGCGCGGGATCGTTTCGGGGAAAAGCCCCTCTATTACGGTCTGTTCGGAGGCGTCCTGCTCTTCGCGTCCGAGCTCAAGGCGTTCCGCGTGCACCGGTCGTTCGAGGGCCGGGTCGACCGTGGGTCGTTGGCTCAGTTTCTGCGCTACGGCTATGTGCCTGCGCCGCGAACGATTTTCGAGGGCGCTCGCAAAGTTCCCGCCGCCAGCTTCGTTCGCATCGCTTCCAGGGATACGGTCGACCGCGAGCCCACGCCGTACTGGTCGCTCGTCGACGTGGCGTGTGAAGCTCGGCGTCGACCCTTCCGCGGGAGTGACGAAGACGCGATTCACGACCTCGACATGCGGCTCCGCGAGTCGATCAAGCTGCGCATGATCTCGGACGTTCCGCTCGGCGCCTTTCTGTCCGGGGGCATCGATTCGTCGACCGTCGTCTCTCTCATGCAGGCGCAGAGCGAACGAGCCGTGCAGACGTTCTCGATCGGCTTTCGTGAGGAGGCGTACAACGAAGCGCGCTGGGCCAAGGCGATTGCCGAGCACCTCGGTACGCAGCACACCGAGCTCTACGTGACTCCGAGCGAGGCGCGCGACGTGATTCCACGGTTGCCGTCGATGTATGACGAGCCTTTCGCCGATTCGTCGCAGATCCCGACGTTCCTCGTCTCCCAGCTCGCCCGACGAAGCGTGACGGTCGCCCTGTCGGGCGACGGGGGGGACGAGCTATTCGGCGGCTACGTGCGTTATTTCTGGGCCCAGGCGCTCTGGCGACCCCTGTCCGTGCTTCCGCTCCCCGCGCGGGCGTGGGTCGCCTCTGCGCTCAGGCACCTGCGCCCGGCGGACGTCGATCGGATCATCGGGGCACTCGAGCCCGTCCTTCCCCAGCGCCTGCGGCAGCGCACACCCGGCGAGAAACTGCAGAAGGTCGTCGGTCTTCTGAGCGCGAAGAAAGAGGACGACGTCTACTTCCACCTGGTTTCGATATGGCGAGAGCCGGAGAAGCTGGTGCACGCCTCGGAGCCGAAGCACGCTCTCTTGCAGGGCGAGCCGCTACCTCTGCCGGATTTCACGGATCGAATGATGTGCGCCGACGCCGTGACGTATCTGCCGGACGACATCCTTGTAAAACTGGATCGTGCGGCGATGGCCGTCAGCCTCGAAGGCCGTGTGCCGCTTCTCGATCCGGCCGTCGCGGCCTTTGCGTGGAGCCTTCCGCGGCGTTTGAAGATCCGTCAGGGCAAGGGAAAGTGGATCCTGCGCGAGGTCCTCGCAAAATACGTTCCGCGCGCATTGTTCGAGCGGCCGAAGGCGGGGTTCGGCGTTCCAGTCGGGGCGTGGATTCGGGGGCCGCTGCGCGAGTGGGCTGAAGAGCAGCTGAGCGAGAGCCGTCTGCGGCGCGAGGGCTACCTCGATTCGGCACCCGTTCGCGAAAAGTGGGCGGCGCATCTGGAGGGGCGGACCGACGCCATGTTTCACCTCTGGGCCATTCTCATGTTCGAGTCGTGGCTCGATGCGTGGCAGCAGCCGACGCGTCAGGCCGAGCCAGGGCCCTCCCCCGCGCAATGGGCGCGCGAATGAGCCAGAGTTCGCGCGGAGGTCGCTAGCGGACCAGATAGTACGTGACCGAGATCGAAAGAAAGACCGCGACCGCGTAGATCCAGAGGTGCCTTCCGTACCGACGGAACCAGCGCCGCAGGGCGCTCCGGCGGTGACGTGTGCGCCGGCGCCTCCGCGGCGCCTCGGCACCCTCCGCGGCCTCGTCGACCCCCCGCGCTGGCCCCGCCTCGCCCACGATGGCCGCAAGCCTAGTCACTTCCGTCGACCGCAGGCAAGAGGGGCCAGTGATCCGGCATCATTCGGCATGAGCCCCCGCCATCTCGAACCGGCGCTTGAGCGTCAGAAACCAGCCTTCGAACGTGATGCGAACGACGTACGCGATGCCCATGGCAATCGGAACCGCCGCCAGCGTCCGCAGCGCCCCCATCTCCCAGGGCGTCACCCGAACGCGACGGAGCAGGACCCAGACGACGACGATGGCGTAGGTGTGGAAGCAGTATGCAGCGTAGGTGAGCCGGCCCAAAAAGCGGATCCGACGGTCAGCCAAAAGACCGCCCAGCGGACCGCGGCCGAGCGCGAAGACCGCGACCAGGAACGTCGTGACCGCGGCCGACACGAGATAGAACGCCACCCATTCGGCCACCGAGTCGAGGCGGTGCGCGTCCCATTGATTGAACGCCAGCAGAGCGCCCACGGCAATGGCCTCGAGGATCGCCGTGTGGCGCGAGAGGATCGCCGTCAAGGTGCGGGGGCTGGCATGCAGCGCCTGCGCCAGAAGGGCGCCGGCGAGCAAATTGTCGGCGTGAGCGAAGAGGTTGTGTTGAATCGGCCCGTGCGTCCGGACGAGCCACGCGCGAACCGCGCAGGAGAGCGCGATCCCACTCAGCGCAGGCACCACGACAGGCCTCGGTCGTTTGGAAAATACGAAAAGAATGGGAAAGAGCAGATAAAACTGCTCCTCGACGCAGATGCTCCAGAGCGTCGCCACGGAGGTGGGAAGCCGCTCGTCGCCGATGACGTTGCCTACGAACGCGAGGTGAGCGGGCAGCGCGACCTCGAAGAACTCGCGCGTCACGTGCCCGCCGAAGGGACGCAAGAATCGATCTCCGAGGAGCGCCGCTCCGCCGAAGGCCAGTAGCAGTGCGGCGTAGTACACCGGCCATATTCGAAGGGTGCGTCGAAGGTAGAACGCCAGTAGATCCACTCGCCCGCGCTCGCTCTTCTCATCGAGTAGCAGTTTGGTGATGAGAAAGCCGCTGAGCGAGAAGAAAACGTCGACGCCGGTGGCGCCGACATCGACCACGAAGTTGTGAAGAGGGTGCCCGACGTCAGCGGCGATGACCGCGTCGCCGAACGAATGCTGGAGGATGACCCCGCTGCAGGCCGCGAAGCGCAGGCCGTCGAGGGAAGGGAAATAACCTGGAATAAGACGCGATTGAGGTGGCGCCGTCTCGACGACCCGCGCCCGCGCACGACTTGACTTCACGCAGGCACTTTAGGATCATCTGGTGCGCGCTGAAGGCAAAATGCACGGTGCTTCGTCGGACCATCGCGGCGGCTGACGACTGGAAAGAGCAGGGCGGCGTTCCGCGCGACGAAGGACAGGTATCCGGACCGACCACAGGTGGCGCAGAAGCGAAGGCGGCGGTCGAAACTCCGCCCTGACTTCGTTCGAGTCGCGGATGCGAGCGGCACGTGCTGGTGACGATGGCAGTGCGAATTGCCCATACGTGGTTATGAGAGTTCTGTTTTTGGCAACCAACCCACCTTCAACCGAGGCCAGCACGCGCTATCGAATCGCGCAGTACTTCCCGGCGCTGTACGCGGCGGGCCACAGTCCGACTCTGTCGACCTTCTTTGGCGACCCGGATGCGCGTCCGCGCTGGGCGCGTGTTGGCGGGGGTCTCGTTCAACGGGCGGTTGACATCGCGAGAGCCGGGTCATTCGACGTGGCGGTCATTCATCGGGAGCTGTTGCCGCACGCGTGGAATCAGCCCGTATTTCTTCTTCGGGAGCAGGTCCCGATCGTGTTCGACTTCGACGACACGGTGTTCCTGCAGATGCGAACGGGCTGGCGGCACACGCTTTCGTGTCCCGAGTCGACGCGGCGGCTCGTGGCTGCCGCGTGTGTGGTCTTCGCGGGCAATGACTACCTTGCAGAGTATGCCCGGTCTTTTTCGAATCGAGTCGAGATCCTGCCGACGGTGGTGGATACGAGGGCATATAGACCGTCGCCCCGCGCCGCGACGGATGTGCCGGTGGTCGGGTGGGTAGGATCGCCGACGACTGCTCAGTATCTCGAACCCGTATTGCCAGTGCTCGACGAGCTGGCTCGGGAGTTTCGGTTTCGTCTCCGCATCGTGGGCGCGGGCCGGGCGATCCGCATGAACAACATCGAAGTCGAGTGTCCGGCGTGGCATGCGGATGACGAAGCCGCGCTTTTTCGCGATCTCGATATTGGCCTATACCCCCTCGTGGACGACGCGTGGACTCGAGGAAAGTGCGGGTTCAAGGCGATACAGTACATGGCGTCCGGGGTTGCAAGCGTCGTGAGCCCCGTCGGCGTCGTGCGTCAGATTGTACGCGATGGGATCGACGGCATCTGGGCGGATACGCCTGCCCAATGGCGATGCGCGCTTGCAGACCTTCTCCGAAACGTCGACGCCCGGGTGCGAATGGGTGCGGAGGGACGCGCGCGAATCGAGGCGGCATACTCTCTCGCGGCCGTGGCCCCGCGGTTTATCGCCGGGCTGGAACGGGCGGCGGCGACCCAAGCGCGATGAGCGGGGGCAGGGGCTCCCTTTCTGGTAGCCTCGCCCTCCTGCCCCGATGCCTGGCACCGAAAAGGTCCTTGCGCGTTACCGCACCTCGGGGTTTTCCGATACCGACCGGGGCGCCGTCGACGAGGGTTACGGCGCGCTTCTGCGGTGGCTACCCGCCGACCGAGCGGCGCGAATTCTCGATCTCGGTTGCGGAGGTGGAGAGTTTTTGGATTTTCTCAGGCGGGCTCATTACGTGCGCGCGGAGGGCATCGACGTCAGCCCCGAACAGGTCGAACGCTGCCGAGCACGGGGTCTCGAGCGTGTCGGTCAGAGCAGCGATTCGCGAGCGTTCTTGCGCGCCCATCCGCGAGCGTTCGACGCCGTCGTGATGAACGACGTGCTCGAGCACATTCCCAAGGCGCAATGCATCGACACGCTCGAAGACATCCGGGGCGCCCTCGTCAAAGGCGGCACGCTTTTGGTGAAGGTGCCCAATGCCGCGAACGTCTTCGGGCTGGTGGCTCGGTATCTCGATTTCACTCACGAAATTGCGTTTACCGAGCACTCACTGCGCCAGGTGCTCCTTGCGGCAGGCTACGCGGACGTGGAGGTGGGCGGGCTGAACGTGGCCCTGGAGATGCGTCCGAAGCGCGTGGTGTACTGGCTACTCAATCGCGCGTACGTCACGGTTCACCGCGCTGCCTACATCGCGGCGGTGGGCAGCGACGCGCCGACGATCCTGAGCAAGCTGCTGGTCGCTCGCGGGACGGCTCGGTGAACGTGGCGATTGCCGCAGAGCGTCATCGGGCTCGGAAGGCACGGAAGGTCGGCCTTTCGGCAATCATCGAGAAATTCTCGCTTGGGCGAAGTGGTGCTACCTTTGGAGCCCGTCACCCACCCTCATGCCCCCGCGCGACTACCAGCCCGGCGAGCTCGTTCCCGGCACCGTTTACCGGATCGTGCGCCCGATCGGCGCCGGTGGCATGGGCACCGTCTACGACGTCGAGGACACGACGATCGGCAAGCGCTACGTCCTCAAAACGCTGCACCCGCGCCTGGGCTCCCGCGAGGACCTCGCCCGTCGGATGCAGAACGAGGCGCGCACGCTTGCCCGGTTGCACCACCCGAACATCGTCGAAGTCATCACGGCCGGGGTGACGGCCGACAACTTGCGCCTGCCGTTCTTCGTGATGGAACGGCTCGACGGGCAGTCGCTGCGCGTGGTGCTCGAGAAGCGGGGCCGGCTCGAGCTCCCGCACGCATACAACCTTGTCATCGATCTGCTCGATGCGCTCGACCACGCGCACGATCGCGGCATCGTTCACCGCGACGTCAAGCCCGACAACATCTTTCTTCATCGGAGTCCTTCGGGGTCCACGGTCACGAAGCTCCTCGATTTCGGGATCGTTTCCTTACTCGACGACGCCGACGACACGTCGGGTCGCTTTCTCGGCACGCTGCGCTACGCGGCGCCCGAGCAGCTTCGTGGCGAAAAGCCCACCCCGAAGACCGACGTGTACTCGGCGGCGCTCGTGTTTTACGAGATTCTTGCGGGTCGTGGCCCGTTCGACGACGAAGGCGACCCGCACCGCGTCGGTCAGGCTCACCTTCACCAGAGACCGCCGCCGCTCCTGCATTTTGCCTGGGTGCCGACAGAGCTCAATGGCCTCGTCATGGCGGCGCTCGACAAGGATCCGTCCGTCCGCCCCCGCGATGCGTTTTCGTTCGCGGCGAGCCTGCGCAACATCAAGCGCGTCTATCCATCCATGCCCCGGACGCTGTACGCGACCTCGGGCGGCCTCACCACGGAGACTACGATTACGGCAGTGGTCGACCCATCGGGAACGGCGGCCGAGGAATCGTCCGAGCTCGCGCGGGCGACGGACCTCGGTCCCGCGGACGACGCGCAACTCACGCACAGCATGCATTCGATGGGGTCGACGGCAACGCGCGTTCCCCACGGCGGGACGGACGTCCTCACGTCCTCGTCGTCTCTCGGCCTTTTCACGCGGCCGCCGCCCCCGAGCCTTTTCACGGGGTCGTCGTCTCGGGGCGGCTTTCCATCCGAGGAGGTCACCGGCGACGAAAAGGAGCCGTTGTCATTCGCGCCTGCCGGGCCTGACGACTTGGCGGCCGTGCGCCGGCGTCCGACCTTGAGTGAGGAGCCGCAAGTACGGTCGGTTCCCGTCGCAAGCGCCCCGAGCCGGTCGAGAAGCGCCGTCGCCTTGGCCGGGCTTGGGATTGCGGGGCTCGGAGCCCTGGGGATCCTGTTCGTCCGCGTCCCGCACAGGTCGTTCGGTTCTTCGC
>DASPUY010000259.1:0-45832 GCA_035622655.1 Polyangiaceae bacterium
CTTCCTTCCTCTGACTGCGGCTCTCTTCTTCATCGGCGGCTCCTTTGCCCCGTGGGGCTCGGTGTCCTGGCAGACCTGATTCTCAGGCCGGCCGAGGAGCCGCCGCTACTTCAGGATTTCAACGGAGCCCGGGGCATTCCCCCTCTTCACCATCATCATTAAGGCTTGGCGAGCTCGTCCGAGCCGATGGCGCACCAAGTGACTGCGCTGGGCCATCTACGTCGAGCCGCTTGGGTCGGGTTCCCCCAGGATGTCCCTCAGCACGCGCTGCTCTTGCTCGGAGCAGCCGATGGCAAGCCAGGCGAAGAGCTCATTGCGGTCGGCGAAGACCCGCCGCGCCGGGTTGTGAGTGCACTCGACCCAGCGATAAAGCTGGAGGTTGAAGAGGATGTTGGCGGGGTCCACCAGAATCCCCGTGCGAAGGACTCTGCCGTTCGCCCGACGCATCGCACGCGACCACTGACGCCCCACGGCAGGCACGACCGGAGAGGCGTGACGGTAATCGGCGTAAAGTATCGGCCCGTCTGCGCGGCGCACGGCGTCGCCGATTTGCTCATCGAGTGCTTGCAGGGCAGCTCGCTCCATCCGCCGCCAGGCCCGCGCCTCGACCACACGCTTGCCCCGCAGACAAGCCATGGCGCTGTTCCCCGAAGATGTCCGATCTGCCCCCATGGCACCGACCTCTCTCAGTCGCCGCTCGACTGAGAGGCCAGCACGGAGGCTTTGTCAATGGTGCATGCCTCGCGCGGGCCGCTGCAAGGATCCAACACGGCCCGGCGCGGACTACGCCTCGATCTTCAGCCACTTCGCAACCGCCTGCGGGTCCGCGACCATGTCGCTCGACGCGAACGGCGCCGCACGCGGCAGCCTGACCTGGCGCGTCGCGTGCTGCAGGTGAATCGGCTCCGTGGGCACCACGTCCCCAAAACAGCAATCGAGCATAGCCGCCTCCAGGCCAAACAGGCGCGCCGCCGCGCCGTGAAGCTCCGCCAGGTACTCGAGCACCGAGGCCCGCGCCTGCTCGTCCGTCCGGATCTTCTTCACCACCGTCCTTCGAGGCCCAGACCCACATGGTGGCCGTCGACGACCGCCGTCACCCGCGCCGGAGCGCGCGGCAGAAAAACCATGTCCCGAGAACCTGCCGCTCCGAGCACGCCAGCGCCCACGTAGCTGCCGATCGATATCCATCCGTACCGGTGCTCGACCGAAACGTCGTAGCTGACGTGCTGGCACTGCACGTCGTCTTGCAGGTGGCCTTCGGCTGGCAGAACTCCGACCTGCACGACTTTCAGGTTGGCGACATTCGCTTCGGCATGGCTGACGTGGAGGACGAGATGTTCTGCGTCGACGAGCGCGCCTGCCCTCCCGAGGACTGCGGTGGCTCACACGGCTATGGGCACATGCTCCAGGTTCTCGCGAACACCGCTGACGAGCACGAAAACGTGAAGCGATGGGCGCCATGCCGGTTCGAAGCCGAGAAATTCGACCTCGTCGCGGTAAACAAGAAGCTCGTGACCCTCTCGAGGCGCCTGAAGCGCGGACGCGGCTAGGGCAGCACTGGCAACGCGCGCATTGATCGCTGAGGCCGAGGCGAGGGGCGAGTTGCTGGGTCGAGCCCCGCAAGGTCAGGCATCTCGTCCCATGTGCGGCCGTCGAGCATGCGTCCCGTACGCTTCTTGTTCGTCCCGCCCCATTGCTTGAAGAAGAACGCGACACCCGCACGCCGACATTGATCGCGGATGTCTACCACCCAGGCGCTCTCCATGCTCCGGGCTCGTGGGCCGGACTCTCCGCCAACAATGGCCCAGTGGATGCCACGGAGATCGAGCGCAGGCAGCGGCCCGAGAAGGGGTTCGAGCGACACGAAGCGAACATGTGCGCGCGTACGTCGCAGGTCGTCGATGCGGGCGACATACTTCGCGCTCTCGACGCTCACCCCCATCCAGATGTTCGGCGACCATTCGAACTCCGCATCCAGGGCGGCGAGCCGCTCGGCTCTCTTGGTCAGGACCTGGAATCGGTGCCAGTGCGCGCGGCGCATGACGTCGAACACGCGCTGCATGTACACGAGCGGCACCTCCTCGTGAAACAGGTCGCTCATGGAGTTGACGAAGATGGTCTGCGGTCGCTTCCACGTGAGCGGCAGCGACAGCATCCGGGGCTGCAGCGTGAGCTCGAACCCGTGCTTGTAGTTCGCCTGCCCCATCGCCTGCAGGCGCTCGGCCATGCGCTCGGCGTAGCAGTGCTTGCACCCGGGGCTGATTTTTGAGCAACCTGTGACCGGATTCCTCGTCGACTCGGTCCACTCGATCGAGGAGCCGTGAGCCATTAGCCGACCGTCTTGAGCAGGTGGTTCGCGATGCGCAGCGCGACGGGGGCACCGTTGCGGTTGCCCACGGCGAAGCACAGCAGGTAGAGAGGGCAGTTCGCAGAGTTGAGAAGGACCCGCGGCTCTGGCGCAACGCCCGCGAAGATCTTTCCGAGGCGGTCGTTGAAGTACCGGCCGATGCTGTCCGTCGTCGCCTTCACGACGCGCGTTTCGGAGGTGTCGAAGAGGGTCGGAACGCGCTCCACCCTATAGAAGGCGTCGTACCAGTCTGCGGTGCCGAGGAGTAGGTCGAGCCGTCGGCGCCAGGACGACGGTATCTCGCCGGAGCGAGTCAGAAGGCGGTTCACGCCGATGCCGAGAGGGAAAAGAAGCCAGAGGTCGATGGCCTTCGTTCCGGCGACCGCCTCGATGGTTGTCCACTCGACCTGCGCGCCGTAGGGGTCGAGAAACAGCACGGCACGGCGCGAAGACCAGTCCTTCGCGCAAAGCTCCTTGATCTCCGCGTTCGCGTCGCCCCTGCGCACGTCGATATCTGGGGCGAGGACCTGGAACTCGGTCTTGAGGGCCTCGAGTTCTGTGCACCGCGGACGACGCACCGACGGTACCCCTGCAGACTCACGTCCTTTCCCTGCGCGGGGGCCACATCGAGGTCGTCGGCGAAACCGTGAGTGTTGCGGTGGACATGGAACCTGTGAACATCGTGCGTTCAAAGACCTGCGCGCTTGTTCTCGACGATCCGAGCGTGCGTCGAAGTGCACTTGACCGGTTCGTGCGAGTTTCGTTGCGGCGAGAAGCGCCCTGCGCTTTGTCCCAGAGCCCGTCCGTGAAGTTCAGATCACGGCGCCGGAGCGATTCGGCGGCCTGCTCGGCAGGGCGCCCGAAATGACCCAGCACTTCTGGTCGAGTTTTGGCTCGTGGCAAAACTCCGACGCCGAACTGGCGAAAACAAGGGGTTCTGAGCGGGGTGGACGGGACTCGAACGCGGGCAGAAAAATCGCGCGAAACCCTGGAAAAAAAGCCGGTTCATGCCTCTGAACTGAGATTCGAATCGCCCCGGCTCGAGGCCGTTCGTGACGAGCCGAGACCAGTCGAGACCAATCCCGGGGCGATATCCGATGCCGAGCTCGTGGCCGCCGTGGTCGCAGCCGTGACAGAGAGGCGCTGGGCGATCGCGGAGCTGCTCGCCGCGGAAGTCCAACGAAAGCAACGGGAACGAGCCCTGAGCAACGTAGTGCCAATCGACGACGGGAGGCGTCGCCGGCCTTGACGGCGCGCATCGCCGTCGGCGACAGGTGACTTCCGGGACCGCCAAATGAAGGTCGGGCCAGCGCCGCCGGCGTCGGTACCTGTTCAGTCCTTCGATCTCGTTTCGGCGTCGGATTCCCGCAAACCTGAGGCTGTTGCGTGAAATCGGCCACCTGAGGTATTGAGTCTGGTTGGACTGGATGCAATCCGGGCGAACTGCAGGCACGGCGAGAGGGCTCGACGAGGTCGTGGCTCCGAGAGTCCGCCGACGCGTGCGCACGATCGGGCTCACGATAGCGGCGGCATTCGCTCTGCTCGCGGCCTGCAGCTCGAGCACCGGGCCGGGTGTGGCGGCCCTCGACGGAGGGGGCGACGGAGGCGTTACCCTTGCAAGCTGCCTCGCCGGCGCTGCTACGATTCCGGCGCCGGCGGCATGCAGCCAATTCGTGAGCTGTCTCGAGAACAGCTGCCAGCCCGAGCTTGCGGCGGCCTTCGGCTCCGGTTACGCGTCAGGCCCAATCACGGGGCCTTGCGCCGGCTTCGAGTCGTGTGCGATGTCGAGCCAATGCACGACGGCGGCGGGCACGACCTGCGCCGAGAGTACTTCCAGCGCGTGCCAGCAGGACATCCAGGCGCTCGTCTCGTGTGGGACGAGCCCCGATGGGGGGATCGGGGGGCAATCGTGTCTGGCGCTGTTCGTCGCGTGCGCGACCGGGTTGCTGAATGGCCTGTACGACGCCGGCGGGTCGACGGGCGATGCGGGCATGGATGCGACCCTGGATGGCTCGCAAAGCACGCGTCCTGACTCCGGGATCACCGGTGCCCAATCGGACGGGGGGGATGCGTCGTCCTCGGACGCAACGGTGACCGGCGTGCCGGAGCCCGATGCAGGCTCCGACGCGGGCTGCCCCGTCTGCGACGGCGGGTGCTGCCAGCAGATGGAGCTCACGAGCACGGGTGCCCCGCCCATTTCGCTCGTCACGGACGGGACCACGCTGGTTTGGACGGCAAACGGAGCAGGCGCCGACGGCGGAGTGATCGGCACGATCTTTTCCATCGCCGTACCGACGAGCCTCGGCATTTTCACGCTCAACTCGCTCTCGGGCCACTCCTACGCCGCCATCGCTGCCTCATCGAGCAACTTTTACTTCGTCGACCAGACGGCGGGGAGTGTCATGAGCATTCCCAAGCAGTACACGGCCACGCCGAGCCCGATGACGGCAACCGCCGTCGTTCCCAGCGGGGTCACCGCCGGCATCGCAGTCCAGCAGACCACTGCGGACGGAGGGCCCGACGGTGGGGCTACCGGCAACGTCTACTTCGGCAGCTCGGGCGCTTCGAGCTCGGTCGGCTGGGTTGCCCTTCCGGCGGCCGGACCCGCCCAGGGTTCGATGAACTTGCCAGGCGCATTTCAACTGGCGGTCGACTCGAGCAACGTCTACGCGCTCGGCCCGAGCGCTGTTGGGGCGTGCGCTCTCGGGACGTCCTGCGGGTCGGCATACACGCCCATTGCGAGCGGCCTCGGACAGGGCCAAGGCCTCTTTTCCGATGGGACCAACGTATGGATTACCGACCAGGGCTCGAGCCCCGGCTCGGCGACGGGAGCCATTTACAAATGCCCGGTGGGCGGAAGCTGCGGCACCCCGCCGCCGGCGTTCGCGTCGGGGCTGAATCACCCGTTCGCCATCGTGGCGGACGCCAATTACGTCTATTGGACCGAGGCATACCTGGGGGGAACCGTCATGCGTTGCCCGGCGGCGGGGTCCGTGTGCGCCAATCCCGAGGTCATCGCGCACGCGTACGAGACGCCGACGGCCTTGGTCCAGGACACCTATCGGATCTATTGGGCCGACGTGAACAACATCAGCATGCTCGCCAAATGATCGAGCAGTGCATCGCAGGCCGCCTCGTTCGGCGCACCACCACGGTGGTCGAGTTGGAGCGCACAGAATGTTGTTTCGCCGACTGCCCGGCGTACACGGTTTCCCTCTCCGCCGCTGGCGACTTCACGTGGCAAGAGCACGCGCACGTACGAACGCTCGGACCCGACCACGGCTTCGCTTCTGACAGCGCGGTGGCCGATTTGCTCGAAACCTTCCGCCGCAGTGACGTGAGCGGCGACGGGCAGATCGCCATCTAGCGAGGTCTGGCGGCGTGCTCGGGACTCGACCTCGACTGGACGGAGCGCATGCGCACTGCAGGCGAGACGGAATCCCGGACACTGGTCCTGCGCCCGCTTCGAGCGCACGGACAATGGCTGGTGGACGGGACTCGCTCTTTTCTGCACCGAGTCCGCGGAGCGGGACGAGCGCCAGCGAGTCCGAAGCGCAGCGGACGAGTGCAGAAATGACAGAGTCACGGACGATGGCTGCAAGACCGCAGGTCTTGTCAGCAATGGCGGGGTGGACGGGACTCGAACCCGCGGCCTCCGGCGTGACAGGCCGGCGTTATAACCAACTTAACTACCACCCCGGAATCTGGGCTCTCCTCGCACCAAAGTTTGCGGCTTCTTTCGTGACGCTGCTCATCATGAACATCCCACCCGGGCGGTGATCGTGGGCGGGACAGGGCTTGAACCTGCGACGGCCGGCTTGTAAGGCCAGTGCTCTACCGCTGAGCTACCCGCCCTTCGCTTGGCAAACCGACGGAACAATCACTGAATTCCAAACTGGGCGCGCCACTTTACGCGTCGAGCCGAGTCGGTCAAGCGCGAAGTTCCGACGGCCCGCCGGTCCGCACGCTCGAGGGTGGCTCGGCGGACCGGGCTCGACCCGCAGGACCCAGGAAGAATCGCCACCGGAGCGTCCTCCTCGAGCGGCAGGAGGGGTTCCGTCCACGCCGCCGCAGGCTCAGGCGGGAACCGGGGCGGCGGGCTGCGGAGGCGGCGATGGGGGAGGAGGCGCAACCGCGCCTTCTCCGCGCGGCATGGTTTCGCTCGGAATGACGACGAGCTCGCCGTCGCGGTATTCCCAGCGCTCGCGCCGGGGCCCGAAGCGCGCCTCGGACACGGCGAGGCTCAGGGCCTCGGGAAGAACGTCATCCATGTGATCGACCAGGACGATGCGCGTCGAGCGCAAGACACGGCGCGGAACCTCGCGCAAGTCTTTGCGGTTTTCCTTTGGAATGATGACGGTCTGGATCCCACTCCGGTGGGCCGCCAGGAGCTTTTCCTTGACGCCGCCGATCGGAAGCACGCGTCCCCGCAGCGTGATCTCGCCCGTCATGGCCAGATCGCGCTTGACGGGCACCTTGATGAGCGCGCTCGCGAGGCTGGTCGCCATCGTCACGCCGGCGCTGGGTCCGTCCTTTCGCACGAACTCGGGGAAGTGCACGTGCACATCGACCTTTTGGTAGAAGTCGGCCTCGAGACCGAGCGCCTCGGCGCGCGAGCGCACGTAGCTCATCGCGGCCTGCGCGCTTTCCTCCATTCCTTTCTCGAGCAGTCCGGTGATGACGAGCTTTCCCTTCCCGGGCACCACGGCGACCTCGCACGCAAGCAGCTCGCCGCCGCCGTTGGACGTGACCGAGAGGCCGTTCGTCAGCCCGATCTCGTCGTGCTCCTCCTTGCGTCCGACCCGGAATTTCGGGACGCCGAGGTAGCGCGGCACGTCTTTGCCGACGACCTCGATGGGTTTGTCCTTGCCGTCGGACACCACCTGCCGCGCGACCTTGCGCGCGATGCTCGCGATCTCGCGTTCGAGGGCGCGGACTCCCGCTTCTTTGGTGTAGTGGTGGATGATCGTCCGGATTGCATTCTCGCTGATCGTCAGCGGGACGTCGTCGAGACCGCACTCCTTGCGCTGCCTCGGAACGAGATATTTGACCGCAATGTTGAGTTTCTCGAATTCCGTGTACCCGGACAGCTGGATGATCTCCATCCGGTCCTGCAATGGAATCGGAATGCCACCGAGCGTGTTCGCGGTCGTGATAAACATCACGTCGGATAAATCGTAATCGAGATCGAGGTAATGGTCGTTGAAGCTGTGATTTTGCTCCGGGTCGAGCACCTCGAGCAACGCGGCCGCCGGGTCGCCGCGGAAGTCGGTCGACATCTTGTCGACCTCATCGAGCAGGAACACGGGATTGTTCGTCGATACCTTGCGCAGGCTCTGAATCAGCTTGCCCGGCATCGCGCCGATGTACGTCCGCCGGTGACCGCGAATCTCCGCCTCGTCGCGCACGCCCCCGAGCGACAGGCGTACGAACTTGCGGCCGGTCGCACGCGCAATGCTCTTGGCGAGGCTCGTCTTGCCAACGCCCGGCGGACCGACGAAACAGAGAACGGGGCCCTTGAGCTTCTTCGTCAGCGCCTGGACGGCGAGATATTCGAGAATGCGTTCCTTGATTTTCTTGAGCCCGTAATGGTCCTCTTCCAGGATCTCTTCGGCTTTCTTCAGATCGTACGTCTCTTCGCTCTTGTCGTACCAGGGGAGCGATATGATCCAATCGATGTAGTTGCGCACGACGGTCGCTTCCGCGCTCGTCGGATGCATCATCTTGAGCTTTTTGACCTCTTTCTTGACCTTGGCGGAGGCCTCTTTGCTCATGCGCTTGGCTTTTAGCGTTTCCTCGATTTCCTGAATTTCGTTTTTGAATTCGTCGCGCTCGCCGCCGCCCAGCTCCTTCTGGATGGCCTGCATCTGCTCGTTGAGGTAATATTCCTTCTGCGTCTTCTCCATTTGCTTCTTGACGCGAGACCGGATCTTTTTCTCCACCTGAAGAATCTCGATCTCGGCCTGCATCAATTCATGCAAACGTTCGAGCCGTTTTGCAGCGTCTTCCGTCTCCAGCAACTGCTGGCGGTCCACCAGCTTGATGGTGGGTAGATTCGCGACGATCGTGTCGCTGAGCCGTGCGGCGTCGTCGATGGTCTGGACGCTCATGAGCACTTCGGGCTGAACCTTCTTGTTCAGCTTGACGTACAGCTCGAAGGCCGCCTGCACGCTGCGCATCAACGCCTCGACTTCCACGTTGCGCGGCCACACCTCCGCGATCTCGTCGACCTCGACGACGAAGAACTCGTCAGTCTGCACGAAGCGCTTCGACCGCGCGCGGCGCTTGCCCTCGACGAGCACCTTGACCGTGCCGTCGGGCAGACGCAGAAGCTGCATCACGGTTCCCAGCGTGCCGACGTTGAAGATGTCCTCGGGAGTCGGCTCGTTCGTCTTCGCGTTGCGCTGGGCCGCGAGAAATATGTCCTTGTCGCGCGCCATCGCGGCGTCGAGCGCGTTGATCGAGCGCTCGCGCCCGACAAACAGCTGCGACACCATGTGCGGGAAGACGATGATGTCGCGGAGCGGCAGAAGCGGAACCGTGCGCCGCTTTGCTCCGGGCGGCGCCTTGCCGTCCGTATCCTTGTTGAAAAACATCGGCGAGCCTTAGCCTAGCACCGCTGGGCACGGTCTCGACAGCCACGGCATCGCGAACGCGCTGCGGGCCGGCCTCGCGTCAGGCAAGCTCTGCTTCTTTCTGATAGACGATGAGCGGCGGCTCTCGCTTGACGATCACGTCCTCGTTCACGACGACCTCTTTGATGCCGTTTCGCGAGGGAATGTCGTACATGATGTCGAGCATCGCGTGTTCGAGGATCGCCCTCAGCCCGCGGGCTCCCGACTGTCGAACCAGCGCTTCCTTCGCGACCGCCTGGAGCGCCCCCTTCGCGAACTTGAGCTTGACGCCGTCCATCTCGAAAAGCTTCTGGTACTGCTTCACGAGCGCGTTCTTCGGCTTCGTGAGGATGTCGACCAAGGCGTCGTCGTTGAGCTCGTGCAAGGTCGCAAGGACGGGCAAGCGGCCGATGAATTCGGGAATGAGCCCGAATTTGAGCAAATCCTCCGGCTGCACTTGCTCGAGAAGCTCGCCGAGCTTGTAGTCCTTGCGGCTCTTGATCTCCGCGCCGAAGCCAAGCGTCTGCTGCCCGATGCGCCGCTGGACGATCTGCTCGAGCCCCACGAACGCTCCGCCGCAGATGAAGAGGATGTTCGTGGTGTCGACTTGCAAAAAGTCTTGCTGCGGATGCTTGCGACCCCCCTTGGGGGGCACGTTCGCGATGGTCCCCTCGATGATCTTGAGAAGTGCCTGCTGAACGCCCTCGCCGGAAACGTCACGCGTGATGCTGGGGTTGTCGCCCTTGCGGCTGATCTTGTCGATCTCGTCGATGTAGACGATCCCGCGCTGGGCTCGCTCGACGTCGTGATCGGCGTTCTGAAGCAACTGAACGATGATGTTTTCGACGTCTTCGCCTACGTACCCCGCCTCGGTCAGCGTCGTCGCATCGGCAATCGCGAAGGGGACGTTGAGGATCTTGGCGAGCGTCTGCGCAAGAAGCGTCTTGCCGGTGCCCGTCGGACCAAGAAGCAAGATGTTCGACTTCGCGAGCTCGACGTCGTCGGAGCCAAGGCGAGAGTCGATGCGCTTGTAGTGATTGTGGACGGCGACCGCGAGGATCTTCTTCGCGCGATCCTGACCGATCACGTAGTCGTCGAGGATCGATTTGATCTCGGACGGCTTGGGAACGGGAGCGGAACCGGCATACGGCTCGTCCTTCTCGACTTCCTCGGCAATGATGTCGTTGCAGAGGCCGATGCATTCGTCGCAGATGTAGACGGTCGGACCGGCAATGAGCTTCTTCACCTCCTTCTGCGACTTGCCGCAGAAGGAACAGTTCAGGTTGCCGTTCTGGTGGTCATCCCGTCTGCGTTCCAATTCTCGCCTCGTATCATGCCGTCCAGTCCGTCGCCGCCATGCGATTCTCGATGATTCTCGAGCAAAGCTTAGACCCACCCCCCCGCCATCGCAAGCTTGTGGCCGTAGGAGCAGCCGGGGGTCGGTGAGCGCGCACCCCCCGCGGAGGCACGCTCGCGGCTCACGCGCCCGCCCGCGCGAGGCGAGGGCGCGAAAGCCCTCATCGCTCCCGCGTCTCGCGTGCCGCCGGTTTTTCGGGCTCGCCCTTTTTCCGCGGGGGCAAAACGTCGTCGATGAGCCCGTACTCCTTTGCCTGGGGAGCGCTCATGTAAAAATCACGATCGATGTCCTTGTGGATGAGATCTTTCGGCTTGCCCGTCGCACTCGAGAGAATGTCCGTGATGACGTCCTTCAGATGCCGAATCTCGCGAGCCTGGATTTCGATGTCCGTCGCTTGACCCCGAGCTCCGCCCATGGGCTGGTGGATCATCACGCGGGCGTTCGGCAGGGCGAGACGCCGGCCCTTCGTTCCTGCGGCCAGCAGGACGGCGGCCATGGACGCCGCCATTCCGAGGCACGTCGTGCTCACCGTCGAGCGGACGTATTGCATCGTGTCGTAAATCGCAAGCCCGCTCGTCACCACGCCGCCGGGGCTATTGATGTAGAGCATGATCTCCTTGTCTGGATCCTCGCTCTCGAGGAACAGAAACTGCGCGATGACGATGTTCGCGACGTCGTCGTTGATCTCCGTTCCCAGAAAGATGATGCGATCCTTCAGGAGGCGGCTGAAAATGTCCCAGTTGCGCTCGCCGCGGTGCGTCGTCTCGACCACCGTGGGATAGGGGATGAAGTCACGCGCGCGCTGGCCGGACAGGTGGGCTCGGCTTTCGAGAGCCTCCAGCAGGCGAATCGCTTGGGCACCGTTCTCGGGACGCTGGGTCGACATCGTATCCTCCGGCACGGGTGGGAGCGTTAGGGGTTGGATGCTTGGCCTTCGGGCTGGTCGCTTGGGGTTGAGCCCGCTTTCAGCGGCCCCAAGCGAATCTTGGCCTTGCTCTCGATGATGTCGAGCACCTTGTCCTCGAGAATCATTCCAATGAGGATCTGGCGCCGCTGGGGGTCCTGATACTCCGCGCGGACCTTTGCGATGTTCTTTCCACTGTCGGCGGCGAGCTCCTGAAGCCCCTTCTGGATGTCGTCGTCGGTGATCTTCATCTCGAGCTTGCGGGCGATCGCCGCCATCAGGAGACCGGCGCGGACTTTTTTCTCCGCGTCCGCATGCACGCGGTCGTGGACCTTCTGGAAGTCCTCCTTGGCCACGCGATGGCCGGCGCGGCGCGCGTTCTGCACGATCTCCATTTCCATCATTCGGCATTGCTGCTCGACGAGGGAGGGGGGAACGTCGAGCGGATTGCGGTCGTTGAGCTTCTCGACGATCTGATCGGCGAGCGCCGACTCGGCCCGGTCCTTCAACATCTTCTCGAGCTTGGTGTGGATGTCGGCGCGAAGCTCGACCAGAGTTTGGAAACTGCCCACGTCCTTGGCCAGCTCATCGTCGAGCGCCGGGAGAATCCGCTCCTTGAGGTCCTTGAGCGTCACGTGAAATGAGCCGAGCTTGCCCGCGATCTCCTTGCGAGGATGAGCATCCGGGAGCGCGGCCTGGACGTCCCGCTGGTCGTCGACCGCCATCCCGTACAGGCCGGCGTCGAGCTCCGGGAGCAGCTGGTTGGCTCCGAGCTCGACCTGGATCCCTTCGGCACCTGCGTCCGGGACGAGCGTCCCTTCGACCGAAAGCGTGAAATCGATCGTCAGCACATCCCCCTTTCGCGCGGGTCGGGGAGGATCGGGAGGCATGAGCTGCGCATGCTGACGTCGCAGCAGCTCGAGCTGTTCGTCGACGGCCTCGGGAGTCGCGACTTCCGCGGGACGCACCAGTTCGAGCCCCTCGTAGACCACGTCGACGATCTCGGGCTGGACCTCGAACCGGGCCTTGTAGGAGAAGGCGGCGCCTTGCTCGAACTTGCCCGCCTCGACCTGCGGTTGATTGACGGGTTGAACTTGCTGGGCCGACAGAGCCTTCGGCAGCGTATCGTTGACGAGCGCATTCACCACGTCGCTCGCCACCTGCGGCCCGTAGAGCCGCGCCAGCACCTGCCGCGGCGCCTTGCCCGGCCGAAAACCGCGGACGCGCGCCTTGCGCTGCAGCGAGCCGTATGCCTTCTCGATCTCCGCGTTCACGATGTCCGCAGGTACCTGTACGGCGACCTCCAATACGACCGGAGAGATCCGAGCGACCTGAACTTGCATGGGGGTGCCGAGGGTAGTGTTCCGCAGGCGGAACGCAAGTCGGCTCGGCCCTGTCTCGTCGGCCGGGCGTCAGTCGTCCTCCGGTTCGAACTCGTCGTGCTGGTCGTCGAAGAGAAGGTCGCTCTCGTGAAGCATGGTCTCTTGCATCAGATCGTCCAGCGAGAACCCCGCCTTGTTGTGAGGGCGAAGTTCCTCGCGCTCGAACTCTTCAATCGTCCGGTAGCTCTTCGGCATCGACATGGTCGTGCTCCTTCTTTTGAAATTCTCCACGCGTGAAATATCGTTCGGAGTGACCGGCCCTTCGCCGGCAGCTCCCCGGCCGCCCCTCTCCTGATGAACGTTGGGCTCGAGCGTCAGCCTCGACGAGGCGTCTCGAGACGGCGTCCGCGCGCCCAGCGGGCCATGTCGACAACCTGGCACTCGGCCGACGCCCCTGGGCCGCGAATCAGGCTCCGGCCGGCAGCGGTCCAGAAGCGTCGAACGAGGACGTCCATCGACTCGGCGTCGTCGTCAGCTCTCTGGAGTACGTGCATCAGCCCTTGCCCCATCGCTTCCGCCTTCCTTCTGTCCTACATTCACGGACAAAGTACTACGTTGGCGGCTTCGCCCAAAGAAAACGGCAGAGATTTCTGTGGGCCTCGGGACGCGGCAAAGGAACGCAGCGCGCCCGCCGACAAGCCTGGCGCCGCCGCATGGCCGCGCGGTAGACAAGAAACCGAAGGATGAGCAAGCCCGGCGAATCGGATCGCGGCAGCAGCGCGCGCGCAAGCCGGGTCATCGCGGTCGCGAATCAGAAGGGCGGCGTCGGAAAGACGACGACTGCGGTGAACCTGGCAGCGAGCGTGGCCGCGGCGGAGCGCCGAACGCTGCTCCTCGACCTGGATCCGCAGGGCAACGCGAGCAGCGGGGTCGGAGTGGCGCCCCGCACCGTCGAGCGCAGCATCTACGACGCGCTCATCGGGCGGGCGGAGCTGCGGGACGTCATCGTCCCGACGGAGCTCGCCTCGCTTTCCCTCGTCCCGAGCAAGCAGGACCTGGTCGCGGCGGAAGTCGAGCTGGTCGACGATCCCGACCGCGCGTACAAGCTGCGGCAGCTGCTGCGCGTCCTTTTGCAGCAGGAGCCTTTCGAATACGTGTTCGTCGATTGTCCTCCGTCACTCGGCATCCTCACGGTCAACGCGCTGGCGGCCGCCGATCGAGTGCTCGTCCCCTTGCAGTGTGAGTACTACGCACTCGAGGGACTCACCTCGCTCATGGCGACGATCGACCGGGTGCGAAGCGGGATGAATCCCGCCCTCGAGATCGAAGGGATCGTGCTGACCATGTTCGATCAACGAAATAACCTCGCGCACCAAGTCGCCGAAGAGGTCAAGAGGCACTTCAGGGTGTTCGAGTCGGTGATTCCCCGCAACGTGCGCCTGAGCGAAGCACCATCCCACGGCAAACCCGTGCTCCTCTACGACGTGCAGTCGAAGGGCGCGCAGGGCTATTTGCTCCTCGCTCGAGAGCTGCTCTCGGATCACTCCGCGTCCGTCGCCGCTGGAGCGGCGCGGGTTGCCAAATGAGCGCGAGCGACCCCAAGCGTCGAGCGCTCGGCCGAGGCCTGGACGCGCTGCTGCCGGCTCCCTCGGCTGCACCGGCATACGGCGACCGAAACGTATTCACCTGCCCCCTGGAGAAGATCGCTCCGCAGCCCGGTCAACCGCGCCAGCGTTTCGACGCCCAGAAGCTCGACGAGCTCACGCAGAGCATTCGCGAGCACGGACTGCTCGAACCGCTCGTCGTCCGGCGAATCGCGGGTTCCGACAGGCTCGAGCTCGTCGCCGGAGAGCGCCGCTGGCGCGCGATGCAGCGGGCCGGCCTGCGCGAAGCGCTGGTCGTGGTCAAGGACGTCAGCGCGAAGACTGCATTCGAACTCGCGCTCATCGAAAACGTCCAGCGCGAGGACCTCAATTCGATCGAGCTCGCGGAGGCCTACGAGCGCCTGCTCCGGGAGCACGGCTACACCCAGGATGCACTTGCCGAACGCCTCGGCAAGGACCGAACGACGATCGCCAACGCCCTCAGGCTCCTGAAGCTGCCCCCCCGGGTGCGGGCGAAGGTGGTCAGCGGCGACCTGACGGAGGGGCATGCGCGCGCCTTGCTCGGCGCCGCCGAGCTTGCGGCGATCGAGCATCTCGCCGACCGTGTGCTCGAGAGCCGGCTCAGCGTCCGGGCCACCGAAGCGCTCGTTCGCACGAGCGTACGACGCAAGAGCGCGAGCAGCGGCGAGCGGGTCCCGCAGGGCAAGACGGCCACGGTGCGCGATCTGGAGCAGCGGTTGACGCGCGCGCTGGGCACGAAGGTGGAGGTTCGAGACCGGGGGAACAAGGGCGAAATCGCGATCCCCTACGCCAACCTCGATGCGCTCGATCGACTCCTCGACCAGCTGATCTAGCGGGGTCCGCGCCGATCTGCGGCTGGCTTCGCGGGCCCGCCGTTCTCGCTTCCGCTGGGGGGCTGCGCTTACGCCCCTCCGCCGCCTGCCCTGAGGGCGGCCTCGCGCCTCAGCGCGGCCTCGAGGGTGTTCGAGAGGAGCATCGCGATCGTCATGGGGCCCACGCCACCGGGGACCGGCGAGATGAATGCAGCCACCTGCTTCGCCTCGTCGAATGCGACGTCACCGACGACCTTCGTCTTCCCGTCTGCGACGGCAATCCGGGTCGTCCCGACATCGATGACCACAGCGCCTGGTTTGATCCAATCGCCCCGGACCATATTCGCCCTTCCCGCCGCCGCGACGAGCACGTCCGCGGTCCGACAGACGGCGGCGAGATCGCGCGTCCGCGAGTGCGCGATCGTCACGGTGGCGTTCGCCGCCAAAAGGAGCTGGGCCATGGGTTTGCCCACGGTGTTGCTGCGCCCGACGACTACTGCTCTTGCCCCCGAGAGCTCCATGCCGGCGAGACCGACGAGCCGCATGCAGCCTGCAGGCGTGCACGGGACGAGCGCTCCAGGGCGCCCCAGGGCGAGCAGCCCGGCGTTGATCGGGTGAAACCCATCGACGTCCTTCGAGGCGTCGATGCGATCGAGGACGCGTAGCGGGTCGATGGCCTTCGGAAGCGGGAGCTGCACCAGAATGCCGTCGACCGATGGATCGGCGTTGAGCTCGGCGACGTGCGCGACAAGTGCGTGCTCGGCGGTCGTCGCGGGGAACGTGTGGAGGCGGCCGCGAAAGCCGACCTCGTTCGATGCCTTCTCCTTGCCGCGCGTGTAAATGACGCTGGCGGGATCGTCGCCCACGAGCACCACGTCCAAGCCTGGGACCCGGCCGTACCGCGATCGAAACTCGTGAACGCGCTCGCGAACCTCGGCGCGAACGGTCTCGGCCAGCGCTTTTCCATCGAGAATGCGTGCCGTCATGTCCAGGGCGCAGACTACAGCGCCCGGCGGCCGTGGTCATGACGATAGCGGCGCGGGCGTCCGATCCCGCGGGGGCCCGCCGGGGGTGCCGGAACGCCCCGCAGCGCGTGGGCGCCGCACCAAGTGAACGGCCCCAGCGCCGGCGACGAGGAAGATGCCGAGAAATTGCGAGGTCGACAGGCCCATCAGGCTGCCGCGATCGTCGCGTCGCAAGACTTCGAGCGCGCACCGAGCGACGGCGTAGAGAGCGAGCGACGCGGCGAAGACCTGGCCGTCGTACCGCTTGCGGGGGTGGACGAGCAGCATGCACGCCGCGGCAATCGTCAAGCACGCGAGCGACTCGTAGAGCTGGGTCGGATGAACCGGCAAGCTCCACATGTGAGCGGACGTCAGCTCGTGCGTCTTGAACTGCTCCTCGCTCGCCGCGCTTCCTCCGGGGAAAGACACGGCCCACGGAAGCGCGCACGCGGCCCCGAAGCAGCATCCGGCCATCAGACACCCGATCCGTCCGAACGCGAGACCGAGGGGCACCGCGAAGCCGGCCATGTCAGCAGCCTTCCAGAACGGGAATCCGTCCCGGCGCAGAAGAAACCAGGCCGCGATCGCGGCGCCGATCAGCCCACCGTAATACGCGAGCCCGCCATTCCAGAACTTCGCCCACGCGAAACAATCCGCGGCCGTGGGGTGGCAGACACCCCGCACCTCGTCCCACGCACCGTGATACGCGGTTGACAGGCACTCTGACTTGTCGAGCGGCCAGTCGACGCGAGACGGGGCCGTACACAGGTGCACGTAGTCCCAGAAATAGCCGTCGGCAATGATGTGCAGTACCCGAGCCCCGGCGACGCCTGCGATGAGAGTGCAAAGCCCGAGATCGACGATGACATCGGCGTCCTCGCCGATGCGACGGGCCCAGGCCGCGCCGACCGCCGTGGCGAACAGAAAGCCCGAAAGCAGCAGAACGTAATACGACGGGACCGACATCCCGAAGAGACGGAACAGTTCCGGATGCACCTGAGAACCTCCGGGCCCGGGTTCAGCGGTCGGTCACGGACTCGCCTGCCCCTGCGATGTCGCGCGCGTCCCTCCAGTCGGGCACCGGCTCGCCGGACTGGGCGGGCGGCGTGTGCGGGCCATGCACCAGCGGCGGATGCCCGCGCTTGTGCACGAACATGTCGATCGCCATCAGTCCGACCCCGACGCAGATGGCGATGTCCGCCACATTGAACGTGGGCCAATGCCTCTCGATCCCCTTGACCACCGCGTGAGCGTCGATGAAGTCGATGACGTGGCCATAGCGGATGCGATCGAGAACGTTGCCGAGGGCGCCCCCGAGCACCAGTGGAAGCCCCCACTTGAGCGCCCGCTGGCGGGGCTGCAACCGGCGGTACAAAGTCATGATGAACGCGATTGCAGCGACCGAGACCAGCAAGAAGAACGGGCGACGAACGTTCTCGCTGGTGGTCTGGAGGAGACCCCATGCGCCGCCGCGATTTTTCGCGAGCACGAGCGTGACGAACCGCGGCCAGATCTCCACGACACCCGGGTAGCCGCTCAGATGCGTCGCCGCCCACTCCTTCGTGAGCACGTCAGCGGCCAGCGTCAGACTGGAGACGACGCCCAGAAAGACGTACGAAGGGTGGTTGCGGCCCTCCTCCGCCACGACACGGGCCGCGCCGACGGGAACACCCAACCGCTGGCCGGGAACGGGCGGACCGCCCCCGGGCGAGTTCGCATGGACGACGGGTTCGGACAATTCAGCTCGCCTCCGCGGCCGTCGACCCGTTCGCATCGCGCGAAACGCCTCCACCGCCGGCCGCTCGCAAGGCCTCCGGCACCGGCAGACCTGCAAGCTTCAACCACTCTGCGGTCACCCAGACCGGCCCCACGAGCAGATAGTAGGGGTCCCCGTAGAACGCGGGATGGTTGCCCTCGAAGACGTAATGCCCGACGAACTGCAGGACCCAGCCGCCGACGAAAAGCCCCGCCGCCACCGGGGGATTCACGAACGCCGTCGGCAATGAAGCGACGATCATGGGGATCCCCACCATGTGCGTCAGCTTCGTCGCAAACTTCGTGTGCTCGGCTTCGTAGAGAGCCAGGTACTCGCCCAGCGAGTGTCTCGGGAGCGGAAGCTTCATGAAACGCAGCGTACGACGCGAGGACCGGTCACGCCAACAGGCTGCCGATGTGCTCTCAAAACGCCGCTCTAGGGCGAGCGTCGCCAGGGCGCAATCGGGACCGGACCGACCGGCCAGTCGACGAGCAAAGGCGACCGTGCGCCGGGACCCGACTGACGCACGACACGGGCACAATGCTCGAGCGGAATGCGTCGCGGACCGAATGGGGAGGCATCGGCGGCGTCCGAATCCATGAGGAGCGTGGGGGTGTCGACGCCGTAGTCATCCGGGTGGCCCGGCAAGTCCATCAAAACATGGCCGAGCTCGTGCGCAAGCGTGAGGCTGCTCTTTCTCGCACGAATTCCTGCCCGGTCGAGCAACACCACGTTGCGTACGCTCGATAGATCGCTGCCGATGAACGATTCGCCGATGCGCCCGCCGCCCGCAAAGAGGGGGACCACCACGACCTCGATCGTTGCAGGGTTGCCGTCGTCGATCGCCTTGAGCAGGGTCCGCTCCTCGAGCGTACCGGCCATCGCATCCATGTCCGTGAAATGCTGGAGGCCATCCGACAGGTCGACCGAACCGATGCGCACCGCCAGGGTCGCGTCGGTCGACAGCGCCGTGCCCGGCACCGAGTCCGCCGCAACGAGCGTCCCGTCCTTGCGCCGCAGCGACACGTCGACGCTGGGCCCGAGACCCGGACCGATCCGCGCGTTCGGAGACACGATGGGCGAGAGCCCCAGGCGCTCGGCGGCGCGTGCGACGTCCTCGGCCACGGCATCGGGGCTTTCTCCGGCCCGCGTCGGCACGGTCAACGTCTTCCCGTCCACGCGGAGTCGAACCTCTCCGCCGCTCGCCGGGAGACCGAGATCGTCGCCGATCGAAACGAGATGAGCCGGGGGCGGATCGACGATCTTGACGTCGAACTGGCGGCCGTCTCCGAAGATGACCCCGCACTGCCCCCAGACCGCCGATGCCGCGGCGAGCTCGCCGCGCAACGACTCGACGGCACCGGCTTCCGTTCCTCCGATCGAGGGCGCACCCCCCGGGGTCACTCTCACCACGAACGGACGCAGCGTTGCGCGGAGCCGGCCAATCGGGCCTGCCGGCGAGTCGCGCGGTCCGAGCACCCGGATCATCTGCGCTTTCCGCCCCTGCAGCCGAAAAACGACGGCGCCGCCGACCTGTGCTTTGAGCGACCGCCCGATGACCAGCGGATGATTCCGATCGACGTCGTCGGTGACGAAGCGCAAAGGCGCGCTCGCCCAGCATCGAGCCTCGGCGTACGACGGATCGCAGGCCGCCGGGGCCAGCGTGATCGATTTCAGCTCGTCGAGATGGTTGCCGCTCGAGTCCACGGATTCGACCGACAGCTCGCGGTCCGTGTCGACGTCCGTACTTTCCTCGGGCCTCGTCATGACGACGCGGAGCGCGTCGAAATCGTCGTACTTGGCGTCGGGCCCGACGGGCACCCGCTCGGGCGCAGTTCGCTCGAGCGAGGCATGGGAGCGCGCCATGTCGACAGGGCTCCCGCTGCCATCGCGCATCCCGATCCCCGAGACCACCAGTGTGATCCTGCGGACAACCCCGTGACTCGAAGCGGAGAGCTCCACTCGCCCCGGCGAAATGCCCTGAAACCATCCCGCTGCAAGCACTTCCGGGCCCCACGCGCGCCCAGCTCCGGTGGGATCGACTACGCGAGCGTGCTCTCCCCCGGAGAGAAGCTCGAGGGTTGCCCCGGCGATCCGCGCGTCGATGGTCACGAGATCGAGCCGAGCCGCCGGGGGAAGAACGTCCTCCTCGCTGTCCGGCCGGCCGTCGGCGTCGTCGTCGTCGCGATCCGCCCAGAGGTCGATTCGGATCGGAGATACATCGGCGGACTCGGCGGTCCAGGCGTTCGCCGCAACCAGAACGCCGGCGACACCGAGCGCCGCGGCTACTCGAGCCGGCCCCACTGGATCCATCGAAAGCGCGTCTCTCCGAGCAAGGGCTCGATACCGGTCGCCCCTTTGGAGGCGACACGGATCAGCGCCCCCCAGGCGACGTTGCCCACGACGCGAGATGCCACCAGCTCGTCGGCCAGCTCGCGCGCGCGGGCACGCATCGGCAGCGCCGCGTCATCGCCCGCAGGGCAGGCGTCCCACAGTGCCGCCGCCGCGAGACCCCGCAGGTCTTCGCGCTTCGAGACGGTCGCGGCTTCGGCCAGAGCGCTGCGGAGGTCTGCCCGACCTCGATCGCGAGCGAGATACACGGCCGCGCGCACCGCGGCCTCATCCGAGAGAGGCAGAGTGCGCGTCAGGGCGTCGAGCATCGTGCCCGCGGACGCCGCGCCCGCACGGGCCATCCGGAAGAGGAACGTCGTATCGCGATCGGCGCTCGGACGATCCGAGAGCCTCGCGATGAGCTCGAGGGTGGGCCGCGTCGCAGGGTGCGGTGGCGATGGGACGCCGCGAGCGGCGGCATCCGCATCGCGCAGCGCCCACTCGGCCAGTGACCATGCGGAGCGCGAGCTGACCGGTCCCTCCTGAGCGCGCCCCGCGGCTTCCAGGAGCGGGGCCAGGTCCCCCGCCCTGACCGCGACCTCGGCGAGCACGAGCCACCTTCCCAAGTGACGTTCTGCACCTCGAAGAACGGCCAAGGCAGGCCCGACGTTCTTCGACAGCGGCGTCGCCCGGACCAGAGGCACGAAGAGCTCGATGCACATCGAGATCCGATGACTTTCCTTGATCATCGGAGCGAGCTGGGCGAGGAGCGCACCGTTGGACTCGTCGCGGGCAACACGGGCCAGCTCCGCGCCGAACGCGACATGCGCCTGACGGCTCGCGGCGATCTTCGCCAGTAGCGCGGAAAGCTCCGCGTCCTGCGAGAAACACGCGGCGCTCAGCGCTGCGGCACCCCCGGCCTCGTCGTCCGCGAGCGCCCGGCGCAGGAGCCCGACGGCTTGACGATCCTGCGCCTCGGCCAGCGACCGGAGACCGCACGCGTAGAGCTCACGCTGGCGCGCCCCGCGTCTCAAGAGAATGGACGTCGCTTCGCCGAGCGAGGCCCTCAGCGCAGGACTGAGGGGGGCGACCGCGCGGACGGCGCCCGCCAGCTTGGCCTCCCCGGTGGGTCTGCGCTTCAACGCCGAATCGACCTCGTCTTCCAGCCGTACTCGTGTCGGCTTGTCCAGGAGCTCGACGCGAGCCATGGGTAGACGGATCGTCGCCGCTGCTCCCTCGAAGCGTTGCCTGGCCTTCGCGAGCGCCGGCGCCTCGGGCACGCGTCCCCAAGCCATCGGCTCTTGCCCTCGGACAACCGCTGCTTGCGCTCGGACGCGCTTCACCTTCATCGATTGGGTTTCCCCCGTCTTCGGCGGGCCACGCCCGTCGATGGGACCATATCAGAGGCGTGTTACGTCTCGAGCGCGATCGTCACAAAAAAAATCGTGCCGGCGATCGCCCGTAAATCGGCGTTGTTTCGCGCTTCTTTCGCGGGTGGGCGCGGCAGCGCGCCATTCACGCGCGCGAGATCCCGATCCGCACCGCTTCCCCCTCGATCTCGGCGTCGCGCGCGTGCGCGCCGGCAGGCAGTGACTCCGACGACACCTCGATTGCAAGCACTTCCTCGGCCAGCGACCGGCCGTACCGCTGCACGATGTCACAAACGCGCGGGCCGCCGACAATCCCAAGGCGGATTCGATCGGTGTACTCGAGGCCCGTCTCCTTTCGCATGCCCTGGATACGATTTTGAAGCTCTCGCACGAACCCGAGCTCGCGCAGCTCGTCGTCGAGCTGGGTGTCGAGGAGAACGACCCCCGTGCGGTCCCCGGCCGCGGCGAAGCCCGGCTTGGCGAGAAATTCCACCTCCACGTCTTCCCGTCCGAGCTCGACGCCGTCGAGCGCGACTCGGACGCCGGCCATCACGCGCGAGGCCAATGATCCGGCCCCACTGGACGAGAGCGCCGCCATCGATTTCTTGAGCATCTGGGCCTCTTTGCCCAAGCCCCTCTGGCCAAGCGATCGGAAGCTCGGCTTGACGCGGAATTCGACGTATTGCGCGGCATCCTCCACGCCGACCGCCTCGACGCTCTGCACGACGTTGAGCTCCTCCATCAACTGCCGGATCGCGGAGCCGTCGATGAGCTCCGGCGTGGAGATGATGACGAGCGCCGAGCGCAGAGGTTGACGAACTTTGATCTTCGCCTGCGTGCGAACCTGCAGGCCCAGCGAGACGAGCGCCCGAACCACCCCGATTTTGGTCGACAAGCGCTCGTCGATGGCCCCGGCGTCGACGGGCGGCCAGTCGGCAAGATGCACGCTTTCCGCCACCGACCCGAGAGACGACCCGGGGCGGACGACGAGATTTTGCCACATGGATTCGGCCGCGTAAGGCACGAACGGCGCGACGAGCTTCGAGATCGTCACCAGACACGAATGGAGAGTCTCGTAGGCGCTTCGCTTGTCGTCATCCCACGACGAGCGCCAGAAGCGCGCCCGACTCCGCCTCACCCACCAGTTCGAGAGCGCGTCGACCAGCGCGGTGAGCCGCTGAGTCGCCGTGAACACGTCGTAAGAGTCGAGGGCTGACGTGACGTCGCGGACGGTCAGCGCCACCTCGCTGCCGATCCACCGATCGAGCTCGGGGCGCTCCCCATTGCCCAGAGGCTCCCGATCACGAGGATCGAAGCTGTCGATGTTCGCGTAGATCGTGAAAAACGAGTAGACGTTTCGCAGCTTGAGCGCGAACTCCTTCTGGAGCGCGCGAACGTTCGACAGCGAGTGTCGCGTCGCCGACCAGGGAGGGCTCGAAGCGTAGAAGAACCATCGGAACGCGTCGGCGCCCGGCGCCGAGGACTCCGGATCTTCGATCGTCACCCGCTCTTCGCGGGGAAGCCTGGGCACGGCGACCGGGGCGACGTCTCGAACGCTCGTGGGCAGAACCCCGAGCACCGCGCGGTCGTCCGCGTGAAGCGCGACGACGCGGCGGCGCAGCTTCGGGCTCGCGCGGATCGTGAGGTCGAGGATCTCGTTTTCCGCGGCGCCGTCACGGCACACACGCACGCGCGCCCCCTCTTGGAGGTCGAGCCCCTCCAGGTCGTCGCGCCCGATGAGCGCCGTACCTCGGGCCGACTCGGGCTGCTCGATGACGGCGAAGTCCATCGCCACCCTGTCGAGGATGATCTCCGGCGGAGTGTAATTGCCCTTGCTCTTGCTTTCCTTTTTTCCCTCCTTGTCGTTCACGTGTCCCAGAACGATGCAGGTCCTGTAGGGATGGGGCACCGGTCTCGAACCGAAGACGAGCGTCGACACCATGAGCAGCGAGTAGAACCAGCCGCGCGTCTGGTCGATGGCCTCGCTGATGAAGTCGGCGGGGAAGGTCGAATCGAACCGTTCCTTCGACCCCGGCGCGTGCGGATAGCCCCACTGCGCGAAGGGCATGCAGCCGCTGTCGAACCAGCAGTCGATCACCTCGGGCACCCGGCGCATCGTCGCGCCGCAGCGGGTGCAGGGGACGGTCACCTGATCGATCCAAGGCTTGTGAACGATGAGGTGCTCGTTGAGCGACGGGTCGGCCCGGCGCGCGACGTGGAAGTGATGGAACGCTTTCGCGTTGCGAGCTTCGATCTCGGCGACGCTCGTGAGCGCCTCCATGTGGTCGCGGTCGCGCTCGCAGACCCAGATGTTGAGAGGCGTTCCCCACCAGCGTTCGCGCGACAGCGCCCAGTCGACGTTGTTCGCGAGGAAGTCTCCGAAACGCCCTTCCTTGATGTGCTCGGGCATCCAGTGGACCGCGCGGCTGTTGGCGATGGCGCGATCGATGACCGCCGTCGTTCGAATGTACCAGGCCGGCCGGGCGTACTGGATGAGCGGGTCGGTGTCGGCGCGCCAGCAGAACGGGTACTCGTGGCGGTAAGCTTCTGCGTGGACGAGCAAGCCCCGATCCCTGAGATCGTGTTGGATCTCCTTGTCGCAGTCCTTGACCCAGCGGCCGGCGTATCGTTCGAACCCGTCGATGAAGCTCCCGTCCGGCTTGACGGCACAGAAGAGCGGCAAGTCTGGACGCGCCCGGAGGAGCTTGCGGTGAGCCTCGTGGTCGTCCTCGCCGAACGCCGGCGCGAGGTGCACGATCCCCGTTCCCGCCTCGAGCGTCACGAAGTCGGCGGCGATCACGCGCCAGACGACGTCTCGGGCGCCGCGAGCGCTCTCTTCGAAGAGATCGAACGGCGGCTCGTACGCCGCCCCTACGAGATCCACGCCCTTCGTCACTCGCTCCACGACGAGCGGCCCACCGATCTTCTTCGCGACCTGCTCGACGAGGTTGCTCGCCAGGATCAGTCGACGCCCCGAGCCATCCCGGACGATCGAGTAGTCGAGATCCGGATGGACGGCCGCGTACATGTTCGACGGCAGCGTCCAGGGCGTCGTCGTCCAGACCAAGAGCGCCAGGTTCGCCTCACCCCGAAGGGGGAAGGCGACGTAGACGCTCGGATCATCGACGGTGCGGTACGCCAGCCCCACTTCGCCGGAGCTCAGCGCAGTGCCCCCTTGAGCCCACCACCATACGACTTTGTGTCCCTCGTAGAGCAGGCCGCTCTTGAAAAGCTCGCCGAGCGCCCACCAGACGCTCTCGACGTACGACCGATGGTAGGTCACGTATGCATCGTTCAGGTCGACCCAGAACGCGATGCGCTCGGTCAGATCCTCCCATTCCCGCGTGTACCGGAAGACCGACTCGATGCATCTCTTGACGAAGGGCTCTACGCCGTACTCTTCGATGGCGGCCTTGCCGTGAAGACGAAGCTCCTTCTCGACCTCGACCTCCACGGGCAAGCCGTGCGTATCCCATCCTGCTTTGCGTGGAACTCTCCATCCACGCATCGTTCTGTACCGGGGAAACAGATCCTTGATGACGCGCGTCAGAACGTGGCCGTTGTGCGGCGCCCCGTTGGCGGTCGGCGGGCCCTCGTAAAAAACGAATGAACCGTGCGGCGCGGGTCGAGAGAGCGACTTCTCGAAGATGCGTCGCTCCTTCCAGAAGCGCAGCGTCTGCCGCTCCTCGCTGGGAAAGTCGAGCTCCAGCGGGACCTTCGCAAACAGCGGGTCGGCCATGACGCGGGCTTGTCTAGCACGCCCGCTCACCGACCCGACGCTGCCCTACTCGGCGGCGGCGGTCGCGCTCTTGGCTTCCAGCTTCTTCAAGACCATGGCGTACGCGCTCTCGAGATCCTGGAATTCCGCGAGCTCATCGTCTTCGATCTTGATGTGGTACTGCCGCTCGACGGCCGCCACGATCTCCACGCCCATCATCGAATCGATGCCGAGCTCCTTGAACGTAGCGCCGTCGGGAATCTCGTCCTTTTCCGCGACGTCCGCGACCAGCGCTCGAAGCTCCTCTTTCAAGATCTCGTTCGACATGTCGCTTCTCTCCTCGGCGCCGCTCGTCATCCAAGCCGCCTCTCGACTTCGTCGAGAAGGTCACGGATCGTCTGGACGCCCGAGAGCCGCTCATCCGGGATCTGGATGCGCAATTGCCGCTCGAGAGACCCGACAATCTCCAATATGCCGAGCGAATCGATAGCCAGATCGCCGATCGCGCTCGCCTCGACGACATGGTGGAAGTCCTTCTCGACCACCTCGGTCGCCGTCTCACGAAACAACGTGAGAAGCTCGATGCGGCTCGGCCGGCTTTTCGCAAGCTCACCGCCTTGCAACCGTTGCATTGCGTCGCGCATTCAATCCCCTTCCCGCTCGCAAGTATCCAGAAATCGGCCGCGTAAACGAATTCGCGCGAAACACGTCTCGCGCCCTTCGATGCGGCGGGCGCTCGACCCGTCGCGCGACGGTCGACGGTCACGTGACGTCCGTGGGAACCGGCGAAGCATGCACGCTCCGTGCGCGGGCCAGCGTGCCTTCGAGGTACATCTGGCGCGTCTTTCTACGCTGTGGTTTCCCGCTCGACGTCCGAGGCAGCGACGCCAATTGCGCGACGACGACTTCGTGCGGAGTCAGTCCAAATTGGGCTACGGCGCAGGCGCTGACGCTCTCGCGGATGGTCTCCGCCTCGCTGGCGGCACCCTCGCAGCATATGACCAGCTGCTCGTCCCCGCCGACATCCGCCACCCAGCCCCGAGAATCGACGGATACACCAAACGCGACAACGCTGCCGCGACGCACGGTCGGAAGCTCTCCAATCGCCCATTCGATGTCCGTCGGATAGTAGTTGCGTCCGCGAACGATGATGATGTCCTTGACGCGGCCGCACACGAACAAGCGGCCGTCGACGAGGTAACCGAGATCCCCGGTATGGAGCCAGCGGTCCTCTGCGGCGCCATCGCCCGGCAGGGGTCGGTACGTCTGCGCGGTGAGGTCCGGATCGTTGAAGTAGCCTGGCGTGATGCTCGGTCCCCGGGCGACGATCTGACCGACTTGCCGATCGGGGAGCCTGCGGCCTTCGGAGTCGACGACAGCGACTTCATGCTTCGGAAAAGGCTTTCCACAATCGACGAGCTCCATCGCGTCGTCGGCGACCGAAGGCGAGGCCGCGGCCGCGGTCAACGCCTTCGGATCGATCCGGTCCGTCCGCACCCCCTGCCCCCGAGGTGCGAAGGTGATTGCGAGCGTCGCCTCCGCCATTCCATACGACGGCAAGAAAGCACGTGAGTCGAAACCGGCGGGGGCAAGCCGCTGCGCGAAGTCGCGCAGCGCCTTGGCCTGAATCGGCTCGGCACCGCAACCGGCGACGCGCACGCAAGACAGATCCAGGCCCTCGACTTCTTTCTCTTTCAACCGTTTGGCCACGAGCGCATAAGCGAAATTCGGCGCGTACGTGATCGTTCCGCGATGGGCGTGAATCTTGTCCAACCAGATGCGGGGCGCGCGCACGAAGCTGGCCGTCGGAAGAAAGACGCACGGCACGTTGGTGAAGAGCGGGCCCACGACGAAGCCGATGAGCCCCATATCGTGAAACAAGGGCAACCAGCTGACGCCCTTGTCGGTCCGCGAGTCGCGGGACAGCCCGTCGACCATGAACGCCTCGGAATTCGCCGCGAGATTGGCGTGGGTCACCACGACGCCCTTCGGCCGGGACGTGCTTCCGCTCGTGAACTGCAAGAAGGCCACGTCCTCGGGCCGAATGCGGACGTCGAGCGCGGACGGCCCACCGCCGACGATCTCGTCCACCGTGAAGATGGACCGCAGCGTCTCGACCCGGTCGATCACCCGATCGACGTACGGCCGCGTCGCCGCGGTCGTGAGGAGCATGGCGGCGCCCGAGGCGCGCGCGATATGGGAGATCGTCTGGTGGTAGCTCTCGACGTTTTTGAACGAGAGCTGGGGAACCAGCGGCACCGGAACGATGCCCGCGAAGATCGCACCGAGAAATGACAGAACGAACTCGTCGCCGTCCGGAATCACCAGGGCGAGCCGATCGCCTCGCTTGAGGCCCCTCGCGAGGAGATTCGCGCCTCGACGCTCCGCTTCCACGCCGATGTCCCGAAAGGAGCACATCCGCTCCGTACCGTCGGGACGCACGAAGACGAATCCGCGTGCCGAATCTTCGGCGAGGGCACGCACGGCATCGACGAGCGTCCCCGCGACCCGGCGCTGATCCTTCGAATCATGCATGCGCGCCGCGGCCGCTGTAACGCGCGATCGTGAAGGACGCAAGCAAGAGGTACACTCGAGCTGCGTAGTTGAATTCTTGCGCGAATGGCTGTTCGCGTTTCCGGGCGCGTTGCTCGCATGTGCAGGGCGGCGCTAAATAGCGACGCTTCGTGCTCGAGCGCATCTACGTCACCGGGGTCGGGGTAGTCAGTTCCATCGGGCTGGGAAAGGAAGCTTTCTTTCGGGCCCTCGCGGAAGGCAGGAGCGGCATATCCCCGGTGACGGCCTTCGACGCGTCGTCGCTCGGCCGTCGCTACGCCGGCGAGGTCAAAGAGTTCGATGCACGCGATCACCTCAGCAGCGCCGAGCTCCGGCGCATGGGCCGCTGCGCGGCGATGGCCGTTGCCGCTGCCAGGATGGCCATGGAGGACGCCCACCTCGGCGCCGCCTCGCTCCCCGACGCGCGCACGGCGGTGGTGATGGGAACGACCATGGGCGAGGCCCGGATCCTGGAGGCGCTCGATCACGAGTGGATCGTCGGGGGCGAGCGCGCGGTCACGCGCGCTCTCATCCCCCAGTACGGCTCGGAGCTGCTGCCCATCCACGTGGCTCGCGGCGTCGGCGCCCGCGGCATCGTGTTGGCGCTTCCGGCGGCATGCGCCGCAGGCAACTACGCCATCAGCTTCGGTGCCGACCTCATTCGGACGGGACGCGTGGACGTGGCCATCACGGGGGCCGCCGAAATTCTCCAATCGCTGCAGTTCAGCGGTTTCGTCCGACTGGCCGCGATGGCACCGGAGAAGTGTCAGCCGTTCGATCTGAATCGACAGGGGTTGCTTCTCGGCGAGGGTGCGGGCCTGCTCGTGCTCGAGGGCGAGGCCCATGCGCGACGTCGCGGAGCGCGCCTGCAGGCGGAGGTCGGCGGTTACGGCGTCTCGTGCGACGCGTACCACATCACTCGGCCGCATCCGGACGCCACCGGCAGCATCGCGGCCATGCGTGCCGCCATCCGGCGCTCGGGCATCGAGGCGGCCGACGTCGACTTCGTCAACGCTCATGGAACCGGCACCAAACACAACGACACGGCGGAGGCCAAGGTGGTGCGCGAGGTGTTCGGCGAGCGGCGTGTGCCGGTCACGAGCATGAAGAGCATGCTCGGTCACTGCATGGGCGCGGCGAGCGCCATCGAGGCCATCGGCTGCGTCTTCACGATCGAAACGGGGATCTATCCTCCGACGATAGGCTACGAAACGCCCGACCCCGAGTGCGACCTCGGAATCGTCGCCAACGCGGCCGGCCGCGGCAAAAGCGACGTGCTCGTCAACAACTCGCTCGCCTTCGGCGGTTACAATGCCGTGACCGTTTTCGCCAGGCCCGGCCGACTTCCATCGCCTCGGTCGTGGTCGGCTTCGGACCGGGAAACACCAGCCTCGCCGCCCCGACCACGGGAGCCGGGCGCGGACCGCGCTTGAATCCGCACGCCATCACCGGATGCGGCGTCGTCTCGACGCTGGGCATCGGACGGCGAGCCTTCTTCGAGGGCCTGCGCTCCGGAGCGCGCGGGGCATTCCGCGACGCGCCGGTCGAAACGTTCGACCCATCCAAGTACTCCGACGTCCAGGTCGCCGAGGTGCGGGGGTTCGACCCCAAGAAGTACCTCGGCGACAAGGGGCTGCGATCGCTCGATCGGCTCTCGAAGCTCCTCATCGTGGCCGCACGCCTGACGCTCGACGACGCCGGGATCAAGAGCGGCGGCGTATGGCGGGCGCCGGAAGGTGACGCCCGCGGCCCCTGGCCCGACCGGGTCGGCATCGTGGTCGCGAACGCATACGGATCCCTGGAGGCGATTAGCGAGCTCGATCGAGTCGCGTTGCTCGAGGATCCGCGATACATCAACCCCGCGAGGTTCCCGCTCACCGTCTCGAACAGCGCCGCCGGTTACGCAAGCATTTGGGAGGACGTGCGGGCGCTCAACGTCACGGTGAGCGGCGGCAGCTGTGGAGCGCTGGACGCCATGGCGTGCAGCGACCTCATGCTCGAAAGCGGACGCGCCGACGTTCTTCTCGTCGGGGGCGCCGAGGCCATGACCGAAGCGCTGTTCGTGGGATTCCGCCGGCTCGGACTCGCTTCGCCGCCCCCGAGCGCGGGCGACGGCGCGCCGTCGCCCGGACCCCGACTCGGCGAGGGCGCCGCGCTCGTCGCACTGGAAAGGCGGGCGAGCGCGGCCAGTCGGGCCGCCAAGGTGCTCGCCGAATGCTCCGGTTACGGCACAGCCTACGAGCCGCCGAAGCATGCCGCGTCTCTCGTGCACGCGAGCGCGGATGCGCTCGAACGGGCCATGCACGCAGCTCTCGTCGATGCGGGCGCGAAAGCCGCCGACGTGGACCTCGTGGTCTCCAGCATCTCGGGGCTCGAGCCCTTCGACAGTGCGGAGCTCGCCGCGATCCGGCGTGTCCTGGCCGACGATGTACCTGTCACGGCTCCAAAGGTCGACCTGGGCGAGACGCTGGGCGCGAGCGGAGCCATGGCCATCCTGTCCGCAATTGCATTCCTCCATGACGGTGCGCCCCCGCGCCCCGTAGGCGGAACCCTGCGCGGGCCGATCCGCACGGCGCTCGTCACCGCACTCGGTTACTACGGAAGCGCCTCGGCGCTCGTCTTGCGCCGCGCTTCAAGCTAAAACGACCCGCGCCGTGGAAGAGGCTGCAGCGACACCGCGGAGGACGGACATGGATCGTGTGGTGAGTTGGATCGAGGCGAAAGCCCGTTCGGATCGGAACCTTGCGCGAGCCCGCGAGGTTCGCGAAAAGCAGCTCTATCCGTTCTTTCGGCAATTCGAGACCGGCGGTCTCCACACGCGGATCGACGGTAAGCCCGTGGTCAACTTCAGCTCGAACGATTACCTCGGGCTCACGAACCATCCGAGGGTCAAGGACGCCGCGAAGCACGCAATCGACGAATTTGCGTGCGGCCTGTCCTCTTCCCGGCCGCAAGCGACGACCCGCGAGCACGTACGCCTCGAGGAGCGCCTCGCCCGCTGGGCGGGGTTCGAGAAGTGCATGCTTTTCACGACCGGGTACCAGGCCATGCTGGGAACTCTCGCAGCGCTGGCCGACAAGGACACCACGCTCATCCTCGACGCGTACAGTCACGCGTGCGTTCTCGACGGCGCCTTTCTGGCCGCAGGAGTTCCCAAGAATGGCCCCGAGATACGGTTCTTCAACCACAACTCGGCCAAGAGCCTCGAGCGCGTTCTGAAGACGCGGGAGCGCAAGAACGCGCTCGTCGTGTGCGAGGGCGTCTACTCGCTCGACGGCGACACCGCAAACCTGCACGAGTTCGTCGAGCTCTGCGACCGGTACGAGAGCCCCCTGCTCGTCGACGATGCGCACGGGACGGGGACGATGGGCACCACCGGACGGGGAACGCTCGAGGCTTTGGGCCTCGAGGGACGAGTTCCGATCGTGGTCTCGACCCTCTCGAAGACCTTCGGAGGCATCGGCGGGTTGCTCTTCGCCTCGAGCGAGATCGTGGACCACGTCCAGCACTCGGCCCGCAGCTTCCTCTTCAGCGCAGCCCTGCCCGTCCCCGTCGTTGCGGCGGCTTCGACGATCCTCGACATGCTCGAGGAGGACGGCGCCTCGTTCGTGCGGGAGCTGCACGAAAAGGCGGGCTACTTCCGCCGGGGCCTCACGAAGATCGGATTCGACCTCGGCGCAAGCAACACGCACATCATGCCGGTCATGTGCCGCGAGGAGAGAAAGACGCTGTTCATGCACGTGGCGCTGCTGGAATGCGGCATGCTCATGGTGCCGCTCACGTATCCCTCCGTGAAGGTCGGCGAGGAGCGACTGCGCATCAACGTGACGCGCGGGCATAGTCAGGAGGATCTCGACCGAGCCCTGAAGCTGCTCGCCGAATACGGAGAAGCGTTCTTCGTCCTCTCGGGCGAGGAAATCGGGCCGCTCGAAGCCTGACGGTTCGCACCCGGATCCACGTCGAGGCCGGAAAACGGCGCAGGGAGTCTCGCCGGGCCCCTGAGGTTACGTTCCCACCTCGGCCCGCGGTTGCCTCAGGCTGAGCACGGCGCGTGCGACGTCCTCGACGGTCGCTATGCCTTCGAACATCTCGGATGGGATGTTCACGCCGAAGTAACTCTCCACGTCCGAGACGAACTCCATGACCCCCAGGCTGTCGAGCCCCAGGTCGTTCTGAATGTGATCCGATGGGCGAACTTCTCTTCCTTCGTCCACGTGACGGCGAACCAGGTCGCAGGTGATCTTCAGCGAATCGTCGTAGCCGGGCATGACGCCAACGTATCAGCGCCCATCGAATGCGTCATGGATCGCGCGTGCGACTCGGCCGGGCTCGGCACTGCCCAGCAGGCCTCGAACGAGCGCAACGCCATCGGCCCCAGCCGCCGCACATGCCGTCGCCGTGTCGGCGGTCACCCCCCCGAGGGCGTACAGAAAAGACTCGAGCGGCACGGCCCTGCGCGCCGATCGGATGGCCTCGACGCCGCGGCCGACCTTGCGCTCGCCCTCGCGATCCCGCCACGGCGAATGTGAACGACTGTCGAACACGGGACTGACGAGCACGGCGTCCGCCCCGTCGCCCACGGCGCGACGCACGTCGTGGTCCGAATGCCCGGCCACCGAGACCCAGCACGCGCGGCCGAAAATGGCGCGCGCGCGCGCGACCGTTCCCGCTGCAGTGCCGAGGTGCACTCCCTCCGCGCCGACGTCGCGTGCGAGCTGAGCGTTTCCATTGATGAACAGCGACGCCCCGACCTTTTGCGTCGCGCGGCGAAGCTGCCAGGCGAAGACGCGCAGGCTCACGATGGGCCTCCGCTTATCCCGGAGCTGAACCCCGAACTCCCCGCGCGGCAGAGAACCGCCCACGCGGCGCACGCAATCGAGCACGACGTCGTCGCCGAACACCGAATCCGTCACCAGCAGAACTCGCGGAGGGCCGACAGTCATTCGATGGCACCGGCCGTGTCTCGGCCGTGCGGCGCATGCCCGACGAGCCCGGAGGTCGGGCTCGAGGCGCTGGCGTAGCGCTGCTTCGGCATCCGCCCGGCCAGGAATGCCTTGCGCCCGACCTCGACGGCGCCCCGCATCGCCTCCGCCATCAAGGTCGGGTTCTTGGCGTGCGCAATGGCGGTGTTCACGAGGACCCCGTGGCAGCCGAGCTCCATCGCGACGGTCACGTCGCTCGCAGTGCCGACTCCTGCGTCCACGATGACCGGCACGGTCGCCTGCTCGAGAATAATCTCGAGATTGTGCGGGTTTCGTATACCCAGCCCACTCCCAATCGGCGCTGCGAGCGGCATGACCGCGGCACATCCGAGGTCGGCGAGCTTGCGGCAGACGACGGGGTCATCCGTACAGTAAGGCAGGACGACGAATCCTTCCGCCAGGAGCTGTCGGGCCGCGGTGAGCGTTTGCTCGTTGTCCGGGTACAGCGTCCGGCCGTCACCGATGACCTCGAGCTTGACGATCGGTCCTGACGCGACGCTTCCCGATTCGCTCGCGGCACGACGTCCGAACCCCAGCCCGAGCTCTCGCGCGAGCCTGAGCGTCCGCATCGCCTCGTCGGCAGTGAAGCACCCCGCGGTATTGGGGAGCGTGAGCCAATTCTTTCTCAACAGAAGGCCCATCAGCGACCCGCTTGACCGATCCGCGAGATCGACTCGACGCAGCGCCACGGTGACGATCTCGGCGCCCGATGCATCAACGGCGCGTTCGGTTTCCGCAACGTCCCTGTACTTCCCCGTGCCGACGATCAGACGACTCCGGAACGCTCGACCGGCGATGACGAGGGGATCTTCCATGGCCCCGGCAGTGTAGCCGTGGGCACGGCTCGGTCGAACGGACGTTGACGAGGCTCTCGCCAACGGCGATGCAGCCACAGCCATTGGCTCGGATGGGACCGCACGAAGCGGTCGAGCCGCTGAGTGGCCTCTCGAATCGCATCTTCGACCCACGCACGGCCGGCGCGTGCAGGCGGCACGAGGACGCCGAGCACTTCGAGCACGTGCTCCCCGGATCGATCGCGGCGAGCGGCCGCGATCACGAGGGGTGCTCCAGTCCTCGCCGAGAGTGCCGCAGCCGCTCGATCGACCCATGCGGGCCGTTCGAGAAAGCCGACTCGCGTCGCGTGGCGAGGGGACACGGGCACCTGGTCGATCATCATGGCGACCGCTCCACCGCGCCGGAGCACGGCGCGGGCGCGAACGAGCGCGCCGTCGCCGGACGAGAGCACGATTCCTTGCCGCGCGCGTGTCGCGTGCCAGAAGCGATCCAGCGACCGCAGACCGAGTCGCTTGACGACGACCAGGAGCTCGACAGTCTTGGCAATCGCGCTCGCGGCCAGTTCCCAGTTGCCGGTGTGCGAAGCCGCGATCACCACCCCTCGCTTCATTGCCCGCGCGGCGTTCCAGCGCGCCCGCGAGGACGGCTCGATCGAGACGTGGTGCGACGCGGCGTCGCCATGCACGGCGAGCCAGAGGCACTCGCACACCGACGTGCCGAGCGACCGGTACATCGCGCACGCCTCGACGGACGGCGACTCGACTCCCGCCCTTCGCATTGCGTCTTCGACCTGACGGCGACGAATTCGTAGGATCCGGCCGGCGATCCAGCCGATGAGCGTTCCGCAAACCGCCAGGCTGGACCAACGCATCCGCCCGACCGCCGCCGCGAGCCAACCCCAGAGCGGGCTCGACGGATCTCCGGACTTCACCCGAACCCGGCGCGGCGCGCCACCTTGCCCGCGCTCACCTCGCCTTCGAGAGCGATCGCGAAGATGTCGCTCCGCACAACGACGAAGAGCTCGCGTTTCGGGTTGCGCACGTACACGAGCTCGCCGTCCTGCCGCACGGCGTCGATCCGGGACACCGTCATGCTGGCCCCGTCGTGGGCGACATGGAGGGTCAGCGCCGTCCCGTCGGGCAGCAGATGCCAGCCGTCCTTGTCCCCTTTCGCACCGGCGGTCTTGAGGATTGCTTCCAACTGATCGCCCGTCATGACGTTCCCATACCGCGAACGGCGTCGTACGTCGACGGCTGGGCGCATTCCCGAGGTCGCTCCGGTGACAAAGGCAAGCCGCGGCTCCGCGCCCGCCGCGGCTCGGGCTGAGGTACGCTCGTTTGGACCGCAGCACGATGAAGGACGATTCCGAGCCCCCTCAGTCCGAGCGCGCGGAGGCCGTGGTGCTCGAGGACGTCCACAAGAGCTTCGGCGATTTCGAGGCGATCAAGGGCGTCGACATCACGTGTCGGCGCAAGGAGACGACATGCATCGTCGGCGGCTCCGGCGCCGGCAAGACGACCCTCTTGCGTCTCATCGTGGCCCTGGACAAGCCGACGAGCGGCCACATCTACATCGACGGCGAGGACATCGTTCCGATGGGCGAGCGCGAGCTCAATCGCGTCCGTCGGAAGTTCGGAATGGTCTATCAGTATGCGGCGCTGCTCGACTCGATCTCCGTTCTCGATAACGTCGCGTTCCCGCTCGTGGAGCACACCAAGCTCTCTACTTCCGAGCGGCGCGAGAAGGTCCTCGAGAAGCTCCGAGTGCTCGGCCTCGACGAGAGCGTTCTCGCCAAGTACCCCTCGGAGCTATCCGGCGGGATGCGCAAGCGAGTGGGCCTCGCGCGCGCCTTGATGCTCGAGCCCGGGATCTTGATGTACGACGAGCCGACGAGCGGCCTGGATCCCCTCACCAGCCGCGCCGTCGATGACCTCATCGAAGACACGCGCCAAAGGTTCGGCGTCACGAGCATCGTCATCACCCACGACGTCGCGAGCTGCTTCCGGATCGCCGATCAAGCCATCCTGCTCTCCGACGGCAGGGTCATCGCGCGGGGAAAACCTCTCGAGCTGGCTCACGGCGACAGCGATGCGTTCCGCGATTTCATTGCGAAATCCGGCGTCAACGTCGAAGCCCTGGCGAGCCCCCGCTCCCGGGCGAGCTATCTTTAAGTAGGTCGCCACGGCCATGAACCCGCAAGCCCCCCCGCCCGATGCTCCGGCGGATGCGCCTCCGTCGAACCATCGCGCGGGGGCGGGTTACCGGAGGGCGACGATCTCGCTCTTGCTCGGTCTCGTCGGCATGCTTGGCACGTGCTGCGGCCTGGGCGTTCTGCTGTCGGGCCGGGTTCTCTCCGCCAGGGCGCCGGCGCCGACGATCACCCCACTCGTCGATCTGCCCGTGCCCGCATCGCGGACGCCCGTGCCGTTCGCGCCGCGCGAGGAAATTGCATGGGTGCGCTCGATCGCCCTGCATCGATTCGGCGGACCTCTTCGCCGGCAGCTCGCCGACCAGGTCGCAGCGGCTCGAGGCAAGGGGGAGGTCGTCTTGGTCGAGACCATCGCCACCAACTGCGATGCATGCGATCAGATCGACAGGGCGATGCGACAGGCGAGCGTGCAAGCCGCCCTCTCGAAAACCCGCCTCGTCTACGTCCCGATGGACGAGTTTCACTCGGAGCTCGGGTGGCTTCGGATGGACGAGTCGACCGCCCCTTGGTTCTACCTGCTCGACGCCCGCGGCGAGCCGCGCGACGCAATCGGCGCGGACGAATGGGACGACAACGAGGCCGCCAACATCGGGCCCGTCCTCCACGCATTCGTCCAGGGCGAGCTGCGCAAACGCCGCCACGACTGGCACGGCGGGGCCACGCTCTGACGTCCTACTTCCGATCTTGCAGCAAATCCTCGCCCGGGGGCTTGGCGGACGTGGGCCTCGCCGGCACCGAGCGCGGCACCGGCGCCGATCGGAGCGGCGACGACGCCGGCGCGGGCGCAAGCGAGGTTTGCGCTGCAGCCATTGGACTGCTCGCCGGGGAGGGGGATGAAGCCGCGTCCTGCGGCGAGGGCAGAGCAGCCGGCGGGGGGTCCTGCGCGGTCGACGAAGTCTGCAGCCCGATTCCCGCTGCGGACGGTACGCTCTGGACCGTTGCCGCCGTGGCGACGGGAGCCCCAAGGGAGACGCCCGTGGACGCCGGTCCGCCTTCGGCGGGGCCGATCCGTGTCAGGCGGCCGCGCGCGAGTCCCATCACGGCGACCACCGCGATGACCAGTCCCATCATCCCGATCACGACGCCTCGCCGGCGGAGCGGGATGGCCGCCACCTGCTGACTCGGGACGGTCTCGGCATACCCCGAGGCGTGCTCGACTCCACCGGAGATGGCTCCGCCTTTTGGCGGCTGCGACGTCTGCGCAATGCTCTTCTGCGACGACCGCGATCCCGCGCCGATGCGTGCCACCCTCTCGACCGCAGACTTTCCGTCCGCCGAAGCGAAAGGGCGCAGGGCCGTGGCCAGCGCCGCGACGGACTGAGGCCGCTTCTTCGCGTCCTTGTCGAGGCACCGGACGACGATCGCTTCGAGCGCCGCCGGCAAATCCGGCCGGCGCGTGCGCAAGGGGACGGGCGGGTCGGCGACGATCTTCGCGCAAAGTCCGGTGATCGTATCCGCTTCGAAGGGGGGACCGCCGGCGAGCAACTCGTAGAGGATCACCCCCAGGGCCCAGACGTCGGTGCGCATGTCGACGTTTTTGGTGCTCCGAACTTGCTCGGGCGACATGTACAGGGGAGAGCCCATGACCATGGCAGTCGACGTCAGGCTCGCCTGTTGAGAGCCGTCGTCGATCGCCTTGGAGATGCCGAAGTCCAGGACCTTCACGAGCGGCGTGCCGTCCGGCCGAACGGTCAAGAACAGGTTGGATGGCTTCAGGTCGCGGTGGACGATTCCAATCGCGTGCGCTTCGGCGATCGCCTCCATCGCTTGCAGCAGGTAGTCCACGGCCTCCTGCAACGGAAGCGTGCGACGCACCTCCACAACGTGGGCGAGATCGGTCCCGCTCAGGTGCTCCATCACCATGTACGGCAGCCCGTCCTCGAGCGTTCCTACGTCCATGATGCGGACCACATGTGCGCTTTGCAGTCCGACCGCGGCGCGCGCCTCCCGCAAGAAGCGATTGACGGATTCGCTGCTCGCTGCGGCATTTCGACGCAGAAACTTGATGGCGACCGTCTGCCCCAATTGCATGTGGCGAGCCGCCACGACGATGCCCATCCCGCCGACGCCGAGGACCCGCTCCACGACGAACTTGCCCCCGATCACGTCGCCCGGAGCCACGATCCCCTCCGTGCTCAAGGCCGTTTCGCCGCCGCCGGCCCCATCCGCCGCCATTGCTTCACGATAACGAGTCGGCGGACTAGCCTCAACTGGGGCGACTCACATTTTCGAATCCGCCTCGATTTCGATTGACTGCGCTATCTCGATTGCAGCCGATTGCAGAGTGACGAACGCGTATCCCGCGTCACGAATCGTCTCGATCGCCGATCGGAGTGCTGCGAGCTTGTGCGTCGCGGCGACCTGGACATCGAGCTGATGGGGGCGAAGCTCCTCGAGTCCGTCGCTGGCGTCGAGCACGTCGATTCCATGCAGCTCGAGGTTGATCAGCGGTTCACCGACGCATGCGCGCGCCAGCCGCCGCGCGACGACGGCGCCCCAGAGCGTGAGACTCGTGCCGATGACGGGAAGACGCGCGCGACGCGTTACTTGGATCGGAAGCTCGAGGACGCCGTGACCCGCCCGCCAGTAGGGACGCCCTACACGGTAGGGTCGCGTCGGTGCGGTCAAGACGAGTGGGGTGTCGAGGATTGATCGGCTGGTTCTGCGCAGAAGCGCGATCCGCGCGAGGGCGGTCGCCTTCGCCGCCCAGTAGGCCGGTGACGGAAAGACCGAGGAGTCGTACGTGACGCCGAGCTCGGCGAGCACGTCGAACACCTGGTCGCGAACGGTGTAGCCCGGCGCACGGAACCCCACGGGCGCAACCCCGGTTGCGCGCTCGATCAACGCGGCGCCTTCGTCGATCTGCCGCTTGATTTCGGAGCGCCCCAGTCGAACGAAATCGTAGCGGTGGTCGAGAGAATGGTTGCCGATCTCGAACCCTGCGTCGACCGCTGCTCGCAGCTTGGCCGCATGGGCGGGCGTCGCGAGGTCCGAGCCCACCGCGAAGAACGTCAGCGGGATCGACAGCTCATGCGCGAAGCGCGTGAGCCGATCGATTGCGACATCGTAGACCAGGGTGCGACACGGGGAGCGCGGTTCGGGTAGACCGTGGATCGCGAAGTAGTTCGGGATCTCGTCGAGATCGACGCTTACCGCACAGAGCCTCATCCCTTCGGTCGGCCGCCTGGGCCGCCGTCGTGCGTAGCCTCGGTGGCGATGGCTTTGGCCACCTCGGCGGCCAAGTCTTCCTGTTTCTTCTCGATCCCTTCGCCGAGCTCGAAGCGAACGAAGGCGTGAATCTTGACCTCGCCCCCGATTCTTCGCCCGAGCTCCTGTCGGACCTTGTCGATGCTTCCGGCAGGGGGATCCCAAACGTTCTCTTGCCCGAGCAGGGTGATCTCGGTGAACCACTTGGCGAGTTTCCCGTCGAGAATCTTGGGCCACGCTTGTTGAGGCTTTCCCTCTTCCTTGAGCTGGGCCTCGAAGATCTCGCGCTGCTTGGCGACCTGGCCGGACGCAACGTCCTCGCGCCGCACGACGAGCGGATTCATCGCCGCGACCTGCATGGCGACGTTGTCGATGAAGCCTCTCACTTCGACGTTGCCCGCGTCCCGGCCCTCGGCGTGGACGAGCACCGCGAGCTTGCCTCCTGCGTGCACGTAGGCGACCACGAATCCTCCGGGTTCCTTGGCCTCGAGCGCCGCCCAGCGGCGCACCACACAATTTTCGCCGGTCTTCGCGACAAGCTCCTGCCGGACCGTTCCCACGGTCTTGTCCGTCCCGGGGTACTTCTGCGATTCCAAATCTCCGCCCTTCGGAGCCTTGGCGGCAACAGCGACGACGTTTTTGACGAACTGTTTGAAATCGTCGCCCCGGGCCACAAAGTCGGTCTGCGAGTTGACCTCGACGATGACTCCGCGCCTGCCGTCGGACGCGATCCAGGTGGCGACCTCTCCTTCGGAAGCGACGCGACCGGCTCGCGCCGCCGCCTTCACGATTCCTTTTTTCAGAATGAGCTCGACGGCCTTATCCATGTCGCCGCCACACTCGACCAGGGCGCTCTTGCAATCGGCCATGCCCGCTTGCGTGCGCTCGCGCAGCTCCTTGACCATCGACGCAGTGATCTCTGCCATGACCCGTCACCTCGAGAAAAAGAAAGGAGGGCGTCGGCTCGGGCCAGACCATTGCCCGCGAAACCCTCCGCAAAAGGCACCCTCGTACTTGGTTCAGCCGGGCCGATCGACGTCGTCACGCCGGGCGCGCCCGCGGATGATCTCGGCCTGCGGACCCTCGCGACGTCCGCCGCCCTGGTCCACGTCGCGGTTCACGAACTCCTTGCGGCGCTGCGCCCCCTCCAGCACCGCGTCTCCGATCCGCGCGGTGATGAGCTTGATCGAACGGATCGCGTCGTCATTGCCCGGTATCACGAAATCGACCTTGTCCGGATCGCAGTTCGTGTCGGTGATCGCGATGACCGGAACGCCTATTTTGTTCGCCTCTTGCACCGCGATGGATTCTCTCGCAGGGTCGATGACGAACATCGCGCTCGGCAGCGAGCCCATGTTCTTCAGCCCCCCCAGATACTTCTCGAAACGCTCTCGTTCCTTCTCGAGGCGAGAGACTTCCTTCTTCGTGATCGACTGGTAGGTGCCGTCCTCTTTCATTCGTTCGAGCTGTCGCATGCGCTCGAGACCCATCTTGATGGTGCGGAAATTCGTGAGTGTTCCGCCCAGCCACCGGTTCACGACAAAGAAGCTGCCGGAACGGACGGCTTCCTCCTGCACGATCTCCTGCGCCTGACGCTTGGTCCCGACCATGAGAATGTGCCCGCCACGACCCACCGTGTCGACGACGAAGTGATACGCGCGCGAAAAGAGGCGCGTCGTCTGGTCGAGGTCGATGATGTGAATGCCGTTGCGCGCGCCGTAAATGAACGGCCGCATCTTGGGGTTCCAGCGCTTCGTCTGGTGCCCGAAGTGAACCCCGGCGTCGAGAAGCGACCGCAGGGGCAGCGGCGCGTCCGTGCGGAGTTGCGGGATGCCTTGTGAACTGATTTCCGTGGCCTGGATCATTTCGCGCTTCCTTTCGGTTGAGCCTCCGCTCTCCTTTCCTCGCCAACGCCTCGAGGCCGGAGCGGCCGGAACGATCCGGACCAATTCACGAGCTGGGGGCGCACCGGGCGGGAATCGCGCGGGAGAGCGTGTGGGTTGAGTTGGCCGGAAAAATGCCACCGGCCGGCAGCGGACGCAAACCTACGCGCCGGCGGTGAAAAATCAAGGTAAGACGCTCGCCCCATGGCCCCTCGCCGCCGCAGCTCGCTCGTAACCGTCGCCGCCGCCATGGCCGCCGCGACGACCGGATGCGCAGGGGCCCCCGCCCACCCGACGCTTCCCCCGCCCGAGTACGAGGATCCAGGCAGCAGCCCTGCGCCCGGAACCGATGCGGGCGCGGAGTCGCCGCCTCCTTCCCGAACGGGCAGCGGGCCGGCTGGAACCTCGGCCGGGCATCCTCCCCCGGGCCCCGTGCTAGGGTCGCGCCACATGCCCGCGGCGCAAATCGACCGGACTCTGGTCCTTCATGTGGCCAAGCTCGCGTCTCTGTCGCTCGTCGATTCCGAAGTCGACCGCTTCGCCCACGAGCTGGGACGTATCGTCGCGTACGTCGAGCAGCTGGACGCGCTCGATACGAGCGACGTGCCGGCCACCGCCCACGTGCGGCTCGATCGGGCGCCGTGGCGGCCGGACGAGGCTCGGCCGGGGCTCACCCATGAGGAGGCGCTGTCGCAGGCGCCGGCGGTCGAGTCCGAAGGTTTCGCCGTACCCCTGTTCGTCGAATAGCCATGCCGATCGAATCGAGTGTCCTCGATATCGCCGGCCGGGTGCAGCGCGGCGAGATGTCGGCCGCGCAGGCGACGCTGGAAGCGCTGGGCCGCATCGCGGCCCTCGATGGCCCGATCCACGGGTTTCTCTACGTGGCAGGCGACCGTGCGCTCGCCGATGCGCGCGCAGTCGACCGCCGGCGGGCACGGGGCGAGGTCCTCGGGGCCCTGGCGGGCGTACCGGTCGCAATCAAGGATGCGATCTGCACCCGCGGACTCCCCACGACTGCGGGATCGAAGATCCTCGCGGGGTACGTACCGCCCTACGACGCGACGGTCGTGGCGCGACTTCGTCGTGCAGACGCCATCGTCATCGGGAAAACGAACATGGACGAGTTCGCGATGGGCTCGTCGAACGAGAACAGCGCGTTTGGACCGGCGAAGAACCCCTGGGATCTCGCGCGCGCACCGGGAGGCTCGTCCGGCGGCAGTGCCGCCGTCGTCGCGGCGCGCATGGCGCCTTGCGCCCTGGGAAGCGACACGGGAGGCTCGATTCGCCAGCCCGCGGCCATGACGGGAACCGTGGGAATCAAGCCGACCTACGGTCGGGTTTCGCGGTACGGGCTCATCGCGTTCGCATCGAGCCTCGACCAGATCGGGCCGCTCTCGACCGACGTGCGCGGCGCGGCGCGCGTCCTCGGCGTCGTGTCGGGGCACGACCCATGTGACTCCACATCGCTCGACGTTCCCGTGGGAGCCTTCGAGGCCGCCTGCGATCGGAGCATCCGCGGCCTACGCATCGGCGTGCCCAAGGAGTACCTCGCCGAGGGCCTCGACCCCGAGATCAAGGCAAGCGTGTGCTCGGCGATCGACGACTTGCAGCGCGAGGGATGCGTCGTCAAGACCGTGACCCTGCCGCACACGCAGTATGCGGTCGGATCGTACTACGTCGTGGCCACTGCGGAGGCGTCGAGCAACCTCGCGCGATTCGACGGTGTTCGCTACGGGCTTCGGACAAGCGGCGACACCCGCGATCTTCGCGCCATGTACGGCGCCACACGGGACACGGGGTTCGGCGCCGAGGTCAAGCGTCGCATCCTGCTCGGGACGTTCGTCCTCTCTTCAGGCTATTACGACGCCTATTACCTCAAAGCGCAAAAGGTCCGAACGCTCATTGCGCGCGACTTCGCCGATGCGTTCCGCGAGGTCGATGTCATCTGCTCGCCGACGTCGCCCACCGCGGCTTTCCGCCTGGGCGAGAAGGTCGACGATCCGCTGGCGATGTACCTCGGCGACATCTTCACACTGCCCGCAAGCCTTGCGGGCCTGCCCGCGATGAGCATCCCTTGCGCTCCAACCGCGACCGGACTGCCCGTCGGCCTGCAGCTCGTGGCGCGAGCGCTCGACGAAGAGACGATGCTCGCCATCGCAGCCGCCTGGGAGAGCCGATCGCCCGCGCGCGGCATGGTCCCGCCGCAAGTCGCTGCTCAGATGGCGGCTTGCAGCGCGACGCGGGTGCCCTTGGACGCCAGGTCCGCACCGCCCGTCGTGCCGACCGATTCGAATCGACCGTCTCGGATGTCGTAGACGCGCACACGCGCGCAGGTGTCGTCGTCGACGGTGGCCGTCGCCCCGAAGATTCGGCGCACGCCACAGCCCAGAGCGCGGTCGACCGGGGTGTGCAAGTGCCCGTGGAGCACGAACAGATGCCGGAATCGTTCGAGCAGCGACATCATGCGGACCGCGCCAATCAATCCGTCGATCCAGTGCCACGCCCCGCTTTTTCGGACGAAGGGCGGGTGATGCTGCACGATCACCAGGGGACGGCGAGCGAGCCCGCCGTCCGATGCATGCCTCTCGATGGCTTCCAGGTTCGCGTCGTCGATGATGCCGGCGGAGCGGGTCACCGGCTGATGGAACGTCGCATCGACGGGAAGCAGCGTCGCGCCTCCGATGTCGAGCGCCTGGCCGGGGTGCCTCGCGCTCGTCCTGGCGAACGGGGCCAGCGGCCCGGCCAGGGCCCAGCGCCAGGCGTCGGCCGACGAGTAAAGGTCGTGATTGCCGGGCACGAGTGTAATGCGTTCGGGCGCAATGCCGGAATCGAGCAGCGACTCGGCGAGCGTTTCGAATTCTCCGGGCGCCCCGATCTCGGTCAAGTCCCCCGAAACGACGACATGATGAGCTCCCACCTGTCGCGCCGTCCGCAGCGCTCGCCGCAGCTTTCGTTGCCTCCCCAGGGCGTCCAGCGGCCTGCCGAAGCTCAGAAACCTCACCCTCATCGACCACCCCGACCGAGTCCGGCTCGGCCTGGGGTCCAGCACATGCGCATCGGACAGATGCACGATGCGCGTCATCCCCGTCGCGTCCATGGTTGTCTCCCTTTGCGTCGGAAGCACAGACCCGTGCGCTTCCTTGCCAAAGAATGACGGGAGAACAAGTCAAGAGGAGTACGTGTGGGAAACGCTTATGCAACAAAAGCGTATACGTACAACATAACACCTCCCCTTCGGCCGACCTGAGCCGGATGGGCTGCCGTCGGAAAAGACCCAATCAAGCTTTCGGGGGGATTGAGTCCTGACGCCGTGTCGTCCGGGGTCCGGCTTCCCTGCCACGCCCCCCGACGAATCGGGGGGCCGTGCGCGCGGCGGACAGCTGGGCCCGTCTCGCCGATCAGAAGATGAAGAACCCGGAGAACTGGCCCCGGAGGTTGGTTGCGTGAATCCCGTCGACGTACGTCGTCCGGGTATTCGCGTATTCGAGGCCGAACCGAATGGCCGGGACCGGATCGAAGAAGAAGTTGACGTCGTAGAAGTCCTCGTGCGCCATGAGCGACGTGGCCGACCCGATCGTGCCGACGTCGTAGTAATGCGTGTTCGCACTGTTCATGTGCGAGTAGTTTCCCGAAATCCAGACCTTTCCGTCGGTGGCCGGCAGGTACCACTGGGCGCCGATGAGGTACGACGTCCACTGGATGCCGTGAAGCTTGCCGGCGTAGTCGAAGGTCACGATGCCGGGATCGATATCGGGCGTATACGTGCCCTTGGTGGGCGTCGGAAACGCAACGCCGCCGGTCAATCCCGTGTACATGTCGGCAATGCCGTACCCGCTCGCAAACTCTCCGTTGAGCGCAAACGAAGTGAACTTGTTGTCCTTCGTCGCGGGATACACCGGAATGAATGCTTCGGCGGTGACCCCACCCATGGTGAGCTTCGACGTGTTGTCGCCCTCGCTCGCGCCTGTCGGCGAGAAGCTGTTGACCTCGACTTGCCGGACGAGCCCCGTGCCGGCAATCGACAGGGGCGAAATCTGCGTTCCGGTGGAGCCAACGGTCTGAAGGGCAGTCACCGAGTCGAGCGCAAGTCGCAGGCCCGCTTCACCGTCGGGCGACCCGGAATCCCGCTGCACCGGGCGCACCGCCGCAACCGCCATCTCGAAGGTGACCGGATAGGCCTTGACCGTCTTGCTGATGCGAAACTGCGGAGTGCGGGAGTAGACCTCGCCGGCGACGCCTTGAATCTGCACCGTGTTGGGGTTGTAGAGTGGTTGCCAACCGAAGAGCTGCCAATACTGACCGAAGAGAATGTCCACGATCGGCGTCTCGATCTTCAGGTTCATGTGCCTGATTCGGAACGTCGGATTCGTTAAATATGCCGCCTCGGTTCCGTAGGGCGACGGAGACACCGTGGGGGGATAGGGGCCCGTTTCAATCGGCAGCTGCGTGCCGAGAAAGTCCATCTCGAGCATGGCCGTGGCGCGCACCGAGTGGTACTCGGGCGCCTTGAGACGGAACCCGATGCGTGAGTTGCGGGCTCCGAACGTCACGCGGGCGTTGTCCCCTGCGGCCGAGCCTCCACGAGCGATGAGACTGTTGCCGGCGGTGTCGTTGAGGCTCCGGGTCGAGTCGATGATCGAGTCGGCCTCGACGAAGCCGTAGAGGGTCGACGCCCACTTGCCGACGACCACACTTTCCTGCGCGCCGGCCTGCGATCCGACGCTGTCGCTTATGTCCTTGACCGCGCTGTCGTATTCGGCCTGAGAGATAATGCCCTTGTCGCGCATGATCTGCAGGGTGACCAGCTGGACCTGTACGCCGCTCGACGGCGGGTTCACGGGAGCGGGCGGCGGAGCAGGCGAGGGAGGCGGAACGACCGGCGGTGGAGGCGGTGCAGAAGCCGACGGCGGCGCTGCGGGCGGAGGCGGCGCGGGCGGCACGGCCGGAGCAGGGGCCGTTTGCGCTGGACCCGGCGTCGTTGGCGGGGGCGCGGGCGGTGGGGGCGCCACCTCGGCAGGTGGGGGCGTCTGGCCCTGGGCCAGC
>DASPUY010000260.1:0-52112 GCA_035622655.1 Polyangiaceae bacterium
GCGCATTCTGCCCAGAACGCGCGCTCGCTTGAACGCGATGTGCGGCGGTCGATTCGACGCGGACCTGGCTCGGTTTCTTGAAGAGCGAGGTCCGCGAACGCGCTACTTGCGCGACGTCCCCGACGAGCTCCTGACATGGGCGGCACCGCGATGGAGGGCGGACTCTCGAGTCCCTCCTTACGTGCACGACCTGGCTGCTTACGAGCTCACGTGCTTCTCCGTTGCTGTTTCCGAGACGGTCGTGGAGCCGCCGGCCACCGAGATTGCGGCGAGCCGAGCCCTCGTGTTCGTCGCGTCGATGCGGCTATTTCGAGGGGAGTGGGCGGTGCACGAGCTCGGCTCCGACGTCGCTTCGACGGAGCAGCCCGTTCGCAGGTCCGTCAATCTGCTCGCGTACCGCGATCGAGGACACGCGGTTCGATGGCTCGAGTTGACGCCGATGGCCGCCGCAATCATCGAAGGTCTGGCGAGGGGCGAGTCCATTGCGGCGGGGGTCGCACGCGCCTGCGAAGCCGCGCTCGCCTCGGTCGATCGACTCGAGGTTGCGCGGCTACTGGCTGATCTCGCCGAGCGGGGCGTAATTCTCGGGGCGCGAGTCGATTGACGCGTGCCGTCAGGGGCGGGCGCTTGCCCTTCGTGCGACCGAGCGGATTCGCTCGAGCTCGGCCAGCAGGAAATCGAGTGGAGGTACGTCGTGATCGCGTTCGAGGACGATCGGCCGTGGACCCGTGCGCTGCAGCACCTTCTCGAGGAGCACGTAGACCGGCTCGGAGACATTCGATCCGTGGGTGTCGACGATCATCGAATTGCGATCATCGGCCTCGCTTCGAACGCCGACGCCGTGCTCGTCGACCCTGAACCACTGATGACCGGCGACGTGGATCTGGACCACTCGCTCGAGGGGCGCGCTGCGTAGCCACTCGTCGACATCGCCGCCGAAATTTTTCGCATTGACGTAGGCGTTGTTCACGTCGAAGAGCAGGCCGCAGTCCGCGGACTCGCAGACGCGGGCGACGAACTCGACCTCGCTCATTTCGGCCCGGCCCGGGTGCCAGTAGTAGCTCACGTTCTCGACGGCGAACGGCAGGCCGATTGTTTCCTGGGCGCGTCGAATCCGATCGGCAATCCGAAGAACGTTCGCGCGCGTGAACGCGACCGGCAACAGATCATGAAGCACCCGGCCATCGACCGCGCCGAAGCACAAGTGATCCGTATGCCACGGCGAACCGACACGGCGCGCCATCGCGGCCAAGTCGGCCATGTATTCCGGGTCGAGCGGATCGTGACCTCCGAGCGACAGCTCGAGCCCGTGGGTGACGACGGGGTACTGCGCGGCGAGTCGCTCGAGCGCCGCCGTGGTGCGGCCACCGCGTCGCATGTAATTTTCGGGCGAGATCTCGAGAAAATCGAGGGCCGGCGGCTCCGTTTGCTCGACGCCGCTGGCGTCGACTCGATCCAGCAGCTCGTCGAGGAATTCCCACCGGAGCCCGATACCGACTCCGTGGATCCCCACCGTCAAAGGATCTTCGTCGCCGGGTCTCCACCGCAGGTCCCGGCGCCGCAGCTCGCCTCGGCATTCGAGGGCTTCGGAGCGGCTTTCTTCACCGCGGCCGTTTTTGAAGGCGTCGCTTTCGCGGCGGGCGGTGACGGCGCGGCGGGCGACGGCGTTGGCCCAGTGGAGGCGGGCGCCGAAGCCGCCGGAGCGGCAGCCGCGGCCGCAGGCCGGGACGCCGAGCCGATGGTCGCAGCCGGCGAGGCCGGCGCAGTGACGGGCGGTGCCGCGTTCGGAGCGGCAGGGGTCGCCGTCGAGACGACCGTGCCCGTCGCGGACGTGGCTGGGGACGTGGCCGGAGAGGCGCCGACGTGCCCCCCGCATCCGTTCGCGGAGCACGACGCCTGTCCGGCGCCCGGCGTCGAGGTAGACGGCGTGACTTCGTTCGCTTGGACGGGTTGCTGGGTGGCACCGCCGCAGCCGACGATCGCGCTCGCTCCCAGCGCGGTCAGTGAAGCTGCAAAGTGCTCGAGCGAGAGAACGGGTCGCATCGTCGGTCAACCTCCTCCGGGAAAGAATACTCGTCTTTCGATCCGCCGTTACGGCCATCGCGCCGGGGTCGTCGCGGACGGAGCTAGAGCGGAGCGCCGCCCCAGTCGGCGGAAGCCCGCGGACCGGAAATGGCCCGCTTCGAATCAAATCTGGTAGGAGAGCGGAGCAGTGAACCTGCTCGCGACCTGCATTGGATCCGTATCCATCACGATCATCGCGGGCTGCGCCGCTGCCCCTTCGCCGCTGGCTCCAGAGTGGCGGGGATCGATCGGCGCGCCGAGCCGCGGCGTCCTGACCGGGGGCACGGAGGTTCGACCCGACGCAAAGGGTCTTCGCTGGCTTCGGCGAGACGAACGGCACTGGGCGGTTTCTCGGTTTGCTCGCGCAATCGAGCGAGCGGCCGCGGAAGTGGTCCGGCAAAACCCGGGCAGCACACTTTACGTCGGAGACCTGTCGACGCGAACCGGAGGTGGTCCGTTCTCCCCTCACCTCTCACACCGGACAGGGATCGATGCGGACCTTCTCTTCTACGTCACGACGCTCGACGGCGCGCCCGTCGACAGTCCGGGTTTCGTGCACTTTGGATCGGACGGTCTCGCCCTCGACGAAGCCCGAGGCCGCTGGGTCCGCCTGGACGTTCCGCGTGAATGGCTGCTCGTGAAAGCGCTCGTCGAGGATCCCGAAGCCCGTGTCCAGTGGATGTTCGTCAGTGACGTGGTGCAGGCGATGCTCATCGAGTGGGCTCTCGCGCGTGGCGACTCCGCCGAAACGATCCGGCGCGCCCAAGCGGTCATGCTCCAGCCCGGTCGCGGAGGCGTGCACGATGATCACATCCACGTGCGTACCGCGTGTACGGCGGACGAAATGGTCGGGGGCTGTCAGCAGAGCGTGCCCCGGCGTCCCTGGCTCGATTACGAGTTGCCTCCGGTGGGCGACCGGAACGAAGATCTGGTCCTGGCTCTTCTGCGCCCCATCGACGAGCCGTCCGCTCCGGCGCCGAGCGCCGAGCTGACCAAGTGAAGTCCCGGTCGCTCGTTCAGCGTCTGGTTCGCTGCGACGCGATCGATCTCGCGCGACACGTACCCTCGACCGGGGCGCAGCTCGCCTACCTCGATCCGCCCTTCCGAGTCGGTATGGTTTTCGGAGCGAGGCCCCGGGCAGGGGGTGCGCGCGCCGGCGGACGGTTCGCATACGACGATCGCTGGCCCTCGATGGATGCTTATCTGGCATGGCTGGAGTGCCGGATCGCCGTCGTGCGCGGATGCCTCTCGATGGACGGTACGATGTGGCTGCACCTCGATCACCGCGCCGTTCACGAAGCCAAGGCCGTCTGCGATCGAGTCTTCGGGCGGAACGCATTTCTGGGCGAGGTGGTGTGGGTTCCAGGGAACGGAGCACGCGGGGCTCGCCGCGGTCCCCCCGTCACGCATCAGACCCTTCTGATTTACGCGCGATCCCGTCGCCGGTTCGTGTGGAACGCAGACGATCCGAGCTTGCGCGAGCCATTCGCGGCGACCAGCCTGGCCATGCATTTCACGCGGCTCGACGGCCGAGGTCGTCGGTACCGCGAGCGAACGCTCAACGGCCGTACGTACCGCTACTACGCCGACGAGGGGCGGGCCATCGGAAGCGTGTGGACCGATTGCGCTTCGATGGTGGCGAACACGCCCCTCTTGCGTGAATCGACCGGCTTTCCGACGCAAAAGCCGGTCAAGCTGCTCGAGCGCATCGTGCGCGCGTCGAGTCGTGAGGGCGCCCTGGTCGTCGACCCCTTTTGCGGCTCCGGCACTACGCTGGTCGCGTCTGCGCGGCTTCGTCGCGCGTTCGTGGGCTGCGACAGCGGAGCGCTCGCGATCGCGACGGCGGTTCGGCGTCTGCGAATGGAAGGCGCCGAACCCGACCTGCGGCTAGAATCCGGGTCGTGGTCGAGGCGGACGGAGCAGTCTATCCGGTCTTCCTGAAGCTCGAGGGTCGCAAGGTCCTGGTCGTCGGCGCGGGCTCGGTGGCCGCGCGTAAGGTCATGTCATTGCTCGAGAGCCACGCGACGATCTGCGTCGTCGCACCGAAAGCGAACGCCGACATCGAGCAGCTGGCGCGCGACGGAAGGATCGAATGGCACCCGCGTGCTTTCGAGGACGCGGACGTCGATGGTGCGTGGCTCGTGGTGGCGTCGACGTCCGATCCGAACGTTCAGCGGAGGATTGCCGAGGCGGCTCGGACTCGCTGCACCTTCGTCATTGCCGTCGACGACGTCGTGAATTCGAGCGCTCATTCGGGCGCCATCGTCCGCCGCTCGCCGTTCACGATTGCCATTTCGTCGTCCGGCGCCACTCCTGCGCTGACACGGCTCGTGCGCGAGATCATCGAGCAGGTCCTGCCCCCCGAGGAATGGATCGAGCACGCCAAGCAGCTGCGCGCGAAGTGGCTCGCGCAGGGCAAGCCGGCGGGCGAGCGCTTCGGCGAACTGGTCAGGGAGCTCGCCGCCAGAGCGCGTTGACCCGAGGCGAGGCCGGCCACGCCGGCGCTTCGACCCGCTTCGCGACGACCTTGCCGACGATGAGCAATGCGGGGGGCTGGATGCCGCCCTCACGAGCGCGTTCGGCGATGTCGGCGAGGTTCCCGAGCACGACCTGAGCATCAGGCAAGGTCGCTCGAGACACGATGGCAGCCGGCGTCTGCGGCTCTCGGCCCGCGGCGATGAGCAGGGCGCAGGTCTCGCTCACGCGGCCGAGGCCCATGTAGAAGACGAGCGTTCCCTGCGCGGTCACGTTCGATGCGATGTCCACCACGCCGACACCGCTCGTGTGAGCGGTCACGAAGGTCACACTCGGAGCACATTCTCGATGAGTGAGCGGAATGTTGGTCGTCGCGGCAGCTCCGAGCGCCGCCGAGATGCCCGGCACGACCTCGAACGGAATGCACGCCGCCGCCAGCTCCTCCGCCTCTTCTCCTCCCCGTCCGAAGATCAGGGGATCGCCCCCCTTCAATCGGACGACCTCTTTGCCTTCGAGCGCGCGCTCGACGACGGCGGGATGGATGCGGGCTTCGTGGTGGCGACATCCCCCGGCACGTCGACCGACCGGGATTCGTTCCGCCGTCGGGGGGATAATTTCGAGAATCGAGGGGGCGACGAGCTCGTCGTGCGCAACCACTGCCGCGGTTGCGAGCAGCCTGTGCGCTCGCACCGTCAGCAGGTCCGGGTCGCCCGGGCCTGCCCCGACCAGCCATACCTTGCCGCGGCGAATCATGCGTGTCCCGTCGACTCGCGCGCTCATGCGTTCTCGACTCCCCAGCGCCGTGCGATGGCCCGATCCACGGGCGAAAATAGCACGAGTTCGCTCAGTCGGCTGAGCAGCACGATGACCACGACCACGGCCAGAACGAGGGCGGTGTCACCGAGATCGCGGCCCGTTTCGAGCAGCTGGCCGAGCCCCCCGGACACGAACAGGAGCTCGCCTGCCATGAGCGATCGAAGTGCGAACGTCCAGCCGAGCTTGGCGCCTCCGAGGATGCCGGGCAAGGCCGCCGGGAGCATGACCGTAAGCATCAAGCGGGCCCCGCGCGCCCCCATCGTGCGACCCGCCCGCTCGACCAGAGGGCTCACGTGCCGTATCGAGTTCTCGGTCGCAATCGCGACCGGCAGTGCCGCTCCGAGAACCACCACGAGCTGGATGGCCACCTCGCTCAGCCCGAACCAGAGGATCGCGAGCGGAAGCCAGCAGATCGACGGGACGGAGCCGAGTCCGAGGACGACTGGCCCGGCGGATTGGCTGAACACGCGTTGCCGGGCGAGCGCGATCCCGAGCGGAATTCCGATCGCGAGAGCCGAACCGTAGCCCACGAGCAAGCGCGCGACGCTCGTGGCAATGGCGCGCGGAAGCGTGCCGTCGCGCAAACCCTCGCGCAGCGCGTGAGCGACGGCGATCGGCCCCGGGGCGAGTGGCGTGTGCGCGAGCTCAGATACCGCGGCCCAGATTCCGACGAGGATCGCCGTGAACACGACTCCCCGGAGCCAGCCACGCATCGTCCGCCTCCTCCCGAGCGATCTTCTCTACTTCGCTCGCCATCCGACGACCGATTCCGTGGGCGAGCGCCGAGACGCGCGGGTCGTTTGCGGAGCGCGGTCGCGGCAGGTCGACCGGTTCTTCGTGCAACACCCGTCCGGGGCGCGTCCCCATGAGCACGATACGATCGGCAAGCCGGACCGCTTCCCGGACGTTGTGCGTCACGAAGACGATCGTTTTTCGGGTCGCGCTCCAAATCCGCTCGACTTCGCCTTGCAGAATCTCGCGCGTCTGGGCGTCGAGTGCGGCGAAAGGTTCGTCCATGAGCAAGACGGCGGGGTCTGTGGCCAGAGCGCGCGCGATCGCTCCGCGCTGGCGCATGCCGCCCGACAGCTCGTGGGGGTAGCGTTCGCGGAAGCGCCAGAGGTGGACCATGCGCAGCAGCTCCTCGCTCCGCGTGGAGCAGGCGGGCCGGGAGAGCTTCTGGAGCTTGAGTGGAAACTCCACGTTGTTCCGGAGCGTCAACCACGGGAACAGCGCCGCCTCCTGAAAGACCATGGCGCGGTCGGGCCCCGGTGCGACGACGTCGGCGTCGCCGTGGACGACGCGGCCTTCGGTCGGTCGCGACAGCCCCGCGACGAGATTCAAGATCGTCGTTTTGCCGCTTCCGGAGGGCCCCAAGAGGCACAGGAACTCGCCGGCGGCGATCTCGAGAGAAACGTGGCGAAGGATCTCGATCGACGCCTGCCGGGACCTGGATCCGACCGTCAGCGACACGTCGCGCAGGGCGACCTTCGCCCCGGCTCGCGCGATCGGCGCGACGGCGGGCGCTGCCGGGGTAGCCAGCGGGCGCGAGTCGACCCAAGCCTTCGCGAAGGTGAACACGCGCTCGTTATAATGAACTGCACCGCGCCCGTCAAAGACCCGCGCTCGACGCCGTCACCGCTCGTAGACGATGACATTGTGATATCGGGCCTCCGCTCCGGAGGGATTCTCGTACGCGTGCGGTCCATCGGCCGCGAAGGCGACCGAATCCCCTGCCCCGAGGTCGTACGTCTCGTCTCGGACGTGCATTCGCAGCTGGCCCGTGAGGACCACGAGCACCTCGTGGGTGCCGGGCGCGTGGGCCTCCGAGGCGTGCAGCGCCCGGGCCGCGAGGCGGAGCTCGTAGAGCTCGACGAGCGGAGAGGCGCCCGCGGGAGACAGCGGCCTGCTCTCGAACTTGCCGTCGGCCGAGCGGAGCACCTGGGCGTCCCCTCGTCGGAGCACGACCGCGCCCGATCGCGGTGCGCCGATGAGCTCCGCAAAGGGCACCCCGAGACCAACGGCGATCTTCCAGAGGACGCCGACGGTAGGGTTGCTCTTGCACGTCTCGATTTGCGAAAGCGCGGCGCGGCTGACTCCCGACGCACGCGCGAGGTCGTCGAGCGACAGGCCTCGCCCTCTGCGACGTTGCCGCAAGTTTTCGGCAACGCGGCGGCCAAGCTCGGCGGCTCCGACGTCGTCGCCCGGCCCCGCAAGAGGCCGATTCGGCTTGCGCGTCACCACGTTTTCCTCCATTTGTCGGGACGGATGGCTGACTATATCGAACGCGGTCCTGGCGGACTCATCCGAGGCGAGGGGAGACCGTCGGCGGACCATGCGCCGCACCGTAACACGATTGCTGCATTTGGATGGGGCGCTGTGCCCAGTCGGCTTCGCGTGGCACTGGCAATTTCGCTGCGGAGAGACGCGTCATGACGGAGCAAGTATTTCTGCCGAAGTTCTCCGAGAAGCGGGACATCGACGAGTTCGTCCAGACACTGGAGTCGTTCGAGCAGGGGAAGATCAATGCCGAACAGTTTCGTGCATTTCGGCTGCTTCGCGGCGTGTACGGGCAGCGGCAGGCGGACGTCCAGATGTTCCGGATCAAGATCCCGTTCGGCCGTCTGGGGCCCGAGCAGCTCGTCGCCATTGCAGACGTGACGGATCGCTATTCGCGTGGCTTCTGTCACGTCACGACGCGCCAGAACATCCAGCTTCACTTTCTGAAGATGAGCGACTGCGAGACGGTGATGCGTCGCCTCGACGAGGCGGGGCTCACGACGCGAGAAGCGTGCGGCAATTCGGTCCGCAACATCACCGCGTGCGAGCTTGCCGAGGTTTGCACCGGGGCTCCCTTCGACGTCACGCCGTACGCCGAGGCCGTGGTGCGGCAGTTTCTTCGGGGTCCGCTTTCGGCGAGCCTGCCCCGCAAGTTCAAGATCGCGTTCAGCGGATGCGACAGGGACTGCGCGTTCGGGGCCATTCACGATATCGGCTTCGTCGCGAAGGTCGTGGATGGTCAATGCGGCTTCAAGGTGTATGCGGCGGGGGGCCTTTCGACGACCCCTCAGGCGGCGATTAGGCTGCACGATTTCGTCCCCGCGGCTGAAATCGGGCGCGTTGGGGAGGCGCTCGTCCGCCTGTTCCACGCGCTGGGCAATCGCGACAACAAACACCGCGCGCGCATGAAGTACGTTCTGCGCAAGCTCGGCGAGCAAGGCTTTCGCAGCAAGTACGCCGAGTATCGGGCGCAGGTGGACGCCGAGGCCGCGGCCGAGTTTCGGATTCCCGCACAACCGAAGAACAAGCCGGCGCCCGCTGTCGGGAGCGACCTCGCCACGCAGGCATCCGGATACCTCGCATGGCGGGCGGGCTGCGTCCTTGACCAGCGCCAGAGCGGGTATTCGGCGGTCTACGTGCGTCTCTTTCTCGGCGACATCACGAGCGCTCAGCTGCGTTCGCTCGCCGAAATCCTCCCACGCTTCGGAGACGGGACCTTACGGCTGACGATCGATCAAAACATCTTGATTCCTTGGGTGGACAACCGTTCCCTGCCTTCGCTCCACCTCGCCCTTCGCGAGATCGGCCTCGCTCGCACCGACATCCATACGGCCCACGACGTCACGTCGTGCCCTGGGGCCGAGTCGTGCAATCTCGCGGTCACCTCGTCTCGAAACGTGGCGCGCGCGATCTCGGAACGTCTCGAGCTGCCGGATGTTTCGGGGGCCGAGGGCATCGAGGGCGCAACAATCAAGGTGAGTGGTTGCCCCAACTCCTGCGGCCAGCATCATATCGCCGACATCGGCTGGCACGGGGCAGCCAAAACCGTCAACGGCACGACGTATCCCGTGTATCAGCTGCATCTCGGCGGCGGCGTCGATGCGAACGGCGCCAGGTTTGGGCGGCAGGTGGTCAAGGTCGTCGCGCGCCGGGTGCCCGAAGCGGTGGCGCTTCTGGTCAAGCTCTTCGGGAGCGAGCACGCTCCGGGTGAGACGCCGGCCGATTTCTTTCGTCGGGTGGACCCGAAGCGGGTCGTGTCCGTGCTCGGGGAGGTCGCGAACAGCGCTCCCAGGGGGGGAGAGGAAGTCGACGTCGGCGAAGACAGCGGTTTCAAAGTCGCCATCGGCGTCGGCGAGTGCGCGGCGTAGCGGCACGCGAGCTCCCGCGACGTGCGCTGCTCGCAGGCTCGTGCGCTGCCGGCGTTCTGGGTTTGACGGCGTGCAGTCGGCACCGCAGTGGTGTCGTGCGCGTCGGGTTCATGACGAACCTCACGCACGCTCCGGCGATGCTGGGCCTGACCTCCGGTCGACTGCAGCGTGCGCTCGGCGTTGACGTCGAGGCCCGGAGCTTTCGGGCGGGTCCTCGCGTGGTCGAAGCGCTCATCGGCAATGCGATCGACGTCGGCGTCGCCGGTCCGTCGGCGATCGTCTACACCAACGCGCGGCACAGCCGAGATGCGCTGCGGATCCTTTCGGGATGCTGTTCCGGGGGGGCCTCGTTCGTCGTCTCGTCGTCCTCGGGCATCCGCGGACCAAAAGATTTGCGCGGCAAGACGCTGGCGACCCCCCAGATCGGTACGACCCAGGACATTTCGTTACGCAAATACTTGAAACTGAACGGGTATGCTCCAGCGGAACGCGGGGGCGACGTGACGGTCCATGCACTCGACACGGCTACGGTCCTGACGGAAATGCGCCGGGGCGCGCTGGACGGCGCATGGCTGCCGGAGCCCTGGGCCACTCGCACCGTGCAGGAGGCGAGCGCAGTGCGGCTCATCGACGAGCGGGACCTTTGGCCTGGGCGAGTATTTCCGACCGCGCTCGTGGCAGTTCGCGGCGACTTCGTCCGCGAGCGGGGCGACGTCGCCAAAAAAGTAACGCTCGCAATCGGCGACGAGATCGGTCGCGCCCTTCGCTTGCCGGAGGAGACGTGCGAGGCGGCGCGCGACGAGCTGGGGCGCCTGCTCGGGAAGGCGCTACCGAGGGCGCTGGTATCGGAGGCATGGAAATGGGTGGACTTCACGCGCGATCCCCTGCCCGACGCCATGGAGACGCTGGCAGCCGACGCGGCAGGTCTCGGGCTCGCTCCCCGGTCGACTTGCCGCAACCTGTTCACGTGACGCGTCTCTTCGCGGCGATCCGCGCGAGCAGCTCTTCACGCGTCACACCCAGTCGTGCCGCCGTCTTGTGAGCGAGCGACGTCCGCGCGACGCCGGGCACGAACTGGTACGTCGGCCGTTCGCTGGCATCGAGCTCCACCTGCAGGAACTCCAGCCGGCTGCCGCTACTTTCACGCAACAATCCCGCTGCGAATTGGAGCAGATGTGTGGTGACGAACGCCCGCACCCCGAGCTCCGGCAACAGGGAAAGCACGAGGCGCGCTATCTCCTCCCCCTCCGACGGGTTGGTGCCCGAGCAGAGCTCGTCGAGCACGACCAGCCCGCCGGCGTCGACGTCTTCGAAAAGCTTGCGGATCCGGAGCAGCTCCATTCCCAGGTGCCCTTCCGGCTGATCGGAACGGGCTTCTTCGAAGAGGGACGCGAACAATCCCGAAGCACTGGGGATTCGAGCTCTCCGCGCGGGCGTGAAGAGGCCGGCCTGCGCAAGCAACTGTGCGATTCCGAGAGCCTGAAGCAGGCGCGTCTTGCCCCCCGAGTTGGGGCCGGTCACGATCGCGATGGCATTCGGTCCCGTTCGAACGTCGCACGGCTTGGGGATCATCCCGGCGACCAGAAGAAGCGGGTTGAACAGGCCGTCCAGCTCGAGAGGAGTCTCCGGCGCGGTCAGCTCAGCGAGACAGACCGGCAAGCCGTGGTGAGCGGCTTGGTCGCGAAAGCCAATGGCGCCCAGGACGACTTCGATGTCTCCCATGAGCTGGAACAGAAGGGCGACCGGTTCCTCGACTCCCGAGAAGACTTCCGAAAGTAAACGCTCTGCGATTTCGCCGGGAGTCGTGCGAAAGCCGCGCAGAAAGAGGACGACTCGCGTCCAGAAGCGGCGCAGCGCCGAAAGATGGAAAGGATTCGCGGTGTTCTCTTCGACGCGGACGATCTCCAGTGCGCGTACCTCGCCGTCCGCGCCTACACGAACGCGCAGATCCAACGATCCGAGATGCTCGTCGTGGTCGAGGAGATCGACCAGCCGACGATGGGCCCTGCTGGCGACCACCGCGGCACCGAACTTCCGGAGTCGCGCCAGGGCCGACGTCGCATCGCCGAAAGACGAGGCCAAGAGCTCGAAAACTTCGCGGATTGCGCGCAAAATCTCGATCCGCCGCACCCTTGGCGCGGTCTGGCGCGGCGCGGAGAGCAGTGCGCGCACCTTGAGGATCAGCAAGTAGACCTGTTCGAGACCAGCGCGCCGGTCCTTTGATCCCACGACTTCGGCGAGCACGTCCCGGCGCAGCTGCACGTCCCGGTCGTCGCGCGGTGGGCTGCCGAGAACGCGTCCAACGTAGCGCCCACACGCCCGATAAGCCTTTCCTGCAACCCTGATTGCGAGGCATTTTTCGGCGATCTCGTCGACGTACAGATCCCGCGCGAAGTCGCTCCGCCGCCACGTGGACGGCGGCAGGTCGGCCGCGATCAGCGGCTCGTCGAACACTTCGGAGGGGGCGCCTGCAGCGAACGCAAACACGAGTGCCTGCCGGAGGGAGGGCAGGTCGACACGCACGCGCGCGTCGGCGCAGAGCAAATCCGGAATGAAAAGGGGCTCGGCAGGAGCGGGAGGAGTCGAGGTCACTTCTTCGTATGACACTCGGAGCAGCCGAAGCCCTGACCCGTCTTCGGATCGAACGGTTGCTCTGCCAGAAGCGACGCCATCGTCGGCACCACCTGCTTCGTCATGAGCTCGAATACTTTCTTGTGCTTTGTCCGCAGCGCCTTCATCCCCGCGGGGCTCAGATCGAGCTTCGGAAGCTGGGGGTTGGGCATCGTGAAGGTCCCATCTTTCACGCCGTCGCCGTGACAAAGGACGCACTTGGGCTCGGCGAACGTTTTCGCGTCGAAGTCGTGGAAAATGGCCCCCATCTTCGGCATCACGGTCGATTTCATGTAGGCGAGCTTTTGCTCGTGTGACCACTTGTCCCAGTCGCCCGGACCGGGCGGCCCGGAGGGCTCGGCGGGGGCGGCAGGGGCCGAGGAGGCGCCGCTGCTGGGCGCGGGTGCCTCGGCGGAAGACGTTGGGCTGGCAATGGCGGAAGGCGCACCCGCCGCCGTGGACGCAGCCGGGGCGGCAGTCTCGGTCGGAGCCGCCGCCGGCGGATTCGCAGCCTGCGTCGCATCTGTGCGGGCGCCGCCGCAAGCGCTCACGCTCACGAGAGGTGGAATGCACGCGAACGCGAACGTCAAAAGGATGACTCGGTGACTCATGGTGCCTCCTGCAGATGCCCCACGGCCGCGCTCGTTGCAAGGGTCGGCAGCCTCCCCTTGGAATCGGTCGCGACCGTCCCTACCTTTCGACCATGCACATGCTCCTGCATTTGGCGGTTCTCTCGGTGACGATCCTGCTGCTTGCTCGATTTCTACCCGGCGTCCGGATTCGAAGCGCCGGCAGTGCCGTCGTCGTCGCCGTCACCTTCAGCATCCTCAATTTCTTTCTCGGCTTCCTGCTGGGCTGGCTCGTTCGCGCTGTATTGTTCGTTCCCGCGGTGCTGACGCTGGGGGTCCTCTATCTGTTCGTGCCCTTCATCGTCAACGCGATCCTTCTGTGGCTGACGGACAAGCTTCTGGCGAGCCTCGAGATCGACAACCTCGGCGCTTTGCTCGTGGCGTCGGGATTCATCACCCTGGTCAATGCCGTCTTTTATGCGCGCCTATTTCAATCCATTGCGGCAGGCCACTTCCATGGGGCCTATGGCCCGTACGGGCCTCTGACTTAGCCGGTCGGGGCGGGGCTCAATCGCCCAGATGCCCCGCGGCCTCGCGCGACACTCGCATGGCGGTGCGGAGCGCGGGATGGCTTCGAAGCAGACGAATGCACCGGTTCCAGCGGAGCACCGGATCCGGGAAGTCCGGCCGCATCTTCTCGGCGGCCTCGTACGCGTCCAGCGCGTGCTCGAATCCCGCGACTGCGCTGTGGGCTTCGTTGCGCTCGAGATGAGCCTTTGCGGCACGCTCCCACGCGACCCCGACGTGGTACGTGCGCTCGTAATCGTCGTGGAGCCGTTCGAAGGCAGCGAGCGCTTCCTCCAGCAGTCCCGCATGTCCGCTCGCGAATCGATCCGTCAGCGCAAGACCGAGCACCTTCCAGGCATTTTGCTTTTCAGCGTCGACGTCGAGAACGTCGCGGCAAATGCTCTCGGCCTCCTCCGGTTGGTTGAGAGCGCGATAGTGCTCGGCCTTTGCCAGGGCAATATCCACGCTCTCGGGCCGGATCCGCTTCAGCGCCTTGTCCAACTCGCATCCCCCCTCGTTGCGGCCCGTCCATTCATCCCGCTTTCTCCGCACGAGTCGCCGCGCTCGTTTCCACGGCCGCGTCGGTCGAAAGCGGCAGCCTGACCTTCGTCTTTTTTCCGTCTTGGCCCGACGCTTTCGCGAGCAGCCAGCGGATCGGGTCGAAGTAGTCGTCGGCGACGCGCTCCTTCAGCGGAATGATGCCGTTGTCGGTGATGTGAATCTGCTCCGGACACACCTCGCTGCAGCATTTGGTGATGTTGCAGTACCCGATCTTGAAGCGGTCCTTGACGAGCTCGCGGCGGTCGAGCGTGTCGAGCGGGTGCATGTCCAGGGTCGCGAGGTGGATCAAGAACCGCGGGCCGGCGAAGCTCTCCTTCTTGTGGTCGCGGACGACGTGGCACACGTCCTGGCAGAGGAAGCACTCGATGCACTTCCTGAACTCTTGAATTCGATCGATGTCCTTCTGCTGCATCCGCCATGTCCCGTCCGGATCCCGGGGACGCGGCTTGAACGGAGGGATCTTCTTCGCCATCTCGAAATTGAACGAAACGTCGGTCACCAGATCCTTGACCACGGGGAACGATTTCATCGGGGTAACGTCGATCGGTTCCCCCTCCCGGAAATGGGAGATCCGAGTCATGCACATCAATCTCGGCTTGCCGTTGACCTCGGCGCTGCAAGACCCGCATCGACCTGCCTTGCAGTTCCAGCGCACGGCGAGGGTCGGTTCCTGCTTCGCTTGAATGTCGTGGATCGCGTCGAGAACCACCATGCCTGGATAGGTCTCGACCTCGTACGGCTCGAGCTGGCCGCCTTGGGAGTCGCCGCGAAACACGCGTAACGTCACGGTCTTCGTCATCGTCATCCCTCACGCCTCGTCGAGCACGTTCTGAATCTCGGGGGGTGGATCGGCGTGCACCACCTCTTCGATCTCCATTCCGGCCGAAGCACGGCGCACGACGATGTTGACTTTGGAAAAGTGGCCTTTGTCCATGTCGGGGAAGTCCTCGCGTGCATGTCCGCCTCGACTCTCCTTGCGAGCGAGGGCAGCTCGCGCCATCGCGTCACTGACCACGATCATGTTGCGCATGTCGATGGCCTGATGCCACGACGCGTTGTATTGCCGGTTCCCGTCGACCTTGACTCGCGCCGTCGCCTCCGCCAACCGCGCGATGTGCTCGAGCCCCTTTCGGAGGTCCTCTTCGCTGCGGATGATCCCGACGAAAGTTTGCATCTTGTCCTTCAGGTCCTCGTGCAACAGGAACGGGTTTGGTCCCTCCACGCGCTCGAATGGGGCAAGGGCCTCGCGCGCGGCAACGCCGATTTCGTCCTCGTCGAGGGGCGGCACGCCGTGGGCTTTCGCATACCTCGACGCGTGAAGCCCTGCGATGCGCCCGAACACCAGTAGGTCCGACAGCGAGTTACCGCCGAGTCGATTCGCGCCGTGCATTCCGGCGGCACACTCGCCGGCGGCGAACAGGCCCCGGATACGCGACTCCTGGGTCTCCGGGTCGACTCGGATGCCTCCCATCGTGTAGTGCGCCGTCGGTCCGACCTCCATCGGCGCTCGGGTGATGTCCACGTCGCCGAGCTCTTTGAATTGATGGTACATGGCCGGGAGCTTGCGCTTGATGTCTTCGGCGCTACGCCGCGAATGGATGTCGAGGAAAACGCCGCCGTGGGGGCTGCCTCTCCCGGCCTTGACCTCGCTGTGAATGGCGCGCGCGACGATGTCGCGCGGCAAGAGATCAGGAGTTCGCCGCGCCTTGGAGGCGATGCCGGAGGTGCTCTCGCGCAGCCACTGGTCCGCCTCGGCCTCCGTGGTGGCCGTTTCGTTCGCGTACAGCTCCGGGATGTACCCGAACATGATGCGCTTGCCTTCGCTGTTGCGCAGCGTCCCGCCCTCCCCGCGAACGCCCTCGGTGATGAGTGTGCCGCGCACGCTGGGCGGCCACACCATGCCTGTCGGGTGAAACTGCATGAACTCCATGTCCATCAGCTCGGCCCCGGCGAAGTACGCGAGCGCTTGGCCGTCGCCCGTGCACTCCCAGGAGTTGGAGTTGATGCGAAAGCACCGTCCGACGCCGCCCGTGGCGACCACGATCGCCTTCGCGTGGAAGACGACGAAGCGCCCGCTGTCCCGCCAGTAGCCGAACGCGCCGCGAACCCGATCGCCGCCCGTCAGGAGCCGGGTGACCGTGCACTCCATGTACACGTGGATTCCGCAATGAATGCCGTGTTGCTGGAGCGTCCGGATCATCTCCAGGCCCGTTCGATCGCCGACGTGAGCCAGTCGCGGGTACTTGTGGCCACCGAAGTTGCGCTGCAGGATGCGGCCATCGGCCGTGCGGTCGAAGAGGGCTCCCCACTCTTCGAGCTCTTTCACCCGATCGGGCGCCTCCATCGCGTGCAGCTGCGCCATCCTCCACTGGTTGAGGTAGCGGCCGCCTTTCATCGTGTCGCGGAAATGCACCTTCCAGTTGTCCTTCGGCTCGACGTAACCGAGCGCCGCCGCAACGCCGCCTTCGGCCATGACGGTGTGAGCCTTGCCGAGCAGGGATTTACATACCAGCCCGACGCTCAAGCCTCCTGCGCTCGCCTCGATCGCAGCTCGGAGGCCCGCGCCGCCTGCCCCGATGATCAGCACGTCGTGTTCGTGCCGCTCGAACTTCGCCTGATCCGGTATTGCCATCGTGAATGTACCCTGTTGAACGACCGCCCGAGAGGTCAGAAGAGCCGTAGGTCGGCGAGCTGTCCCGAGGCGACCTGCCGGATGTAAAGGTCCGTCAGCGCGACGGAAAAGAGGCTCATCCAGGCGAACAGCATGTGCCGCTCGTTGAACAGCGTCGCGAGCTTCCAGAGTCCGTGGCGGAAGTTGCCGAGCGGCGCCGTCGAGTACGTGTTCACGCCCCCGCCAATCAGGTGGCGAAAGCTGTGGCAGCCGAAAGTGTAGGCGCTGATGAGAACGACGTTGACGAGCATCACCAGCGAGCCGATCCCCGCGTGCACACCGTCCTTCCAGCCGACGAACGCCACGATGGCGTCCTTCCACAGCACCACGAGGAAGACGAGCGCCACGTACAACGCGTACCGGTGCAGGTTCTGGAACAAGAGAAGCCTGGTCTCGCCTTGATAGCGATGGGGCGCGCGTTCGCCGACCGCACAGGCCGGCGGATCCCACGCGAACGCGCGATAGTAGGCTTTTCGATAATAGTAACAGGTGAAGCGAAAGCTCGCGGGGCCGGGCAGAATCAGCATTGCAGGGGTGAAAAAGCGCAGCCCCCATGCGTGTGCCCAGCCGACGTCGAAGAAGGGCGAGTAGAACGGCGAGAGATACGCGCCGTACGTGTAGTCCGTTCCCTCGAATGCGCGCCAGGTCGCGTAAACGATGAAGCCTCCGAGCACGACGACGGTCGCCGCCGGCCCTGCCCACCACGCGTCGCGCCGCAACGTGGCGCCGGGAGGGGCGACCGGCAAGTATACGGTCCTGTTTGCCATGGCGTTTTCGCGCGTGACGCTATCTCCGAGCGCCCAGTCGAGGCAAGGCCAGCTCGAGGGCGCAACGCTTGGTCGCCCAAATGAACGCCTTCGTCGGCATCGACCCGCCGCGCGTACGTTCTGGCTCCGGACGCACGCGGCGTGCGTCAAGGTACTGACCGAGTGCAGCACTTGGCCCCAACGTTTCGCGCTCCCGTCGCCCAGAGCGGCTCCGAGGTGCGAGAGGCGTCTTCTTCCTTGTTCAGGCGAATTTGGCGCAATTTGCGGACGGGGGCGGGCTGGGGGCTGACGTGCGCGGTCGGCTTGTGGTTGGGCGACTGCGTGAGCCTCGCGCCCACGAAAGACGGAGCGAGCGCAGCCCAATGGCTCGCCGCCGCCGGCGCCTCATTTTTCGTGGCTGCGACGACCGGCATCACGCTGGGTGCTCTCATGGGTCCGCCGCTGGGCTTCCTGGCGGCCGGTCGCGTTCGGACGCTGAGGACGAGGCTCGAGAAACTGCGCGACGTTGATCTCGAGGCTCGTCGAACACTGGCGGCAGGTGCGTTCGCCGCGGCCACCTTGGTTTCGGTGTGGGGTTGGACCGCGTACAACGTGGTCTTCGACGTCGAGCTCGAGCTGGCGCGGCCCGAATCGATCGCCGAAGCGATCACGGTGTCGCATCTAGTGCTCGCCCTGACGCTCGCCATGGCTTGGCAGCCCGTGGCCGGCCTCGGGCGCAAGCTTTTCGATCGCGCCTCGAGCCTGCCGGGCGTTCGTCGACTGGCAAGTCGAGCGTGGGGAGTGCCCGCCGCGCTGGTTTTGGTTGCTCTCGTCGCCGCGGCTGGCCCGGCCTGGGCGCATCGGGCGGAGATTGCGGATTTGCCCTGGCGGGCGGCCGTTCCGCTCCCGGCGGCCATGGTCTTCATCGTGCTGAGCCGGCGATTGACCGATCCGGCGAGACCCGGCAGAGATCGTGCCAGGCGCGTCCTGCAAGCGGCAATCGGGGCCGGTCTCGTCCTCAGCGGAGTTGCGGCCTGGCAGCTCAAGCCCGAGTCGACGACGGTCCGCAAGCTCGCGTTCGAGCGGGCGCTCAGCGGTCGCATCGGATACGCGGCCTGGACCGCCGCGTTCGACTTCGATCGAGACGGGCAGCTCAGCTTTCTCGGCGGAGGCGATTGTGCCCCGTTCGATTCCCGGCGCCACACGGGTGCGGTCGACGTTCCCGGCAATGGAATCGACGAGGACTGCGATGGAAGGGACCAGGCGCTGATCGCGATCAGGCCGCGCGGTCGCATTCCGATCGCGCGGGCCGCTGTGCCGGATCGTCCGTCCATCGTGCTCGTGACGATCGATGCGCTCGCCGCGCCACGGCTGCGTGCAGTGGGAGGCGGCACGCCGCTCATGCCTCATCTCGACGAAGTCGCGCAGGGGTCGATGCTCTTCACCCACTGCTTCTCGCAGGGTCCGTCGACTCGCCTGTCATTTCCGTCGATATTCACGTCTCGCTGGGATTCCCAGCTCGCGCAGGTATACGGCCCGCGCCATCCTTACTCGCTTGCGCCTTCGGAGCGGCAGCTTCAGGACGCGCTCGACGAAGAAGGTTACGAGACCGTTGCGATCTTGCCGAGCGCCTACTTCGGCCCGAGCCGGTGGCCGAGTCTCACGCGCGGCTTCCAGCACGTGGACACGTCCGCCGTCGGCGCCGGCAAGTTCAACGCGCCCCAAGTCACCGATGCCGCGCTCCGGGCCCTCTCGGCCGCGGGCGAAGAGCCGCTGTACCTGTGGGTGCATTACTACGATGCCCACGGTCCGTACGCCCCGCCCCCCGACTATGGCAAGGGACCCCGAAACGAGGAGGCGCTGTACTCGGCGGCATTGACCTTCATCGACCGCCAGCTCGAGAGGCTTTTCGCCGCGATCGACGCGCGCCCCGACCCCGTGCTCCTGATCGTCACGGCCGATCACGCGACGGTGTTCCACCCCGACCCTTCGAAGCGGCGGGGCCATTATGGCAATGACCTGTACACCGCCACCCTGCACGTCCCCCTGATCGTGCGCGGACCGGGGATCGCTCCCGGGCACGTCGACGATCCCGTGTCCACGATGGATATCGCAGCGACGATCTCCGACTTGCTTCACATCAAGGACCGCACCGAGCTCCAGGGAACGAGCCTCCTGCCGGAGCTTCTCGCCGGCAGGCACGATCCGGGTCGCGCGCTGTTCCACGAGCTCTTCCTGTACGAGCGCGAGCTGCACGGGAGCGATCCGCTCGAGATCGTCTCAGTTCGCGAAGGCCGCTTCAACCTCGTGCTCGACCGGGTGCACGGCACGTACGAGCTGTACGATTGGAGGGCCGACTATTTCGAGCAGCACGATCTCTACGAGGACCAAGCAACGTCGCCCGTGTCGGTGCATCTGCGGTCGCTTCTCGGTTCGTTCGTCCAGCAGTTCGACCGTCACGTTCCGGCGCGGACACCGTATGCGCGCGCGCCCGGCTCCAATACGGCACGAGCCAACGTTGCGGGGGGGGAGAACGCGGCGGCGGACGAACGGTGACTCAAGCGCGCTCGACGCCGACGACGCCCTTCACCTTCTGCAGAGCGCGCATGACGGTCTTCAGCTGCTGGAGGTCCTCGCAGACGAACGAAAACAGGTTGACCGCACGCCCGTCGTCGCTCGCACGGCAGTTCGCCTCGCTGATGTTGATGCCCTGGGCCATGAAGGTCTGGCCTACATTGGCAAGTATTCCGGGCAGGTTCGCCGTGACGACCCGAAGCTGCACGCTTCGGTTGATGCGAGCCTTGCTGTCCCACGTGATCTCGACACGCCTTTCGGGATCCGTATCGAACGCCTTCGGACATCCCCGGCGGTGGATGGTCACGCCGCGTCCCCGAGTGATGAATCCGAGAATGTCGTCGCCGGGCAGCGGATTGCAGCACTTGGCGTAGCGCACGAGCACGTCGTCGATCCCGTTGATTCGGATCGCGCCCTCGTCGCGCTTGATGACCTTCCGCACGAGGCCGGCGAATCGGCCTTCGCGCAGCGACGGCGGAGGTCCACTGTCCTGGCCGTCGTCGGCTTGAGGCGCGACGAGCTTGATGATCTCCTCCGGGTCGATCTTTCCGTAACCGATGCCGATGAAGAGCTCCTCGAGATTGGACACCTTGAGGTGCTCGAAGACCCGGCGGAGCTCCGCCTCGCTCTTCAGCAGCTTGCTCGCGCTGATCCCCGCATCGTGGAGCTCTCGCTCGAGAAGCTCCTCGCCCAGTCGCTTGCTCTTTTCGCGTTGCTCCTGGCGAAAGTAGTTGCGAATCTTGGCCCTAGCGCGGGTCGTCCCGACGAAGTCGAGCCAATCCTTGCTCGGGTGCTGGTGCGTGCTCGTCAGCACTTCGACGATATCGCCGTTTCGCAGCTTGTATCGGAGCGACTCCATCTTGCCGTTGATGCGCGCGCCCGTGACGTGATCGCCGAGCTGCGTATGGATCTGGTACGCGAAGTCGATCGGGGTGGCTCCGCGCGGGAAGACTCGCACGTCGCCCTTGGGCGTGAAGACGTAGACCTCGTCCTGGAAGAGATCGATCTTCACCCCCTCCAAGAATTCCGCCGGGTCTTTGAGCTCCTTCTGCCACTCCAGGAGCTGACGCAACCAGGCGAATCGCAGCGCATCCTGCTCGGCGATTCCGCCGCCTCTCTCCTTGTATGTCCAGTGCGCCGCGATACCGCGTTCGGCCACCCGGTGCATTTCGTGGGTGCGAATCTGGATTTCAATCCGCTCTCGCCCTGGGCCGATGACGGTCGTATGAAGCGACTGGTACATGTTGGGCTTCGGGAGCGCGATGTAGTCTTTGAAGCGCCCCGGAACCGGCGTCCACTGCGAGTGCACGACACCGAGAGCCGCATAACAGTCGCCGACGCTCTCGACGATCACGCGAAACGCGATGAGGTCGTGCACTCCCTCGAGGCCCGACTCCTGCGCCTTCATTTTGCGGTACACGCTGTAGAGGTGCTTCGCGCGCCCGTTCACGTCCGAGGCGAAGCCTTGTTCCGCGAGACGGCTCGAAAGGGTCTTGCAGACCTCCGCGATGTACCGATCACGCTCGCGCTTGGTCTTGGACATTTGGGCGACGAGCTCGGCGTACGCCTCGGGCTCGACGTAGCGGAAGCTGAGATCCTCGAGCTCGCTCTTGAAAGCCTGAATGCCCAGACGGTTGGCGAGTGGCGCGTAGATGTCGAGCGTCTCGCGGGCGATTCGCTCTTGGGACTCGTGCGCCATGTGCTCGAGTGTCCGCATGTTATCGAGCCGATCGCAGAGCTTGATGAGCAGCACGCGAATGTCGCGTGCCATGGCCACGACCATCTTTCGGAAGTTTTCCGCCTGGCGGTCCTCCTTCGAGGTGAAGTTGATCTTCGAGAGCTTGGTGACCCCATCGACCAGTTCGGCCACCTCGACTCCGAACTCCTTGGTCAGCTCGTCCGTCGTCGCGAGCGTGTCCTCGACGACGTCGTGGAGCAAACCGGCGCACACGCTTGCGGCGTCGAGCCTCAAGTCCGCCAGAATTCCCGCGACGCTGACCGGATGAACGATGTACGGTTGACCCGATTTCCGGGTCTGCCCGGCGTGCATTCGGTAGCTGTAGTCGTATGCTCGTTGAATCAGGCCGGAGTCGACCGTCGGCTGGTAAGCCTTGAGGCGTTCGATGAGTTGTTCGACCTGGAGCATCTACCGGGCAGGCCCTTCCGTCCAGCCCAGTAGTAGAATGTAACACCCCGCGATCTTGCCGGCAATTGGCCCGGTCTAGCCGGGGAAGGCATGACGCAGCTCACGAGCGGCATCCCCCCACCGCGAACGGGCGCGCTCCAGATCCATGAGGCCCAGCCGCGTGAGGCCCAGATCCATGAGGCCCAGATCCATGAGGCATCGTGATGAGGAATCGTGAATCGGTACCAGTAGCAACGGGGGCAGGCGAAACGGACGGGCAGAGCGCGCCCTACGCGGGCGTATACGTGCATTTCCCGTGGTGCCTCGCGAAATGCCCGTACTGCGACTTCGTCAGCTACGTCGGCGACGGGGGAGAGTCGTCACGCTACGCCGACGCCGTGGTCCGCGAGCTCATGAGACGCGCGCCTCGCTTCCAGGGGCGGCGCATCGAGAGCATTTTCTTTGGAGGAGGCACACCCAGCCTCTGGGATCCGTCCCACCTCGGGCGGGTCATTTCCGCCGTCCGCGAGGTTCTTTCGGTGGACGCTCGCGCCGAAGTGACGGTCGAGTGCAACCCCACGTCCGTCGACGAGCGCAGAGCCAGCGCTCTCGCTGCCGCGGGTGTGAATCGTCTGTCCATCGGCGTCCAGTCGCTGCGCGACGAACAGCTGCGGTTTCTCGGACGCCTGCACGATGCCCACGGAGCGATTTCCGCCGTGCGCGGGGTGAAGCTCGCGGGCATGAAGCGGGTGTCCGCCGATCTCATCTTCGGCCTTCCCGGGCAGAGCGCGTCCGACGCTTGCGCGGAAGCGCAAGAGCTTGCCGATCTCGGCCTCGACCACGTCTCCTGCTACCAGCTGACCATCGAGCCGGGCACGAGGTTCGGCGAGCTGGCTCGCAAGGGACGGCTTCCGATGGTCGAGGACGGCGCCGTCGCCGACGCGTTCCTCGCGATTGACGAGACGCTGAGCGCGAGTGGCCTCGTGCATTACGAGATCTCGAATTATGCGCGGACCGGCGAAGAGGCGCGACACAACGTGGGCTACTGGCGCGGCCACGAATACCTCGGCCTTGGATGCGGGGCCTTCGGCTTCGTGCGCGATCGCGCGCGCGATCGAAGCCGCGACGCGCCTTTGCCGCGTGCGTCGGGCACGAGATACCGGAACGTCGTAGAGCCGGAGCGCTACATGCGGCTTACCCACGAGGGAGCGGACGTGCCCCTGCCCGCGGCCTCAGGCGGTCTCGCGACCGACTGCGACGGCTGGATCGCATCGCGCGAAGCTCTCGACGGGGAGACGCTACTGCGCGAACGCATCATGCTCGGACTGCGGCTGCGCGAAGGAATCGACATCGACACGGCTGCACGAGAGCTCGACGTCGAGGGCTGGACTCCGGAGCGGCAGAGCGCCGCAAGCTGTCTCGAGGAGCGGGGCCGTCTCGTTCGGGAGGGGTCACGCGTGCGGATTCCTCCCGCCGCGTGGCTGTGGACGGACGATACGAGCTCCAGGCTCTTCTGACTCGTGGGGACTGAAAACCCATGCAAACCCGGTAAAGATCGAATCGCTGAACAGCCTGTGGAATGTCTGCTGAACGATTGGGGAATCCCTGGGGGTGAGTGGCTGTTCAGATGAATTTTGCGGCGGGTCCGGCAGGCAGGCGGGACTGAGCCCTCAGACCCCGCGCCTGGATGAGCTGGACCTACACAAGACCTCGTACGATTTGCTGGACAAGCACAATATCTAGGGGGTACGGTTGGGGTTCAGCACGAGCTTCCGGCCCTGCGTGGGTGAGATCCCGAAAGTGACTTTTCGATACTGAACATCGTAGCAACATTGCTCGCATGGGGGCTGTACTAGACCGGCGCTCCCACGCGCTCTCACCGCAGCAGAGCTGGGTTCGTTGGCAACAGTACGGTCTCGGAGTCTTTCACGCGCGCTGCAGGGAAAGCAGTGCGGCGCGGCGCGTTGGTCGTTGCCCGGAGGCGAAGCATGGCTAACTCACACGTTAATGGTCAGCACGGGTTCGGGATGCGAAGCGGTGCCCTGAAGCCGGGCCGGGTTTCCCCGCGGAGCCCCGAGAACTCCCTGCACGGGGCCGAGAAGCGGGACCCCGACAGAAAAGCGACGGCCCCCGCGGCACACGCCGAGCTGGACCGCGAGACGAAGAAACGACGGGTGCGATCCCCGAGCACCTCCTCGAGTCGAGGTGTGCAGCCGAACACGCCTCACTTGCACATCGAGCGAAGGTTCGCTCCCCGGGACCACAATCCTCTCGATGCTGTCGTGTTCGAGCGCCGCTCGAGCACCATCACGAATCCAGACGGCAGCATCGTCTTCAAAATGGAGGGCGCCGAAGTCCCCGCGGCCTGGAGCCAGCTGGCGACGGACATCGTGATCTCGAAGTACTTTCGCAAGGCGGGCCTGCACGGCGACAAGGACCAGGGTGAGACGAGCGTTCGCCAGGTGGTGCATCGCCTCGCGCACACCATCCGCGTCGCGGGTGAGAGCGTCGTGAAGGGCGAACGGTCTCGGCCCTACTTTACGTCGACGGCCGAGGCGGACGCCTTCGAAGCGGAGCTCTCGTATCTGCTGGTGAATCAGTATGGTGCATTCAACTCTCCCGTTTGGTTCAACCTGGGGCTGTGGCACGAGTACGGGATCGGGGGCACCGGCGGGAACTGGGCCTGGGGCTTCGAAGCCGACGACGTGTGCGAGACGAAAACGGCGTACGAGCGCCCGCAGTGCTCCGCGTGCTTCATCCAGGCCGTGAAAGACGACCTGATGTCCATCTACGACCTCGTCAAATCGGAGGCGCGGCTCTTCAAGTACGGTTCCGGCACCGGTTCGAACTTCAGCGCCATCCGCGGCCGGCAGGAGAAGCTCTCGGGGGGCGGGACGTCGTCGGGTCTCATGTCGTTTCTCGAGGTCTTCGATCGCGCAGCCGGCGCGACGAAGAGCGGCGGTACGACGCGCCGGGCGGCGAAAATGGTGTGCCTCGACATGGATCACCCCGAAATCGTCGATTTCGTGGGCTGGAAGGTGCGGGAAGAAAAGAAGGCCCAGGCTTTGATCCAGGCCGGCTTCGCCGCCGACTTCAACGGGGAGGCTTACCACACGATCAGCGGGCAGAACTCGAACAACAGCCTTCGGGTGACGGACGAATTCATGAGGGCTGCGCTTTCCGGGGCCAAGTGGCAAACGCGCTTTCGAACCAACGGCGAGGTTTGCGAGACGCTCGAGGCGAAGGAGCTGTGGCGGCAGGTGGCGGAGGCTGCGTGGGCGTGCGCCGATCCTGGAGTTCAGTACGACTCGACGATCAACCGCTGGCATACGTGCCCGAACTCGGGGCGAATCAACGCTTCGAATCCGTGTTCGGAGTACATGTTCCTCGACGACACCGCATGCAATCTCGCGAGCGTCAACCTCGCGAAGTTCCTGGTCGAAGATCCCATCGATTCGACCGTCGGCTCGCCCTCGCTTCGGCGCACCCGTGGCGGCGCACGGTTCGACGTCGAGGGCTACCGACATGCGTGCCGGATTTTCTTCGTAGCGCAGGAGATTCTGGTTGATCTCTCGAGCTATCCGACGTCGAGCATCGCCCGCAACAGTCACGATTATCGGCCGCTGGGCCTGGGGTATGCCAATCTCGGAAGCTTGCTCATGTCGCTGGGGGTGCCCTACGACAGCAGGCAAGGGCGCGCGCTTGCGGCTTCGCTCACGGCGGTCATGTGCGGCACGGCGTATCGTACGAGCGCCGAGATGGCGGCCGTGAAGGGCCCCTTTGCCGGATACGCGAAGAATCGAGAGCCGATGCTTCGCGTGGTCCGCATGCACCGTGACGCTGCGTACGGCATCGATCGGGATGCCTTCCGTGCGACCGACGAGCTGTCCACGGTGTTCGGAGATCTCTACCGCGCCGCGTGCGAAGACTGGGACGAGGCATTGCGTGCCGGCGAGTCGAACGGGTTCCGGAACGCGCAAGCCACGGTGCTCGCGCCCACCGGCACGATCGGCCTTCTCATGGACTGCGACACCACCGGGATCGAACCGGACTTTGCGCTCGTGAAATTCAAGAAGCTCGCCGGAGGGGGCTACTTCAAGATCGTCAATCAAACGGTTCCGCATGCTCTACGCAGGCTCGGCTACGCCGAGCACGAGGTGCGGGACATCGTGGCGTACGTGTCCGGGACAAACACGCTCGTCGCGTCGCCTCACGTCAATCGGAAGTCTCTCAAGGAAAAGGGGCTGACGGACGCGGAGCTCGCGAGAGTCGAAGCGGCCCTTGTCGGCGTATTCGATCTCGACGGCGCGTTCGCGCCTTGGGTGCTCGGCGAAGACGTCTTCGAGCGTCTCGGCGCAAGGAAGGACGCGCGTCTTCTGGAGCATCTCGGCTTCTCGCCCGCTCAGATCGAGGAGGCACAAGACGTGATCGTCGGCCGGATGACGATCGAAGGAGCGCCGCGGCTGCGTGACGATCATCTCGCGGTCTTCGATTGCGCGAACCGCTGCGGTACCCATGGAACACGGTTTCTCGCACCGATGTCGCACGTTCGCATGATGGCGACCGTCCAGCCGTTCCTGAGTGGAGCCATCTCGAAGACCGTCAACCTGCCCAACGAAGCCACCGTCGACGATGTGCAGGCCGTCTATGAAGAAGGATGGCGCCTCGGCTTGAAGGCGATCGCTCTGTACCGGGACGGTTGCAAGGCGAGCCAGCCTCTTTCGACCTCGTCGAAACGAAAGGACGACGAGTCCAGCGACGCTGCGCGCGGGGAGCCCGAGCCTCTGCTTGCTCCTCCGCCCCAGAGCGATGCAGCCGGACCGCAGCTCAGCTTGCCGATGGCGAAGAATACGCGGATCTACGGCCAGCGGGTTCGCCTCCCGAAGAAGCGGACCGGTTTCACGCAGGAGGCGCGTGTGGGGGGCCACAAGCTGTTCTTGCGGACCGGCGAGTACGACGACGGGATGCTTGGAGAGATCTTCATCGACATGCACAAGGAGGGCGCGGCCTTCCGTAGTCTGATGAACTGCTTCGCCATGAGCGTGAGCATCGGGCTCCAATACGGAGTGCCGTTGCAGACGTACGTGGATCAGTTCACCTTCACGCGCTTCGAACCCCAAGGTCCGGTCGAGGGTCATCCGTACGTCAAGTTCGCGACGTCGATCGTCGACTTCATTTTTCGAACTCTGGGCGTCGAGTACCTGAATCGTTACGACTTGGCTCACATCAAGCCGGAGCTCGACACCTCACCGCTCGACGCGGCGCGGAATCTCGGCACTCCTCCGGAGCCCCCCAGCCTCCGTGCGTTCCCCGAGGCCCGCGACCAGGCCCCACGGCCCGGAGCCCGTTCATCTCCTCCAGAGGCCGCTCCCGGCTGGGCGCTGAGCGAGGCATCCAGCGAGAAGACGAGCTCGCCGCTCGACGCCCAGCTCGACACGATGATGGGCGACGCTCCCGTCTGCGACGTGTGCGGGCACATCACGGTTCGAAACGGCGCTTGCTACAAGTGCCTGAACTGCGGCAACTCGATGGGGTGCTCGTAGCGTGGATTGCTTTTGAGCCGGCGCCTGGTCCCTTTTGCCGCGCCGTCGACAATCGGCGGTAGGCTGAGCAGCCGCGGAGTGCAGCGATGAACCTCTTGTCCCTTCGACGCGCCGGGGCCTTCATGGCGTTTGCGACGCTGCTCACGACGTCGCTCGTCGGATGTCCTGAAAAGAAGGCGGCGGTCGTCGAGGAAGCGGCCGCTCCGCCGCCGCCACCGCCGAGTGCTCCCACCGTGACGGAGCTCGCGCCGCTCATCGACGACGCGGGCGCCGATGCGGATGCCGCGGAGGCCGAGGCGCCGAAGAGACGGCCGGGGCCCGCGATGACGGCCAACCAAGCGAAGATCAAGGCGTGCTGCAACGCCATGCGGGCTCAGGCCAAGCAGCTCGCCAGTTCGCCGGAGGGCTATCAGCTCAACAGCATGGCCGCGCAGTGCGACGTGTTCGTCACGCAGCTCGGCCCACAAGGCTCGGCACCGGAGCTGACCCAGTTTCGCGAGATTCTGAAGACCATCAAGCTTCCGAGCGCGTGTCAGTTCTGAAGTGGTCGTATCCGCGCGGTTCGAGGGGGCGCTCTCCGTTCGGACCACGAAGCACCAGTCCGCCCCCCGCACGCACGTCGCCGATTCGACGGAAGCCGTCGATGGGGACCGGGCTGGCGGCGACGAGCGCATAGTCCTCTCCCCCGTGGAGCGCCAGCTCGAGCGGGTCGAGGCCCAGGGCGGCGGCACCGTCCCGGAGGGCCGGAGAGACGCCAAGAGCTCCTTCGTCGAGGACGATTTGCACCCCGCTTGCCTCGGCGACGTGCCCGGCGTCTCGAGCGAGACCGTCGGACACGTCGATCGCCGCATGCGCCATCATGGACATCGCGCGACCTTCCGCGACGAGCGCCCTCGGCGAGCGCCACGCGCCCACCGCTCGCCGAAGGCGAATGTCGTCGGCAATGCCTGTTTCGAGGGCGCGAAGCCCGGCGGCTGCCAGCCCAACCTCGCCGCCGAGCCACACGCCGTCGCCCGGTCGGGCGCCCCGACGCATGACCGGCCGCTCGCACGTTCCGAGAAGGGTCGTGGCGATTGAAACCACGGCGCTCCGCACCAGATTGCCGCCCACCACCGGCGCGCGCACGATGACCGAGGCGTCCCGCTGTCCGAGCACCATCTCCTCGAACGCCACGTCGTCGACGTAGTCCGGGAGAGCCACCGCACACAGGGCGCACCAGGGATCGGCTCCCATGGCTGCGAGGTCGCTGGCCGCGGCCATGAAGCTTCGCCAGCCGACGTCGCGCCAGCTGAGAAGCTCGCGACGAAAGTGCGTTCCCTCGACCTGCTCGTCGATCGTCCAGATCAGGCGGCGTTGCGCGGGAAGTCCCTCGAGGACTGCCGCGTCGTCGCCGATCGCTTCTTCGATGCCAGTCGACGGGATCGCTGCCGAAGCCTCGCTGAATATGCGGGCCAGCATTGCGAGTCGGCCTCTCTCATCCATTCCCCGGTTGTTAGGCGACCCGAGGGGCCTCCGCCATCGTGGGCTCGGGGCGGGGCAGCGTGACCACGAACACCGTTCCCCTGGGCTCGTTGTCCTGGATTCGAATGGTGCCGCCATGACCTTCGACCAGGCGCTTCACGATGGAAAGACCGAGGCCAGTGCCGCCGTACTCGCGCGTGCTCGACGAGTCGACTTGATAAAATGCGTCGAACACCTTGATGCGCTCTCGCACGGGAATTCCGATCCCCGTATCCGCGACGTGCACCTCGACCTGCTCACGAGTCGGGGCCAAGAGCGCGATACCCTCGTCCTCCGTCTGGGATGCGCCGTCCGTGGGGGGCGCCATGCGTGCAGACAGTGCGACTTCTCCGTCCGCGGGCGTGAACTTGATGGCGTTCTCGACGAGATTCAGGAACACCTGCCGCAACCGCTCGGAGTCGGCGCGTACGTCCGCGACTCCCGGTGCGACATCCAGCGACAACTTAACGCCCCTCTTCCTGGCTGCGGGTGTCAATGTCGAGACGACCTCGCGAAGTACAGAACCGACCCCGATGATCTGCAGCTTCATTCGCATGGTGCCGCTCTCGAGCTTGCCGAGGTCGAGAAGCCCAACGATGAGCGAGAGCAGCTGTCCTCCCTTTTCGTGGATGGTCCTCACGAATTCGAGCTGCTCTGCTTTGAGATCGCCAGCGAGGCCCTCGCTCAGCATCTCGCTGTAACCGATGATCGAGGTGAGGGGTGTCCGGAGCTCGTGGCTCACCGTCGCCAGGAAGCTCGATTTCAGGCGATCGAGCTCCTTCAGACGGTCGAATGCCTCCTGTAGGCGCGCGTTTTTCTCTTCGAGCTCGCGATAGCTTTCCCGCACGCTGGCCAGGTGCATCTGGCTCGTGACAAACGCCTTGTGCCCACTGAAGAGGAGAAGATCCAGCGCCGACTTCAGGTGGCCCGCAATACGGGTCACCGTCTGCGACTTTGCTCGAGGCATCTTATCGAGCAGGTCCTGCGCGCGCGCCTTGTCGATCGACGAGTGAATCGCGAGCAGCGAGGCTGGCACGCCGCTGACGTTGCTGGGAACGAACGGCCCGATGATGAGGCGACCGACCCGGCGTCCATCGTAGTCGAGCGCGATGATGCGGTAGACGGCGCCCGTGAAGCACGGATGAGAGATATCGCCGGCCTCGCCCGGTTCTCGCGATTTCGCGCCCCCCACGACCGCCGCACAGGCGCTGCGCCCGTCGGCCGACGCGTTGACGTAGGCGCAGAGCTCGTTCTCGGAAGCCGAATCGACGAGCAAGCTTCCATCGATGGAGTAGATGCGAACCGGGATCCCGAACAGGGCGACGAAGGTCTTGCAGAGCTCGTTCAGGCCCTGGGGGTCGACGAGATCCTCCAGTCGGATCCGTGCGTCGAGGATCACGTCCTGGAGGCGGACGTCGGGCGGCGCGGCGCTCACGATGACACCTGCGGCCGTCTCTCGAGACGCCCGCCCACGCACGACGAAAGAAGCACCGAAACGTCTTTTGAGAGCCCGAGCTGGCGCGCCGCCATGGGCAGCAGCGCCTCCTGCCGGATGCCGAGCATCTTCGCGAGCTGATGCTCGCGATCGAGCTGGGTCCAGGCGAGATGCAGAAGCCCGAAGAACGTTTCGATCACCCCGTCGCCGCGAACCGCGCTCGCCTTGAACACGGGCTCCCGACCCCTGCTCGCGAGCGCGTCGATCTCGGCGTCCGAGCGGACATGGTCGAGGTCACGCTTGTTGAACTGGATGACGAGAGGCAGCCCCTTGATGGCGAGCCCCAGCTCTTTCAAGTTGTTCCGCAAATCGAGAAAGGATGCTGCATTGTGCTCGGTCTCGCTGATCTGCGAGTCGGCAATGAACGCGACGCCGTCGGCTCCTTGCAACACGAGCCGGCGCGTCGAGGAATGGAGAACTTGACCCGGAACCGTGAAGATCTTGATTCGCAGGGTCATCCCGGGCGGGCCGCCGGAGGCCCGCTCCTCGCCCTCGGCGCGCAGCGTCAGCGGAAGCATGTCGAAGAACAGAGTCCGATCGTCCTTGGTCTCGAGCGTCATCAATCGACCTCGAGATCGTTCCGAAGTGAGCTGATGCAGAGAACGCAGATTGCTCGTCTTGCCGCTGAGGGCCGGCCCGTAATAAACGAGCTTGAGCCCGATCTCGCGGCCGGCGAAGTTGATCTGCACAAGTCCTCTCCGAGCAGTATCCCATACTTCAATACGGCTCGCGCAATCCGAAACATCACTCCCCCCCCGCGCGCAAAGAAACAATCGTCCGATCGTCGGGTGAGCGAGTTACAATTGGCCCACCATGGTGGCCAAGGTGGGCGAGCCCGCTCCCGATTTTCGTCTCGAGAGCGACGCGGGCAGCGCCGTTTCACTCGAGGACTTCGCCGGAAGATGGCTGGTTCTCTATTTCTATCCGAGAGACAGCACGCCGGGCTGCACGCGCGAGGCGCAGGACTTCACACGAGCCGTGGACCAGCTGCGCAAGCTGGGTGCGGCGGTCGTCGGAGTGTCGAAGGACTCGGTGAAGAGCCATTGCAGCTTCCGGGACAAGATTGGCATCGAGTTTCCGCTTTTGAGTGACCCGGATCTCGTCGTTCATCGCGCTTACCGCGCGTGGGGGACGAAGACGATGTACGGGAAGAAGGTCGAGGGGACGATTCGGTCGACCTTCCTCATCTCGCCGGCCGGTACCATCGAGCACGTCTGGAGTTCGGTCAAAGTCGACGGCCACGTGGCAGACGTCGTGGCCATTCTGCGTGCGGCGCGGCGCGAAAGCGCGAAACCGGCGCGCACGTGACGGCGGATGCGACGGCGACGCTCGTGTGGCTCGCGCCCGCGCAGCCCACCCGCGAAGAGCGCGATGCGCTTGCGACCTGGGCCAGCGCGCACGGGATCCGCTTCGCCGAGCCGAGCGACGACGCGCTGCCCGGCATCGCGGTCGATCCGCAGATCGCTGCATCGGTCGAGGACCAGCTCGAGCGAGCGCGAGCCGCCATGGCCGCTGCAGACGGCTCGGAGGTCGACGCAGCGCTTTCGTCGGCCGAATCGTTGCTTCGCGCCCACGCGGAGCTGCCCGAGGCCGCGTGGCTCATGGCGGAAGTCGAGCGCGGTCGCTCGGCGCGCTGGCGCAGGGTTCCGCCGATGGACCTCGAGGCGGCGGACCGCGCGTGGGCTCGAGCCGAGGCTCTCGACGGAGGCCGAGTCGCGGGTCTCGGGGAGAGGTCCGCATCCCCTCCTCCCTCGTCCCCTCGCCCCTCGTCCCCTCCCCCCACTTCGGATCTGGTGATCGAAGGGCGGACGGGAACGTCGCTCTGGGTCGACGGGGAGTCCGCCTTGCCCGGAACCATCCGGCTGCGCGAGGGCCCCCACGCGATCGTCGTCACGCAGAATGGTGCGCCGGTCTGGGCCACGTGGGTCGACCTCACGGCCGCGACGTCGCGCATCCGGCCGCTCGCTCGGCGGGTGGCCCCATGCTCGCGGCCGGACCTGCTGCAGGTCGCGCCGGCGGGCGAGACGATAGTTGCCCATGGCGTTCGCTGCGGTCGGTGGGTTGCTGCCGAGCGCGGCAGCGTAGCTGGAGCGGTTCGCCTCTCCACGTGCGACCACGATCAGTGCGGTCTTTTGGTCGAGTGGCGCTCGCGCCTCGCGACCAACGGAGCATCGCTTGCCGCGGATCAGGGCCAAAGCCAAAGGGCCGTGGAAGGCTCCCGTCGAGGTTGGCCGTCCTGGGCGACATGGACCCTGGTTGCGGCGGGGGTAGCAGTCGCAGCCGGCGCCATCGTCCTTGCGTCGGGAGTGTGGCGATCCGCGCCCTCGGAGACGCGGTTCGTCGGTGGAGGCCTCGTCAATGGCCCTTGATTGCGGATTGCAGCCCCGATGCTTACGCTCAGGCCAATGGCTCAGGCACCCCGACTCGACTTCGAGTCTTTCGTTGCTCGCAAGAAGTCGGAGCGAGCCGCCACCGACACGGCTGGGCATGAATATACGTACACGTTCGATCGCCAGTCGCGCGTCGCGTTCGAGAACACGAAGCCCGTCGCGCTCGCCGTCGAGGCGAGCGTCCGATTGTTCAAGCAGATCGGCAAGCATCAGCTGCTCGGGCACGCCGTCAAGGTGAGTGAGCGACAGCTCCCGCGAATCTACAGAATCACCAAGACCGCCTCGGACGTGCTGCAGATCGCGATGCCGCAGGTGTTCGTCGTGAACAATCCGACGTTCAACGCCGGGACGCTCGGAACGAACGAGGACTCGTTCATCATGGTCCACTCGGCGCTCGTCGAGCAGTATTCCGACGAAGAATTGCTGACGGTCATCGGACACGAGTGCGGTCACATTCACAACTCGCACGTCGCCTATCTCACGGCGCTCCACTATCTCACGTACATGGCAGGTATGTTTCTGCCTTGGATTCTTCAGCCCGCGCTCGTTGCGCTGCGAACCTGGTCGCGAAGGGCCGAGATCACCTGCGACCGCGCGGGAATGCTGGTGGCCAAGGACGAGTCCGCAGCCGAGCGCGCGATCACCAAACTGGCCGTTGGATCACGCAAGCTCTACGAGGAGTTCAACCTCGATGCCTTTCTCGAACAGCACGAGGAGGCCAATCAGGGAATCGGCAAGTACATGGAGGTCTTCGCCACCCATCCATGGTTGCCGAAACGAGTCCTCGCAATGCGGGTCTTCGGCGCGAGCCAGCTGTATCGAACGGCCGTCGGCCAGCCGGCCACGGGGCTGACGATGAGCGAGGTCGACAGCCGCGTCGCCGCCCTGCTCAAGGGGGAGGCATGAGTCACGGAACTCCCACCATCGACGGCCATTCGTCCACATCCGGAAGGCCCGCCCTCGACGCGTTCTTCCAGCAGCGCGACGTGGTCGTCCAGTCGCTCCGCGATCTGGGCGACGTCGCCGCCGCGCTCGGGACGCGGACATTGCGCGACCGGATTGCTCGCGAGCTGGTGCGAAAGCTCGAGGAAGACCGCTTTCATCTCGTCGTCGTCGGCGAGTTCAACCACGGCAAGACGACCTTCGTAAATGCGCTGCTCGGTGGCCGGGTGCTTCCGGTCGGAGTCACTCCGACCACGGCTGCCATTCACCACATTCGCTGGGCGGAGAGGCCGGAGGCTTGGGTCGTGGCGCGGGCGGGAGAGAGAAGGTCGATCCTTTTCGAAGAGGCCAAGCGCTTCTCCGTCGGGGGCGGCGCGAACCCAGAAGAGATCGATTATCTCGAGATCGGCTACCCGGCGTCCCTGCTCAAAGAGCGCATCCTGCTCGTCGACACGCCCGGAGTGAACGACTTGTCGCTCCAGCGTTCGGACATCACCTACAGCTACATCCCTCGAGCCGACGCCGTTCTTTTCCTCCTCGACGCGGGGCAAATCCTGAAAGAGAGCGAACGGGTCTTTTTGCACGACAAGCTTCTCAGCGCGTCTCGTGACAAGATCGTATTCGTCATCACGAAGTGGGATCTGCTGTCGCCTGACGAGCGCCGCGAGGCGCTGGCGTATGCCCGTAACCATCTCAGCACGCTCGTGAAGGAACCCGTGGTCTTTCCGGTGAGCGCCGAAGCCGCACTTTCCGGGCACTTGCACGAGAGCGGATTGCCGGAGCTCGTCGTGCATCTGACGCGATTTCTCGCGGAAGAGCGAGGCCGCATCCTCCTCGACAACGCGCTCGGTGAAGGTCTCGGCGCCGCCGCGTTGCTTTCGAAGGGGATCGACGCCCGCCGGCGGGGCATTCAGATGGATGGCGAGGAGATCGATCGGCGCATCGCCACGCTGGAGAAGGATCTCGCCGGGCAGATGGGCACCATCGAGCAGCGAAGGTCGCAGATTCGCGAGGAAGTCGCCGCCATCAAGACCGGTGGGCGCAAGGATCTGGACCGTTTCGTCGACGACGTATGCCGACAGCTTCCGAACGTGGTCGATTCGGCCAAGCCGCAGGAGCTCAAGCAGTTCCTTCCCGCGTTCCTCGAAGACGCTTTCAAGCAATGGGCCGAGGAAGAGACCCGTGAAATCGCCATGCAGCTCGAGCAGGTTGCCGAGAGAGCGGTGGCGCTGGTCCGCGAGGACGCGCGCGATAGCGCGCGAAGCGTTGCCGCCGCGCTGGGGAACGATGCGCGACGCCTCGACGTGCAGGTCGACACGATCAAATACGACGTGGGAGTCGTCGCGCTGATGTTCGGTGGCGTCGCGCTCATGGCGGTCAACCTGATGGCCGGAGGCGTCCTGGCTGTCGCGGGACCCGCCATCTTCGCGATGTTCGCCCGCGGCAAGGTGCACGAAGAATTCAAGAAGCGGGCGAAAGAGCTCGCCCCCGAGGTCATGAGGGAGACGGCGAAGAAGGTCGCTCCGAAGCTCGACGGTCTCATCGACGACTTTGCGTCCAAGCTGGACGCCTGGATCATCAGCGCGGGGGAAGAGCTGCACCGCGAGGTTCTCGAGGTGCTCCGCGCGACGAAGGAAGCCCGGCGTGCCGGTCAGGGCGACGAGGCGGCCGCGAAGGCCGAGGTCGACCGGCAGGCGTCGATCCTCGGCGCGTTGAGCGAACGGATTCAGAAGCTGCGCAGCGACCTCTGGTCCGGCGGCGGGCACGTCCGAATCGATGCGTCGGCCACGGAGCGCGCCTCATCGTGACGAAAACAGCAGACGGGGAAAGTCGTCGGCTCCGATCGCCTTGAGCCTCTCGAAGCGCATCAGAAAGCGGCGCCAATCCTTGACGACGCGCGGGCCCGCGTGGCCGTCGCGCAGCGCATAGTCGGTGATGCGCGTGATGGTGAAGCGCAGCGCCGCAAAACAGCCTTCTGCCCACAGCGCCCGGCGCTCGGCGGAAGCGAGAGGACGCACGCTCTCGTAGCCGCGCACCAGAGCCGCGCAGAGGCGAAGGTCGAGCTCGTCGCCGACGCACCAGGCCAGGAGTGTGACCATCAGATCGTATGCAAATGTGCCCTCCGATGCGCTTTCGAAGTCGAGGAGCGCCGCGATTTCACCCTGCTCGTTCCAAAGCACGTTGTCTCGAAACAGATCGCCGTGGGTCAGTCCACGAGGCAGCGTGACGTCCCTCGCCGCGTGCGCCCGGTCGAGCTCGGCCCGCAACCTCGGAACGAGAGCCTCGAACGTTCCGTGACGTCGGAGCGCTATCGTTTCAAGGCGGCGAATCAAGTCTTCGTAGCGGAAACGGCCGAGCTCGCAGGTTTCGTGCGCCCCGGCTCGGTGCACGGCGGCGAGCGCAGCCCCGACCTTGCCGACGTCGCCCGGGCTCACGGACGCTTGACACCGCATCGTGCCGTCGCGCCAGGGAAACAGCGCGGCTGGCTTTCCCCGCAGCCTCGACACGAGGGCCCGGTCGGTGCGAGCGACCGGAGCCGGGGTGGGCACGCCCGCGTCGGCCAGGCGCCTCAACATGGCGGTTTCGTGCTCGGCGCCTGGGAAGTCGCGCTCCTCGTAGAGGCGCAGGAAGTAGCGGCGTCCTCCGAGCCAGAGCGAGAAGTTCGAGTTCACGCTCCCTGCCGGGACTCCCGTCACGGCGCTCAAGTCGGTGAGGCCGTATTCCGCCGCGAGCTCGAGCGCATCCCTTTCGTGCAGAGCCGTCAGGACTGCCACGGGCCCATGATACGTGGCGGGGGCCCGCCATGCGCTTGCTTGGTGCGGTTTGCGTGGCAAAAGCGATCTCAGCGCGAACTCTAATCTGGACGTACCGTTATGAACTCTGGTACACGGCGCAAGGCATTCGCCCGCGTTACCCCGAGCAAGAACGACCGAGCGAAGCCCGGGGGAGACGGGCGATAAGCTGTGTTTTTTTCAAAGCTTTGCCCGAACCGAGACTGACATGGCCAAGACGAAGAAGGCGCCGGTGACGACGAAAGCAGCATCGATCCGACCGGCCGCTCCGACCAAATCGGCGCCGCCCAAAGGTGCGGGCGGGAAGGAAGACGCGGGAACCGCGAAGCGCAAGCTCGGACTGCGAGGGGCGGCTCCCTGGGCGGCGCGTCATGCCGCCAAGCACGCGGCAGAAGCGCGCGCGCGCGCGGCCGAGCCCCCGCTGCCAGGCAGCGCGAGGGCCACGATTCGAACCCCCGTGGACGCCGAAGACATCAAGGAGAGAGTCCGGGATCTGCACGCGGCGCTGGCTCAGATCAAGTCCCTCCGAAAGAACCTAGCAAAGACGTTCTTCGACATCGGGCTCGTGCTCCGGGATATCGAGGCCAGAAAGCTGTACGAGGCCAAGCGCTTTCCCTCGTTCGAAGCGTTCGTCGAGCGTGAGATCGATCTGGGCAAAACGACGGCCCTGCGGCTGGTGCGCATTGTCGGGCTGTTTCAGAAAGACGGCGCTCTCGAGGTCGGGCTCGACCGCCTCTCCGCTGCCGTCGCCGCAATCGACTCCGTGGGCGAGGCCGACCTCGGACGAGCCCCTCCCCCGCCCGTCTCGGCCACGGCTCTGCCGCTCAGACCCCCCGGAAGATGATCGCGTCGCGGGGGGCGAGGCGATCATCTCCCGCGCGGTAAAAGCACAATCGCGCGAGTGCCCACCCCGCGCTCGCTTTCGACGCCGACCTCGCCTCCGTGCTGTTCCACGATCTTTCGAACGATGGAGAGCCCCAGCCCCGTGCCGGCCTCCTTGGTCGTGAAGAATGGGTCGAACACCTGCGCCAGGGCCGACGGTTCGATCCCGGTTCCCGTGTCTTCGACCATCAACCTCACGCGGTCACCGTCGTAATCGACGTCCACCCGCAAGACGCCTCCGTCCTTCATTGCTTCCAGAGAGTTCATCACCAGATTCAATATGACCTGCTTGAGCTTCTCTGCGTCGCCCACGAGGACGCATTCGTTCGAGAGATCGCGCTCGATGATCACGCCGCGCGCGGCGGCCGCCCCCTGCTCGAGGTCGAGAACACCGTCCACGAGATGCCCGAGGTGCACGAGCTCACGGACTCCCGCGCGGGGTCGAGCGAGGTCGAGAAACTCCGTCAGGAGCCGGCTCAAGCGTCCAATCTCGTCGCCGACGATCTGGGTTTTGCTCCGCAGGGCTGCGCGAGAGTCGTCGTCGACGGGAAGCTTGTCGACGTGTCGTCCGAGCAAGTGCAGCTGCAAGACGGCCGCGTTCAGCGGATTGCGAATCTCGTGCGCGAGGTTCATCGCCAGCCGACCCATGGCCGACAGCGCCTCGGCGTCCGCGGCGCGCTTCTCGAGAGCTCTGCGCTCGGTCACGTCGATGCCGAAGCCGTAGACGACGGCCGGTTCGTCTCCCCCGGCACGGGCCATCGAGAGATGCCAGCGAACACGGCTTCGCCCCGTCGACTCGGGGCGGTCGCGATGCCAGACCGGGGCGCCGCCGCCCGGCAGTGTTCCGGGCGGGGCGGAATCGACGAAACCGGTCTCGATCTCCTGCGGTCTTCCTGCCCGGGCGAGGGCGATCGTCTCTCTCATTCGGATGCGATCCTCGTCGGGAATCCAGCTTTCGACGAAAGGCCGACCGACGGCAGCACTCGGCTCGACTCCCACGAGCGTCGCGGCCTTGCGGTTGAAGAGCGCGATGCAGTCCTCGGAATCGAGGCCGACCACGAGCACGTCGGTCAGGTCCACCAGGGCCCGGTAGCGCCGTTCGAGCTCTTCGCGTTCGCGTGCAAGGCGCACTTTCGCGTGTGCCTGCTCGACCGTGGAAACGAGCTCTTCGGGTCGGAATGACTTGGGGACGAAGGCGAACGCGCCCGAGCGGAGCGCGCCGATTGCCGCGTCCATGGTTGCAAAGCCCGTGATGAGGATGACTTCCCCGAACGGACACGCGCTACGCAAGCGGAAGATGAGATCCACCCCGCTCGTGTCCGGCAGCTTGACGTCGACGATGGCCACATCGAATCCGCGCGCGTGAGCAATGGCGAGGCCTTCCTCGCCGCACGAGGCCGTCACGACCTCGATGGCATCCGCGGCCGCGCTCCCGTCGGACCACTCTCCCGCCAGCAACACGGCGCGAAGCGAGGCCACGAGCTCGACGCTGTCGTCGACGATGAGCACCCGGGCGCGCGCGGTTACGGGTCGACCCGGTGGGCGCCGGAGCGAGTCGCCGCGCATCCTCGCGTCACCCGATACCGAGGAGCTTCTTCAACGTTTCGTTCACGAGCTGCGGGTTCGCTGAACCGTTCGTCTCCTTCATTACCTGTCCCACGAAGAAGCCGACGACGTTGGCCTTGCCGGCGCGAAGCTGGGCCGCCTGTTTGGGAAAAGTTTCGATCACGTGCTTGCACGCCGCTTCGATCGCGCCGGCGTCGCTCACCTGCTTGATTCCCAGTTCCGCGACGACGGCGCCCGGCTCGCGATCCGTGCCGGCGACCCGGGCGTACACTTCTTTCGCTTGTTTTCCGCTGATCGTCCCCTCGTCCACGAGGGCGAGCAGCGAGGCCAGCTGCCGCGCGCTCACGGGGATCTCGCCTTTCAGGCCGTGGGTACGAACGTCCCTCAAGACCTCGCTCTGGATGAAGTTCGCGGTCTTGGAAGCGTTGCCGTGGAGAGTGGCCGCCTCCTCGAAGAAGGCTGCGATACGCGGGTGGCCGGTGAGCACCCTGGCCGCATAGGGAGTGAGCCCCAAGTCGACTTCGAAGCGCTTCCGTTTGTCTCGTGGAAGCTCCGGCATCGACGCCTCGAGCGCCGCCACGAGCGCGCTGTCGATGACCAGGGGCGGAAGGTCCGGATCGGGGAAATATCGGTAGTCCTGTGCCTCCTCCTTGCTTCGCAGGCTGAAGGTCCGTCCGCTGTCCTCGTCCCACCCTCGAGTCTCCTGCACGATCGCGGTCCCCGCATCGAGCACGGCGGCCTGACGGTCGATCTCGTGCGCGATCGCTCGTTCGACGAATCGAAACGAATTGATGTTTTTGAGCTCCACGCGCGTGCCCAGCCGTGAAGAGCCGAGCGGCCGAATGCTGACGTTCGCATCGCACCGGAAGCTGCCCTCCTCCAGGTTCCCGTCGTTCACGCCGATGAACATGAGCAGGTCCCGTAGCGTGCGAAGGTATTCCGCGGCCTCCGCCGCGCTGCGCAAGTCGGGATCGCCGACGATCTCCACGAGCGGAACTCCGGATCGATTCAAGTCGACTACGGATGCGCTGCCGTGATGCAGGCTCTTGCCGGCGTCTTCCTCCATGTGGACGCGCGTGATGCCCGCCGTCTTGACGTTCCCGTCGACCTCGATGTCGAGGCGCCCTCGCTCGCTGAACGGCTCATCGTACTGGCTGATCTGGTAGCCCTTGGGCAAATCGGGGTAAAAGTAGTTTTTGCGGGCAAACCGACTCCGCGGTCGGATCGCGCACGACAGCGCGAGGGCCGTGCGCACTGCCAGTCGAACCGCCTCGCCATTGAGCACCGGAAGCGCACCGGGCAGGCCGATGCAGACCGGACACACCTGGGTGTTCGGGGGCGCGCCATAGGCGGTCGAACACCCGCAAAATGCCTTGGTCGTCGTCAGGAGCTGCGCGTGCACCTCAAGTCCGATGAACGGCTCGTAGCGCATGGGGGCGGCCGTCGGTTTAGCACGCCCCCACCCGAGCTCACTTGGCGAACTGGAACACCACCTCGCTCTTTCGCACGAGACCCAGCTCGTCGCGAGCGATGCGCTCCACGGCGGCCGGGTCGTCACGGAGGTCTCGCACCGTCGCGCGCAGCCTCTCCACCTCGGCCTTGAGCTCGGCGTTCTCCTTGTCGACCTGCTCGACCTCTCGCTGCAGGCTGCGGACACGGGGGAGCCCATCCGGCTCGAGCACCAGCACGGGGACGGCGACGAGCGCGAGCGCCAGCACCGCGATCGGTAACGTGCGCTCTACGAGTTCGCCGGATGGCATGGTCGACCGCAACGGCAACGGCAACGGCAACGGGACAATCGCACGATTCGAGGCCGCCCCCCAACTTCTCTGGCGGAGCCCGATCGTGTTAAATGACCCGTTGTGCACGAGTTCCACGGGCTTCTGACGGAGGTGGTGGGTTACGACGCTCTGGCCGAGGGGCTGTTCCTCTCGGCGACTCGTCGCCTCTCGCTGATCTCAGCCCTCGTTGCCACGGGCATGGTGGATGTGGCGCGCCTCGAATCGTTTCTCGTGGCCGCGAGGGAGCCGGCCGTGCCCGTCGTCGCGGAGCTCGAGCCCGTCAGGCGTCTGGTGGACGCGCTGCCGGCCAATCTGTGCCAGCATTTGCTGGCCTTGCCTGTGGGTCAGGACGTTGTGACCGGCACGATCGACGTGGCGGTCGTCGACGGCTCGGATGTCCATGCCGCGGACGAAATCGCCTACTGGCTGAACGCCCCGGTGCGGGTCGTTCGTGCGCCGCTCGGCGTGATGAGCGCCGCTCTGCGCCAGCTGGCGGCTCCCCACCAGGCGCATGAAGATCCCCGCCGCGGCAAGCTGCCAAGTGAATCCGAGGAGGAGAGCCGGTCGTCGGGCGTGCCTACGCAGCGGGGCCCGTTCCAGCAATCCGCCGGCGCCGAAGAGGCGGCCTCGACGAAACGCGGACATTGAATTTGCTTCTCGTCTCGTGTGCCGTCTCGAGTACGCTATGAATCCACAGCGCCCACTTCGAGCTTCTTGCTAATCATGTCGGAGTACAGAACGCTCCGCGACCGGTGGGCGGCAGAGATTCTCCGCCCTCATGAGGAAAGCGAGCCTCCAAGGGCGCGGCCACCCAACCTGGCCGGTCACGTCGACGCGCAACCGCTCTACGGTCCGGACGACCTCGAGGCCGCCGGGTTCGACCTCCAGCGAGACCTTGGCGTTCCGGGCGCGCCGCCCTTCACACGCGGCGTCCAACCGAACATGTACAGGGGGCGCCTCTGGACGATGCGACAGTACGCGGGATTCGGCACCGCCGCCGAGTCGAACGCGCGGTTTCGGTACTTGCGGTCCCAGGGTCAGACGGGGCTGAGCGTCGCTTTCGACTTGCCGACCCAGATGGGGCACGACTCCGACGACCCGCGTGCTCGGGGCGAGGTGGGGCGCGTGGGCGTCGCGATCGATTCGCTCGACGACATGCGAACGCTGCTCGAGGGCTTGCCGCTGGACGAGATCTCGACGTCGATGACGATCAATGCGACGGCCGCCGTGCTGCTGTGCATGTACGTTGCGGTCGCCGACGAGCGGGGGATCGCGCGCAATCGACTGAGAGGCACGGTCCAGAACGACGTCCTCAAAGAGTACATTGCGCGCGGGACGTACATTCATCCGCCCCGCGCGTCGCTTCGTCTCGTGACGGACGTCATCGCGTGGTGCGCTGCGGAGGTGCCGAAGTACAACCCGATTTCCATCAGCGGATACCACATCCGGGAAGCGGGTGCCGATGCGGCGCAGGAGCTTGCATTCACTCTTGCCGACGGCATTGCGTACGTCGAGGCGGCCGTGAACGCGGGACTCGACGTGGATCATTTCGCCGGGCAGCTCTCGTTCTTCTTCAACGTCCAGAACAACGTCATCGAAGAGGTCGCGAAGTTTCGCGCAGCGCGACGCATGTGGAGCATGCTGATGCGCGATCGCTTCGGAGCCAAGACCGCTCGGGCGCGCGCGCTGCGATTCCACTGTCAAACTGCCGGTGCGACCCTGACGGCGCAGCAGCCGCTGGTGAACATCGCCCGGGTCACGGTCCAGACCCTCGCAGCGGTCCTCGGCGGATGCCAGTCGCTCCACGTCAATGCCTACGACGAAGCCCTGGGCCTGCCAACTGCGGAAGCCGCTACGATGGCCTTGAGGACGCAGCAGGTGGTCGCTTATGAGAGCGGCGTCGCGGATTTCGTCGACGCCCTGGGCGGGAGCTACGCCATCGAGGCGCTGACAGGCCGCCTCGAAAAGCTCGCGTACGACCATCTCGCGCGCATCGATGCGATGGGAGGCATGGTGTCGGCGATCGAACGGGGGTACCCTCAGCGCGAGATCCAGCGAACCGCCTACGAACACCAGCTCGAGATCGAGCGCAAGGAGCGGATCGTCGTCGGCGTCAACGCCTTCGTACAGGACGGTGTCTCCGTGCCGGTGGCTCGCGTCAACCCGGGGATCGAAACTGAACAGGTCGAGCGGCTTCGCGCCGTGCGGGCCCGGCGGGAGCGGGCGGCTCACGAAGCGGCCCTCGATGGCATTGCGCGGGCCGCGCAGGGGTCGGAGAACGTCGTCCCCCACGTTCTCGCCGCCGTGAAAGCCGACGCCACCGTAGGAGAGATAGCGGGGGTCCTTCGAGCCGAATGGGGAGAGCACGTCGAAACGCTCGTTCCCTGAGCTCGTGTTACCAAGCGTGGCTGATGCCGGCCCTCATCATCCATCACCGCGTGTCCATCCCCGCCCCGGCGACACACCTGGTTCACGTCGAGAGCACGATATCGAAAGACGGTGAAAGCCTGCCGGAGTCGCTCGTGCTCTTCATGCCGGTCTGGACTCCCGGATCGTATCTCGTTCGAGAATATGCTCGTCACATAGAGGGCTTCCAGGTCGCCCCGCCGTCGCGGGCAGCGAAGATCCGGAAGAATGCCTGGCGGATCGACACGCAACGAGGTGCGAGCATCATCGTCCGGTACCGCCTCTACGCGGCCGAGCTTACCGTGCGGACGAGTCATATCGACGAGACCCACGCGTTTCTGGTCGGCGCTGCGGTGTTCTTGGGCGTGGAAGGCCACGGCGACGTGGGCGCGACGATCGAGCTCGAAACAGCCGCTTCGTGGCGCATCGCGACGCCGCTGTCGCGCGTCTCTCGAGGCAGCGGACGCCTGCACCGGTTGGAGGCCCCCGATTTCGAGACCCTCGTCGACTCACCGATCGAGCTCGGGACTCATCTCGAGAGGACTTTCGACGTTCTGGGCATCCCCCACCGATACGCGATCTGCCCGCTGATCGCGGACGAAGACGCCAAGCGGCTCGTCGACGACACCAAGACCATCGTAGAGGTCGAGGCGAGCCTGTTCGGCGGAAGCCTGCCCTACGAGTCGTACGATCTGCTCTTGCATCTCTCGCCACGGGGCCGAGGCGGGCTGGAGCACAGCTGCAGCGCTGCGCTCATCGCGCCCCAGAGCAGCTTCGCGACACGCGAGGGATACCTGGATCTCCTCTCGCTCATTGCGCACGAGGTGTTCCACGCCTGGAACATCAAGCGCATTCGACCCGCCGGGCTCACGCCCTACCGATACGACGAGGAGTGCTACACGAGGCTTCTCTGGTGGTTCGAGGGGGCGACGAGCTACTACGATTGGCGGGTGCTCGCGCTGTCGCGTCTGTGCAGCATCGACGAGTACCTCGAGCACTTCGCGGGGGAGCTGGCCTACCTCGACCAGACCCAGGGCCGACTCGTTCAGTCTCTCGAGGACGCCAGCTTCGACGCCTGGATCAAGCTGTACCGGCCCGACGAGAACTCCTCGAACAGCGGCGTCAGCTACTATCGGAAGGGGGAGATCGTGTGCGCGCTCCTCGATATCGAGCTTCGCGCGCGCACGGGCGGGGCCACCACCCTCGATACGACACTGAAGCACCTCTGGGACGAGTATGGACGTCGGGCTCGTCCCATTCCCGAAGAGGGTATGCAGGCAATTTTTGAGGACGCTGCGGGGACCGAGCTCGGAGATCTCTTCGACGCGTGGATCAGAACGCCGACGGAGATCGACTATGGCCGCACTCTTGCTCGAGTGGGGCTCGCCGTCGAGCGATCGGTCCGGACGGACGCGCCGCGCAGCTCGCTGGGGGTGCGCGTGAGAGCCGACGGCGGTCGCAGCATCGTCGCCGCCGTGACGCGCGATACGGCGGCCTGGAGGGCCGGGATCGATGTGGGCGACGAGATCGTCGCGGTCGGAGCGACCCGCGTCGAAGCTGCGAACCTGGATCCGGCCCTCCGGGATCGGGCTCCGGGCGAGTCGGTGGACGTCCTGGTCTCGCGCGACGGCCGGCTCACGACCAAGAGCGTGACGCTCGACGCGGCGCGACTCGATCGCGTGAGAATCGTCCCGATGCGCGACGCCACACCGCCGGCCCGAGGGGCCTTCGAGGCTTGGATGCGGTTGCCGCTGCCCGCGGCCAAGGTGACGGGTGCCTCGTGAGCGCACTGGGGCCGAAGACTCGCGCGGCCTCGGTCACCGAAATGACCGAATACGTCCTACCCCAGCATGCAAACGTCCACGGCACGGTCTTTGGTGGACAGATCATGGCCTGGATCGACATCTGCGCTGCCATTTGCGCCCAGCGCCACGCCGGACGCCCGTGCGTCACGGCATTCGTCGATGACATGCACTTCAGGCGTCCGGTACGCGTCGGTCAAGTCGTCCGATTGCGCGCTCAACTGCGGGCTACGTTCCGAACATCGATGGAAATCGAGGTCCGGGTCTGGGGAGAAGACGCGACGACCGGCGAACGGTGGCCGACGGTCGAGTGTTTCACGACTTTCGTGGCGCTCGACGACGATTTCAGACCGACTCCGGTTCCGTCGGTCCTGCACGAGACCGACGAGGATCGGGCTACGCAAGCCGCCGCCGACGAGCGCCGGCGAGTCCGACTCACGAAGTCCGCCCCGGGCGATTAGCGAGGCTGTCGAGACCTCCCAGGACCAGGTGTGCCAGACCGCGAACGGCGATTTCACCGATCTCGGGCCAGCGTTGCGGCCGCGCTCCGAAGTGCCGAGCGCCGATCGAGAGAGCGCTCGGAGACGCCACGAAGAAACGCTGAAGTGCAAACCGCCGCGGCCCGTAAAAGATCGGTACGAATCGGGCGCGCGCGCGCAGGTCGCGCGCAAGGCGCGAGCGGCGCACCGTCGCGTTCCATCCGGCAAGATCGACCGCCCCGAGCTCGGCGGATCGAAGCTGCGTCGCGAGGAAACGACCGGCCAGAACGCCGTACTCGATAGCCTGCGCGATCCCTTCCCCGGTGAGCGCGTCGATTCCCGCCGCTTCGCCTACGAGCATGCACCGGCCGCGCGCGAGCAGTGTCGTCGACTCGAAACCTCGCTCTGCGTATCTCTTGGTCGGGCATTGGGCCGGGTCGATTCCCAGGCCGATCAGCCTCGCCTCGAGGACGGCGGCCACGTCGTCGGGTCGCGATTCGCCGTCGCGTTCGCGCTTGAAGCCATAGACACCCCTGGACACCATCCAGCGTCCGCCGACGATCGTCGGAAAGTCCCACGCGTAGCCGACGAGACTGCGGTCGCTCGCATCGAAACGCAGCGTTCGGTCGTCCTCTCCACGAAGCGGCTCGGTATCCGTCTCGATGACCTGGGCGAGCCATCGTCCGCGGCCGACACCGAGCGATCGACGAACGACGCTGCCGACGCCGTCGCAACCGGCGACGGCAGCCGCGCGTAGAGTGCCTTGCGTCGTTTGCACCACGACGCCCCGGGAGCCCTCGTCGATCAGCCCCGTGACGCAAACGCCGTCGCGGATGCGAACGCCGCGAGCTGCCGCCTGGCGGGCGAGGGCGTGGTCGAACTCCCGCCTGCGCACGACCCGTCCGATGCCGCCCGGGACCGCCTTTACGGACCCCTGTACTCCGAGGAACGACATGCCGTCGATGGGCACCGACTCCACGTCGATCGAAATTCCGATCCCGCGAAGAAGCGAGTCGCCACGCGCGCCGAGGGCACCGGCGCACGGCTTGTCACGCGGATATCTGGCCCTCTCGAGAACGACCGTGCGATCGGCGACAGCCGGCGCCTCGCGTGCGAGGGCCAAAGCCGTGGTCGTGCCCGCCGGGCCACCACCCACGATCACGATCTCCGCGTCGAGCTTCAAGGCCGGCCCTCCCGCGGCGGGCTGCACGTCGGTATGACGGCCACCCGCTTCCCACGGCCGGGCGGGTCTCGAGCGTCGCCTCGACCGTACATGCGGACGATGGGTAGCAGGATGAGCGCGCCCACACATGCGTTGGGCAATGTGGGCGCGGAGACGCCAGTCGGCCACGCGGTCATTCACATCCGCGAGCCCAGCCGTGCGCGAGGGACGCGGCGAGTTCAGACTTGTACCGGAGGGACCAAGACGCCGCGCGCCCGCGCACGGGGGAGACAACAACTCCACCACCTCCGCGTCGCTTCGGCCTTCCCGATTCCTGTGGCGAACTTGCAGAACGCATCGGCACGTGCCTCGCAGCATCCTCGTCGAAATCTCTGGCGCGAGGCTGAACGGAGGGGGCCTACCAACGATGGACGTGCTTTGCTGATGTCGCCCGATGCATTTTGCACTGCGGGACGGCGGACGCGCACTCTCGCCGTGGCCCTCGCGATCACGGGAGCCTCGCTGGTAGGCACCTCGCCGGTGTGCGCGGACGAGGGTCTGCGGCTCGGCATCCAATGGGACAAGCTCGGCGAGGTCATTCGTACCGGCGGCGAATCGCTCCTTCCGGAGATTGGCTTCAAGCTCGGGCGTTCGGAAAGCACCTCGGCGGACTATCCCGTCCCTCCTCGGCAATCCGGACCGGGTCCACGCGTGTCACTGGTTGCGCGTGACTGGAGCGGTGCAGGAGTGCTGGTCGGACGGCCATCCCCGACCGACTTGATCCGACTGAGCCATTCGAGCCGCATGCTGGTTACACGGGTTCGAGCAACGGAAGGAGCGTTGGTTCCCTTCGTACAGGCGGGACTGGGACAGTGGCGGATCGATACGGATCTGCTGCCGGCATTCCGTCCCGACGTCGAGCTTGCGGCGCAACCGGGCGCCGGATTCGAGGCGAGGCTTTCTCCGTTCGTCGTCATTGCCGTGGAGACGGATTACACGATCCTCTATCGACAGGAGCACGAGCCGCAGATGGTGTGTCGGCCGCGTTTCTGGGGGTCATTTCTCGCCGCGCGCGGTCACTTCTGACGCCGGTCGAGGCGAGCCGGCTCGTCGAGTCAGGGTCGGCCAGTCGAAAAGGCGATGGTGGGCGGACATGCTAGGGTCTCCATCGCGCACGATGAAGGCGCCGCCGGATTCGGCCTCAGACGTCGAGACAACCCAGGGCACATCGACCGGCGACGCGCCGGACGAGCACTTCTTCTGCGAGCACGCCGATCGGTGTGGAGGGTGTCCGATCCTGGGCCTGCCTTACACGGAGCAGCTCTTGCTCAAACGCGGAAGAGTCCTCCGCGCGGTGTCGAGGTACCCGGCTCTAGAGCTCGTCGTCACCGAGGCTGTCGTTCCGGCCAAAACGAGGACACACTATCGATCGCGCGCAAAGTTGATCGTCGCTCCCGGCGCCAGAGTGGGGCTGTTCGCGAAGGGTGGTGGCCACAACGTGGTCGACATTCCCGGGTGTCAAGTGCTGTCGCCCCCGCTGGCTCGAATCGTCGATCACGTACGGCGCCTCGTCGCCGCGTCCGAGGGCACGGGCAGCGCCTTTGCGGCTTTCGATCCGGTCTCCGGCGGTTTCCTTCGTGCGCTCGACTTGCGCGAAACCCGCAACGATGGGGCCGTGGGAGTTCTCGTGACTCTGGTGGTCGAGCAGGATCGCGTCGCTGACCTCGTGCCGCTCACACAGGTCGCGCAAGAGCTGATGAAGGAGTTTCCGGAGGTTGTGGGCGTCGCCGCCAATTTTCACGCCGGGGACACCCCGCAAGTGCTCGGCACGAGGACGGTGCCGCTTTCGGGCTCCACCTCGGCTCCGGATCGTATCGGCGAATCGGTCCAGTCGGCCACGTTCGGATCGTTCGTCCAGGTGCACCGTGGACAGGCGGAACGCGTGCACCGTGTGCTCGCCGACGCGGTTGCCCTCGTGCGGACCGGCGGTCGTGCCCCGCAGGTTCTCGACTTGTACGGCGGCTCGGGCGCCATCGCCCTCGGCCTCGCGGCCGGTGGAGCCGAAGTGCACCTGGTCGAGTCGTTCGCTCCGTCCGTTGCACAGGCTCGGGAAGCGGCGCGAGCTCAATCGCTGCCCGTGCACGCACAGTGCGCCGACGTCGCGACGGCGCTTGGCGCGCTGGGCGACGAAGGCCGTCGTTTCGACGTGGCCGTCGTCAATCCACCGCGACGCGGGATGAGCCCATCGGCGCGCGAAGGGCTCGCCCGACTCGGGCCGGAGCTCATCGCGTACGTTTCCTGCGACCCGGATACGCTGGGGCGCGACCTCGATCATTTCGCGCGCCTCGGTTACGCGGCGACGTCGCTCCGCCCGCTCGACATGATCCCGCTCACGGAGGAGGTCGAAACGATCGCGCTGCTGCGCCGCGCGGGCTCGCCTGTTCCGCGGGTGATCTACGAAGACGACGAGGTCGTCATCGTCGACAAGAGTCCGCACGAGCCGACGGCCCCGCAGGGAGAGTACGCGACATCTCTCGTGGCGCGTGCGCGTCGCTTGCGCAACGCAAGGCAAGTCGTGCCCGTGGATAGGCTCGACGTCGGTACGAGCGGTCTGGTCGTTCTCGTACGCAGTCCGGAATACGTCGGGGCGTGGGGCCGTGTGCTGTCGTCGCCCACGACCCGCAAGATCTACGTCGCCGCGGTACGCGGGATCACGCCGGGGAAGGGTACCGTGACGCGTGACCTTCGAGAGCACGGCCAGCAGCACGCGGCGCGGACGCGATACAGGCGCCTGGCGATCGCCGGGGGACAGAGCGTCCTGCGCGTCGTCCCCGATCAAAGTCGAACGCACCAGGTTCGTCGGCACCTGGCGTCGATCGGCCACCCCGTCCTCGGCGATGATCGATACGGGCACGCGCAGACGAACCGTCACTTCGAGGAGAAGAACGGCCTTGACCGGACGTTCTTGCATTGCGTGCGGCTGGAGCTCGATCATCCGCACTCGGGGGCTCGTGTCGTGGTCGAGTCGCCCCTCGCGGGTGACCTCCGCGCGGTGCTCGAACGGATCGTGGGACTGGGAACGCTCAGGTTTCTCGATCAAAAAAACGCGCTGGGTCCGAGCGGCACGTCGACGATCCCTCCTTCCCCGCCGGAGGCGCCGAACGACACGGACGGTCCCCTCGACGTCGATGCGGCTTTACCCACGATTCGACCGGAGCCGCCGGACGACGGCGGCTCGGCGCTGGACGACGATTGACCGTGGAATCGGACGCCCCGAATCATGGCTCCAACTTCAGGACACCGAGCTCCAGCGCGAGGTCGTCGAGAATTGCGTCGAGTTCCGCGCATCGATCGGCAGGCGCCGCCACGACGAGATCGCCGCCATGCATTGCGAACACGCCGGCGAGGCCGTCGCTGGCCTCGATGATTGCCTTGAAGTAGACGACGTCCCGTCCCCGGATGACGACGCGCCGCGAGACCATTCCGGCTCCAATGCAAGGGGATACGGCTCTGCCACGCATGACGGGTGCGCTTCGGACTAGGCCGGCGGTTCGTCGATTTCCATGGGTGCGTCCTTCCTTGCCGCTCCGCGGTCCGGGATGCGCTTTCGGACGTGCTCGACCAGCTTGTCGACATAACTCTCGAAGGGAGGGCACGCCGGTATGCCGAGAGAGTTCAGCAGCTCGTCCGCATTGCGGGCGTCGTAGGTCACCGGCGTGGTGAGCGTCAGGAGCGTGTCGAGGAAGGCGCGCGGGGTTCTGGCGATTCGATCCAGGCCCGGGGCGCGGAGGAGCGCGCGGGCCAGGTTCGCGGGCACCGACCCGCGGGAGGCGCGCGTGCCGGACGCTCGAGCGACGAGGTCGAACACCGCGCGCGCAGCCGCAGGCCTCGGGTCCACGAGGTGGAAAGTTCGGCCCGGGGCCCGCGGGTCGCGGCCAATCGCCGAAGCCGCGCGCGCCACCCAGTCGCTCGGGACCAGATTGAGGGGCCCCTCTCCCCTGCCCGGCAATCGCAGCGGCCACTCCGGCGATGAAGTCAGAGCGAGAAGAACGAGGAAGTACATGCCATCCGGCCGGTCGACGGCCCCCGTCGTTGCGTCGCAGGAGATCGTTGCGGGTCGAACCACGGCGATCGGCATCGAGGCCATCGCGCTGCGCATCAGCTTTTCGGCGCGCGCCTTCGTTTCCTCGATGACGTTGCGAAACGACTGTCCGGCCTCGAGCTCGTCCTCACGCACGATTCCCGATCGATCTCCGGCAACGTGAACGGTCGAGTGGAAGACGAGGCACCGTAGCTTTCCACAGCACCGTGCGAATTCGAGTGCCTCCTGCGCGGCTCCGACGTTGACTCGCTCCGCCGTTTTTCGCTCCGCACCCGGGTTGGTGACCTCGGCGCAGTGATGGATGTGAGTGACGTCGCGCCCGAGCGACTCGAGCTCCCCCCCCGAGAGGCCAAAGTCGATGGCCGAAGCACTTCCCTCGATCAGCTTGATGCGCTCGCGGTCCTCGCCGACCGGATCGGCGAGCGCTTCTCGAGCCGATTGGGACCCTCCCGGACGAACGAGCAGGTACACGAGACACCGCTCGTCCGATCTCAGAAGCTCCGCGCACACGCTTCTGGCGCGCATCACCGGGTACCCGGTCACGAAGACCACGTCGCCGTCAGCCATTCGTCACCGACCGTGCGCCGGCTCGCCACCCAAGGCGCCTTGCAATTGCCTGAAGCGCCTTCGGTCGCTGAGGCCCTTTGGCTGCGTCGGGCCTGGCCCGTGCGAGCGGAACCCAGCCGAACGGGCGGCAGGGCCAAGCTTCGCGCCGCCGCCGTCTCGGGGCACCCGGAGCTTCATGGCCATAGAGGTCCACTTTTTACCATGATACCGCAATGGATAACTTCCTCCTCCTCGAGCCCCCCGGGGGGATCTGCCCGAGCACCTCGGCCCGGGACCGAGCACGACCCATGGAATCGTGGGCGACAGCCACTCGCCACGCTAAGGTCACCACTCCGGAGAGCGCAGATGATCCAGGACGTGCAGAAGGAGCTCGCAAATTCGCTTGCGAAGTCGCACGAGGCCCTCAAGCGTGAGCTCACCAAGCTCCGCGCGGGGCGCGCCAGCGCGTCACTCCTCGACGGCATCAAGGTCGACTACTACGGCACGCCCACGGTCCTGGCCCAGATGGCTCATATCAACGTTCCCGAGCCTCGTCTCATCACGATCAAGCCGTGGGACAAGACGCAGGTGAAGGCCGTCGAAAAGGCATTGCGTGAAAGCGACCTGGGGCTCAACCCACAAATCGACGGCGACCTTGTGCGACTTCCGCTGCCGCCCTTGACCGAGGAGCGTCGGCGGGAGTTCGTCAAGATCGCTCGCAAGTACGGAGAGGAATGCAAGGTCTCCATTCGGAAGGCGCGTCACGACGCGCTCGACTTTCTCGCGCACCTCGAGAGCGAG
>DASPUY010000261.1:0-35734 GCA_035622655.1 Polyangiaceae bacterium
GGACACATCCAATACGCACCCGACCCTGGATGGCTGACTATCACCCGCGGATACGAGAAGCTTGAACTCCTCGTCGAGGGCTGGCTCGCTGCGAAGTTACAGCTTCACTGCGATCAACGATGAGGCCATGGCAATGATCTCCTCGGCAGGCCGGCGATTCTCGTCAGCGAGCCTCAGGTCGAGCGCTTCGCGCAGCAGTCGAGGCCCGCAAATCAGAAGAGATAACGCTCGCCGGTATCGCACACCACGGTCACGATCATCCCGCTGCCCAGCTCCGCCGCGAGCTCGCAGGCGGCATGGACATTGGCGCCGGACGACGGACCCACGAGAAGACCCTCCTCGCGGGCGAGCCGTGTGGTCATCCGCTCTGCGGCGATGTCGCTGACCGTCATCACGCGATCGATGACCCCGCGATCGAGAATCTCCGGTACGAAGCCGGCGCCCAGCCCCTGGATGGCGTGCATGCCCGGGGGACGCCCGCTGAGCACGGCGCTGGCCGCGGGCTCGACGGCCACTACGCGAGCACTCGGACGTTCGCGCTTGATGACGCGACCGACACCCGTGAGAGTGCCGCCGGTTCCGACGCCGGCCACGAATGCAGTCAGATCGTCGCCGACCGCGTCGAGGATTTCCCGTGCCGTCGTGCGCTCGTGCGATTCGGGATTGGCTGGATTCTCGAACTGCCTCGGCATGAATGCACGCGGCGTTCGTGCGGCGATTTGTCGCGCGCGCTCCACCGCCCCGAACATGCCGGCCTCGGCCGGAGTCAGCTCGAGCTCAGCTCCGTAAGCTCGGGCCACGTGGCGGCGCTCGAGGCTCATGTCTTCCGGCATGACGAGGATGCAGCGGTACCCTCGAACCGCGGCGATCATGGCGAGCGATATCCCGGTGTTGCCGCTGGTCGCCTCGATGATGACAGCGCCGGCGCCGACTTGTCCGGCCGCTTCGGCGGCCTGGATCATTGCGAGCGCCGGGCGATCTTTGACGCTCGCGCCTGGATTCTTGACTTCCAGCTTGCCCACGACCGCGGCGCCGGCGCTCGGGGCGACGCGAGCCAGGCGGACGAGTGGCGTGCGCCCGACGAGCTCGAGGACATTCTGCGCGATGGCACGAGGCGCACGCGACATCCATTCACGGTACCATGCGCTCTCTTAGAACAGTCGCTGGTCGATTTTGATCGTGTCGCCCGCCTGAAGTGGAATATCGGACAGCTTCCCATCGGCGATGTCATCGACGCTGACGGTCGCGGTCACGGTTCGATTTCCGCTGACGCTTCGAGTGATCCGGACGTGATCGCCATCGGCAGCCGGCGTGAGGCCCCCCGATTGTGAGATTGCGTCGATGAGCTTCATTCCCTCCGACCACTGGAGGGTTCCCGGTCTTGCAACGGCTCCGATGATGCTGATTTTTTTCGAGTTGTACTGCCTGACGACGAGAGTCACCTGGGGGGCGATGAGGATCTTCTTGTCCACGAGCCCTTTCTTGATGAGCTCCTCGATGGCCTGCGGTTCCAGGCCGGCAACCGTCAACCGATCGAGATACGGAAAATCGATCGTGCCGTCGGGCTGCACGCGAAACTCCTGCGGCAAGTCCTTTTCTCCGACGACGAGCACCGAAAATATGTCGCCGGCGCCGACGGTCGTGCTCGGCGCCGCAGCCGGGAGATTCGGGGCGCGGACCGCCCTGCGCGCGCATCCGGCGCCCGCCATTGCGACCAGAACGATCGCGAGAATACGCCACAGCACCAGCTTCATCGATCCGAGGCGAGCATGACCTGCCCGGCGCCGCGGCGCCAGCCGGGCGCGAAGTCAGAGATAGAGCCGGAGCCCCAGGTACGCCTCGAATCTCTGGTAGTCCATGCCATAGAATCCGACCTGTTGACCCGTCGTCGGTACGGGGGCGCCGGGGCCAGGATTGAAGTCCTGGACTTTGACATTGCTGAATACCTGCGTATAACGGAAAGTTGCATTCAGTCCGAAGATCTGCGTGAAATTGTACTGTGCAAAAAGGGTGGCGTCGGCCCTGACATCCGAGAAGGGGCCGTTGTTGATCGCGCCGCTTCCGGACTGCAAATACCGAGGCTGCGCCGTTACAGGAGAGCCGGACAGCCACCAGAGCGTGGGATATTGCTGGCCCTCGACCCCACCCTGGACCTGGACGGCCACGCGACCCGCGAACAAGTAGTCGAATTTGACGTACCCGCGATCGAGAATGAGGAAGTTTCCGAGATAGCTATTCTGAAAGTCGCGGGTGAAGCCGACCGAAATCGCGGAGAGAGCCAGCCCCAGATCGCTCGCACGTGCGAACCCCGGGCTGGCCGTGAGAAACCATTTGAGCTCCGCGGAGCCAATCACGCTGTCGAACTGCTGCACCTCGGGAATCTTGTTGTCCAGGAAGCTCGCGCCGTAGCCGATCATCGCAAGCACCGACAAGCGATCGGTGACGAGGCCCGTCATTCCAATCCGCGCGCGCGCGGGCGTGGAGCTCACCAGCCCTTGCTCCTCCGCTTGGGTCGCGTTCGAGTACGTGAAAAAGTCGAGGGTGGCATCGTAAAGGAGAGCCGTCTTCGGCCTGAATCTCCAACGACCCCGGGTGTAGGCTTCGTTCGTGAAGTTTGCGAACGGCTGGCCTTCGGTCTCCTCGAACAGCGTGGTCGCAAAGCGGTACCCGAAATGCCAGTCGAGAGTGCCGCTCCCCGGTTGGATGGCCAGCTCGGCCCCCGCGCCGATATTGTCCTGATTGAACGAGATGTTGGGATTGGCGTTGGCCTCGTTCGGGAGGATCACACGAGCGTAGTTGGCGAAGATGGCTCCGCCCACGGTGCGTCCGGGGAGGATGTCGAGCCGAGCGTCCGCGCTACCACCCACGTTCGCTTGACCGGCGATGTCGTTCTGCGATTGCGATGCGTCGCTCGTCGTGCCGAGGAATGCCCGGTACGTCGCGGTGATTCCGGCTCGGAATGCGACAGCCGGGCTCGTCGCCACGCTCGATGACTCCTGCGACGAGGCGCCCGCCAGAGACATGTACAAGGACGGCGTCACCCGGAATTCAACCGCAGGAATCACGGGCGCGGCGGGTGGCCCGTTGTCGACGCCCTGCTGGCTGCTGCGCTGGAACCAGTTGGAGTCGTATCCCACTTCCCCGGCAATCCCCGGGTGGAATTCGAAGTCGCCCGCCCTGACGCCGATGCCGTCGCTGTACCGGCTGTCCTTCAACCACTGCGGGGTGTCCGCCTGCGGGGTGTACTGCGGCTGCGCGCTCGCGGCTCTTGCCACGAGCAACGCAAGCGCGCCCATCGACGATGCAATGCCTTTCTTGGTCATCGGTTCGTGCGAAGGTACAACACTCTACGGCAGAGCTACTGCAAAAAGTGTCACCAGGTCACGCGTCGGGGCACAATCAATCGCGGGGCCCGGCTCGGACCGACTCGCGGAGTGAGTTACCCCGATAACGAGCTCACTCGGTGCAGGACGTGCACGGTGGCGGAGTAGTGACGAAGACCGGGGGAAGCGGTGGAAACTGGGTGGGATCTTCGCCCGCCGGGATGTTGGGGTTTACCGTTACGATGACTTCAGTCTGTCCCACGAACGCCACTTCTTCGCCGAGGCATTGATTGGCTTCCGACATGAGTTGCTCGGCCCGCGTGCCGAGCACGGTGATGATCGTGAACTCATGGTTTGCGAGCTCGGTATCGCCCCGCTTGGCGGCAGCTTCGAGCGCGCTCCGGCGATCCTTCGTCGACCGTCCCGCCACGTCGACCTGCGAGAGCTTGTCGCTGAGGCAGAGGGACTTCACGACGTCGCGAGCCTGACGCGCGGCATCGAGCTGCTTGCGAATCACGCCCGACGTGTGCTCGATCTTCGAGACGATGACTTCCGACTGCGCGAGCTCGTCCTGCGGCGAAAGACGCTGCGGTCTCTCGAAGCCGACCTGAGCCGAGCCGGTCCCGCCGCCCTGAGCCGTGGCGGTTCCCGTGGCAAGCAGCAGCGCGGCGATTCCAATCCACACAGAACCCGCCCCTAGTCGCCTCATAAGTGCTCGCCTCCGCTCCGATTAGCTCTTCATGCGTGCGCAACTGCCGATTATGCAGTCCAGACTTTAACGGTCGAGGTGTCCGGTGTCAACGTGGCATCATGCCACCCTCTGGTAAGTGACCCACCCTCAGATGCACTACCTGCACCGCCAATGAGACCAAATCGGCGCCGACCGATCACCGGTCGGCGATTGCGACTTCACGCGGTGCGGGCCCTGATTGGATGCGGCGCACGGGCTCTCCGTTCAACTCGGCTCGTCGCGCGCGCGGAAACGCCTGGGCGACCGGGCCATGACAAGGCAAGTCCCGGTCTATCCGCCCTGTTTGACGAAGTTGAAGGGCACGCTGATGGTCGATCCGCTGGCTCCCGGCGGGTCGAATTTCGCCCGGCGAGCGACGCTCGTGATGCAGGAGGCGACCTGGGCCGACAGCCCGCTGTTGCTCGCCACCGTCGCCGAATCGACCTCGCCGTTCGGAGCCACCTTGATGAGAACTACCAATTTGCCCGCCTGGCTCGGATCGCTTTCGAGGCCTCTCTGGTAACAGCGCTTTGCGCCCGGGTGGATTTGGCTGCGGATGACGGCCTCGGCGTTGCTGACCGGGACGCTCATCGACGGCCCACCGTACTGCACGTCGCCGACGGGCACGACTTTGACGATGGCGCCCGCGTTGGTCGAGGCGCCACCGGTGTCCCCTCCGCGGAGCGATCCCAGCCCCACGCGCTGGCCAGGTTGAATGGGACCTCCGGCGCCGCCGGGTAGGTTGAGCCCATTTGCGCCCTGGTTGCTGATGCCCCCCAGGCTCTTGGCGAGCTGGTTCAAATCGACCGGCGCTCCGTTGTCGTCCTTCATCGCACCGTTGATGTTGGGACCTCCATTGAGCGCGGCGAGAATGGCGATGCGAGCTTGCTCGGCCTCGTTCAGCAGCCCCGAGACGACCTTCGCGTCGGGAGCGTTGTTGGCTGCGGCTTTCGCCTTGCCCTCGGACGCCTTGGGTGCCTGGGTCGGCGCCGGAGCGGTATCGGTCGCAGCCGCGCTCGAGGTCGGCGCCTCGGTGGTCTCCACCGGCGGCGGAACGGTCTTCTGCACCATGTCGATGAGACTCGCGGTGATGTCATCGCTCACCACCGGGTCCATCCAGTCGCTGTACATCGCTCCTACGAGCCCGAAATGCAGCAAAAAGCTGAATGCAGCGATGATCGTCAGGCTCCAGTCGATTTGACTGGCGACTCCGCCCTTGACCGAAAGCGGCAGCTGCGGTCTCGGTTGCACCGGAGGTGGCGCAACGAACTGGAAGAGGAACGTGGTCTCGCCCATGACGACCTTGCCGCGAGCTTCGTCCGTGAGCCGAATCTGGTATGCCGGTCCGAGACGGCGAGCCTGGCCCTTCAGCGCGGAAAGATCCGAGATGCCGGTCGCAAGCGCGATTCGCCCGGTCATTCCGTCGAGAAAATTCAGATAGTAGTCGCTGCCAATGAGCTCGAAGAGCTTGAACTGAGGGGGCACATTGGCCTGCACGACGAAAGTCGACTTTTCGCTCGGTCCCACGGTCACGCTCGTCCGCTGTTTGACGATCCGCTCCTCGAGGATTCGCCCTCCGGCGACGAGACCGATGCGCAGAACCTTCGGGCCGGTCGATTGCTGCATGGCCCGCATGACCGCGGTCATTTGACCGGGGCGGCCGGATTGCCCGTGCGGTCCGAAGCCTGGCCCCATGCCCTGGTTCATCAGCGACGCGCCCTTTCTCGCAATGTGGAATCGGTCGAAACGCGGCGCCTGCCCATTCGGACTCCGGAACGTCCGGACGGCCACGTTTCCATCAAGGCTACACGAAGCCCGCTGCGCCGACAAAAGGAAGCGTTTGCTGCGATGCCGTGCGGCTGGATGCTGACGAGTCCTACAGCTCGCGGTCACGCGCTCCTGCAGCCTCGTCTCCCTTGGCTCCCTTCAGCTCCCCTGGAGCTTCTCGATGAGCCGAACCGCCGCGTCGACACGGTCGCGTGCTGCGCGTCTCGCGCGCACGTGGACCGCCGCGCAGAAGGATGCTCCGGCGACCCCGACCGCCAACGCGTCGAGCGCCGACGAGACGACCGCCTGCAGGCCGGCGGCGCCTGCCGACACGGGATCGAAGGTCGCGAGGTCGCGGATCAGCGCGATCGATGCGAACAGAAACCCAGCACTGGACGCGATGCTTGCGCAGACACGGGGCACTCGCGACCACCGGTGCGCGAGGTGGTCGAACTCGGTGAGCTCCTCGCTCAAGCGGGCGTCACGCGCGGCCCGGGACGGCTCCGTCAATGCAGCAAAAACTGCGCTCTCCCACGCGTCCGGATGGGTCGCGGCCAGAGCGTCCCGCAGCTTCGCAGCATTGCGAACGACATCGGCGCCCAGCGCCGTCGACAGCAGGCGTGCGTCGAACTCGGTCGGACAGAGCGCCCAGACGAAGCGCCGTGCGCTCGACAGCACGCACGCGAGAGCAATGACGGCCGAGGCCGCCGACAGCCCCGTCAAAATGGCTCTTGGTGCACCGCCTGTTCGATCCGATCGAGGAAAGGCTGGCGCAGCTCGGCCAACGTGAGCTTGGGCAGAATCTTGGCCACGTCGACGGCGGCGACGGGCTTCTGGACACGACCGACAATGGTTATCTCACCGACCTGCAGGACTCCCTGCTGCTGCTTCACCTGGTGCTGAGCGGAGCCGGAGCCGTGCTGGTCCTGCGCCCCGGCGGAAGCGCCCCAGAAAACCGCCCCCCCCAGGATCAGCGCTCCGAGACCGATTCGATTCATCATGGCATCCTCCGTCGATTCGGGGCCCACGGTCGATGCGCCCCCCGCTCGCCCCACCCACCGCTAATGTACCTTGGCCGGCGCGGCCGTGCCTGAGGAAGCGGGCGCCGCCGGGGCTGAAGGGCTCGAGGCGCCGGACGCCGGCGGCGCGGCTGCGGCCTGCTTCTTCAGTTGCAGCTCGCTCTGCTTGCGCTTGGCCGTGCTCAGCAGCTCGTCGACGTCGTCGCCCTGACCCTTGGCGACCTTTGCGCCTCGCATCGACTTGTAGCTCTGCAGCTCCGTGATGGCTCGCGCGAGCTGATCGTCCTCGCCCGATGCCCCCGGGACGGACTGCGAGAACAGGTAAAGGAGGCCGAGGTTGTAATGAACGCCGGCGAGCGTCGAGTCCATTCGCAGGGCCGCGTCCAATTCCCGTTTCGCGTCGGCGGTGCGCCCGAGAAGCCGATAGCAATCGCCGAGATCGAGGTGGACCACGGCGAGATTCGGAGAATACCGCGCGGCTTTTTCGAGCGGCAGCTCGGCTTCCGTGGCATTGCCCGCCTCGAGCTTCATCTCGCCCAGGTTCACGTACGCTTCCGCGAGGTCCGGCCGCCGCGAAATCGCCTCTTCGAAATCCGCGATCGCTTGCTTGCGCTGCCCCGAGTCGCGCTCGACGAGCGCCCGGAGCAGCAGCGCCGAGGGGTTCCCCGAATCGCGTGGGGGGATCGAGCCGTCGGCGGCGCCGTCGAGGATCGCCTGCAGCGCGTAACGAGCCAGATCCCACCGATGACTGCGATAGTAGTCGCGCGCGATGACGACCATCGCGTCCTTGTAATCCGGCTTTTTCGAAAGAGCTTGCTGCGCGAGCTGCTGGCATCCCGGGCTGTCGCCCTCGATCGACTTCACCTCCGCCAGGTCCGTCGCCAGGGCGGCCGAATCCGGGTCCTGAGCCAGCCTCCCGGCCAAGAACTGTTCCGCGTCGGCTCCTCGGCCAAGCCGCGCCAGGAGCACGGCGTATGCGCTCACCGACTCGTGATTTTTCGGGTTGGCCGTGTACGCCGCGCGGTAGGCGTCCAAGGCGCCCTGGCTGTCACCGAGCCTCTCGAGCACGCACCCGAGCGAATAGCGAGCGGCCGCGGAGCTGGGCGCCTTTGCGACGGCGTCGCGAAACGCGGCGCTCGCGCCCGGCAAATCGCCGGTCGTCCATGCCTGGAAACCGCGATCGTACGAAGACTTCGCTTCGCCCGAGAGGTCGCCTCCCGAAGGTCCCGAGGAGAGATTCGCAAGCTGCGTCGGCGTCGGCGTCGTGGGGGGCGTCGGGGTCGTCTCGGCTGTCGCCGGCGCCGGAGCTTGGGCCGGCGGCGTATTTCCACCGCACGCGGCGAGCAGAATCACTTCCAGCGCCGCCAGGACGGTTCCGAGAGCGGTTTCGATCTTGAGCTGTCGCACGTTCGCGGTCCCCTTTCGGGCTCGGACGCCGTCGATGTTCACGGCGTTGCCGGCAGCGGATACGGTTGTCCGTTCGGAGGCGGCGCCGCGACGACGCCTGCGCGCCACTGCAAAAACTCGCCGTTCGAGTACGTGAGCTTGGTGCTCGCGTTGAGAGGATCCGGCGTGTTTTCCACGTACGCCTTCATCTTGTCGTCGCCCAGGTAGTCGGTCAGATACGCGAGGCGCGCGACGGCATTCTGCACGGCGGGATCCCTGACGTTGTATTTGCGCGCGGTGAGGGCCGACGTCACGTACTTGCCAACCATCTTCTGGTTGCAGACCTCCATGTACTGGTCCTTGGTCGCACGCCACTTCGTCCGAACTTGGTCGCGCGTGTCGTCCATCTGCTGGCGGATCTGGTCGGCCTTGTCGTGCTGTCCAGCCGCGTCGAGCTTGTCGGCGACCGTATTGAGCCTCTTGAACAGCGCCTCTTGCTGGGGGGCGAAGTACTTGGGTACGACCAGATCCAACCCCGAACGGATCGAATCGTAGAGCGACCCGATCCGCGCCGTGGCCGCTGCGGCCCACTCGAACGAACCGTATTCGGTGGCGACGTGCTCGAGGGGGGGCCGCCACTTCGTCTCCGCTTCCCCGAGATCCTTGTCGACGATCTTCGCGATTTCGACCGCCAGGCCGGCGTAATGGTGGTGCCCCGTGTCGTAGTCGAACGCCGCACGCACCTCCTCGTCGATGAGGGTGAAGTCCGCCTCCGCGCCGTAATCGGCATAGGGGGCGTCGGTCGCGACCACGCGACTCGACTTTCCACCGCCGGTGACGGTCGCCGGGTGAGTCTTGAAGTATTGCCAGTCGGCGATGGTCGTCTTGAACCAGTTCCGAAAGGTCGCGTCGCCGTCCGATTGCAGCATCTTGGCGATCCGATAGGCGGATTCGAGCGTGTAGCGACCCGATTCCGGGCGATTCTTGTTCGCAGTGTGAAACTGGGTGAGAGCGGTGATCGCCTGCCTGCGGGTCGCCGCGTTCCCCGCTCCCTCGCCTGCCGTCGGGTTCCACTGACCGTAATCGAAGCTCGCCCGAAGATAGTCCGCTTCGACGCGCTTCTCGGGCGCAAGGTGCATCTTCGGATCGATCAGGACGGCGTACATCGCATTCATTTTCACCCGGTCGCCCAGATTCGAATAAAGCACCATCGCGATGCGCGCGGCATTCGACCTCCGATCGTCGTCGAATCTCGGATTGTTCGCGATATTTCCGAACGACTCGGCCGCTCGCTGGTAGGCGAAGAACCCGTAGTACGTCGTGGACAGAGCGTCGTACGCCATACCGAGGTACTTGATGCGCTCTTTATACTCGTCCAGGTTCGGGGCCACCTTCGCCCCGCTCTTGTTGGCCGGGTCGACGCCGCCGTGCTCCAGCCGATCCAGGATGTCGTCGCTGCCGTAGTTGTGGATGAATAGGTCGTAGAGCTCGATCGCTTTGTTGAATTCACCGATCTGCTTGTAGCAAAATGCCGAATTGATCGCGGCCGCCGGAGCGTCCTTGTGCGCGGGCGAAGCGCGCAGAGCGGCCTCGTACATCGATCCCGCCTTGCGCCAGAGGTCGTCGCGCTGGGGCCCTGGCGGTGCTGCCTTGGCCTTCTCGAATGCCTTGTTGGCATCCTCGAAAGCGGCGTTCTGAATGATCTTGTCCTCGAAGTTCTTTTCTTCGTCGTGCTGTTTCGTGTTGAACGCGCACGATTTCTTTTGTCCGGCCTCGGCCAGCTCCCTGGAGCGGGCGGCGTCGTTCTGGATGTTGCTCATCACGATGAGGCGCTTCCATGCCTCGTAGCCGATCGCATCCTTCCCGCAGTGCGCCTTGTAGAGGACCTCGAAGCGGCCGACGGCGTCGTTGAAGTGGCCGTACAGGTAGTACTGGTCGGCCGAGTAAAACGCATAGTCGGCAGCGTGGTTCAGCTTGTCGCGTTCGGGGGGAACGCGCTCGATGTACTCGTCGCGAGCCCGCATCGAGTTCCTGATGACCACCGGGATGTCCTGAATGACGACGGTCTGGTTACCCTCTGGGCCCTGTTCTTTCACGTCTTTCAGTGGCTCGATGCCCTGCACGCCGCCCGAGTCCCGCCACCGCTGGAACGCCAGATCCCTGTCGACATCCGCGAGATCGACCACGAATAGCCCCGCGTTGTCGATGAACTGGTCGTCCTCGTCCGAATCGCGCACGTCGGTGGCAGCCTGCTCGGCCGTAGTGATTTCCTGCGAGGTCGGCTCGCCGTATTGCTTCGGGTCGAACTGGTGCAGCGCGACCTCGAGACGAACCTGGTTGTGCAGCGCGTCCGCATAGAAATAACGCGACTTGTACGCGTCGGGAGCGTTCTCGTCCTGCTTGAGATACCCGAGCCAGCCGAGCGCGGCGAGACGGTACTCCTGCAGCGCGTAGTTCGTGAGCCTTAGCTTCTCGCGAGGGTCGCCGGTTTGGTCGGCCTGCTCGAGCGACGACTGACCGTTGCGAGTGTGCGTGATGGCGGCGCCTTTCAACCCCGTACGAACCAGTTCCTCGGCGCGCTGAAGGGCCAGCGGATTTTCCTTGTTGGCGTCCACCCACGGGGTGTTGCCGGTATATTTCGCGAGGGCGGTCCTCGCCTCGAGCACTTTGCGCTCGTAGTCGCGCCGTTCGTCGCCGAACTTCGTCTGGCGCACCAAGAGCTCGTAGACCTCGGCGATCCCGTTCTGCGCATCGGGCGCGGCGGGATCCATGGGCCACTTGTCGAGCATCATTTGATACGTCGCGAGAGCGTTCCGGTACTGGTTGATGGCGCGGAATTCGAGTGCGAGAGCCTTGTAGATCTCGATGGTCCACGGCTTGTCCTGAGGAATGAGACGCGCATCCTGGACTCTGTCGATTGCGACGCGGAGCTTTTGCTCGGCCTCTGCGGGACTGCGGGCCGTGTCGAGAATGTCCGGACGCCCGATGTAGGGTTCGTCGGCGGGCGGACCGACGAAATCGAAATTATCGAGTGAGCCGGCGATGTACGTGTACGCTTCCTGCCGAAAGTCGGCGCCGGGGTCCCCCGTGATCCGCTGCTGCTCGTCCGTGTAATTGAGCAGGTGCACGAATTCGCGGACAGCCGCTTCGTAGCGCTGCTGCTTGAACAGCGTCCACGCGTACTTGTAGAGAGCGACGCCGAAGAGCGGAGGCTTCTTGTACTCCATCGCTCGCGTGTATGCGCTCGCCGCTCGATTGTAATCCCAGACCGCGGAAGGCTCGTACTCCACGACGCCGCCGCCCACGTCGTCCTGATCGAATTCCCAATCGCCGATACGCCACCAGACTTCCGCGACGTACTTCGGATCCTGCCCCGGCAGCAGCGCGGGCTGCGCCACCATTTCGCAGCTTTGCGGATAGGGATCGTCGTACGTGGTGTCGCTCTTCGGGCCTTTCCGCAGCGATTCGGGAGTCGTGTACTTGGAGCGCCAGACTTTCCAGTACGCCTCGTCATGGTCCTGAGAAAGGGGCAAGACCTGGTCGGCGTCGGGATTCTTCGGATCCGGCGGAGCCGGGTAAGCGTAGTGGTTGTGACAAACGAGAGCCCGCCACACTTGCTGCGCCTCGGCGACGCGGCGCGAGTCGTTGAGTGCGTGGCCCAAGAAATAGTAAATGCCCGCGAGCTCTTCGTAGTTCGGAAACTCGTGAATGACCCGCTTGTAGAGCGCAACGGCGGGGCGCAAGGTCGTTGCAAGATCCACGTTCGGATCTTCCTCGCTTCGCGCCCTCTCCTCGTAAAGCGCCGCCAGCCGGTACATGGCGTCGGGGGTTGCCTTGGGCTGGGCGTTGGCGCTGCTGTACTTCGCGATGAAGTCCTCCAGGCGGCGGATCGCGTCCTCGCGCGCCTTCTTCAGCTCGTCCTTCTCGACGCCGATTTCCCGGTCGAGCCCTCCGATGATCGATTTCTTCCGCTGCTCGTAGTGCAGCGTCACGATCGTCGTGATGGCGTCCTTGTAGTCGTGCGCGCCTTGAGCATAAGCGTCTGCCTCTTCCCGCATGGCGCCATACGCGGCAATCTGGGCAGGCGTCGGCGGGGGCAGATTGGACGCACGGACGCGAAAAGTCGGGACTTCGTCGGCAGCTCCCGCCGATGCCGCTCCGCTCGAGCTCGCCGTCACCGGGGCCCCCAAAGGCGGAGTTGCGGGAGTCGCGGGGGCTGCCGTCGATGGCGTCGTCTGCGGCGCGGGTGGGGGGGAGGCGCCGCGATCGACTCCCGAGGCCCCCGCCGTGCTGGTCGCTGGGGGATTGCTCGGGTCGCCCCCCGCCGCTCGGACGGGCTGCTCGGCAGCCAGGCCCAGGACGAACGCGACTGGTAGCGCCCCCCCGACGGCGGCGGCTGCGCGCGACCACTGTAGTAAGACCGAAGCTCGCCTCTGCATCGTTCTCCTCGCCCGAAAGCGCCGTTCAGTTGCTTGGCGGCGCTGGCTCGACACCGTCGTCCCGGACTTCCTTGAGCTCCTCATCGAGCACCTGCTCCTGCCGCGCACGGTCGGTCTGGAGACTGCGGACCCGATCCAACTCTTCCTCGCGGACCTCCCACGCCTCCTCCGTCACCCCCACGTCGGCGCGCAGCACGATGCCCCGCAACCGGTCACGGACCAGCTTGAAATTTCGCTCGGCGACGTGGCCGACGAGGTCGCGAGCATCGCCATCCATCGCATCGAGCTGCTGCCGGTACCCCGCGATGGCTTGGCGTTCCGTCTCGATCTTGCGCTGGAGCACGGCCGACCGCTCGGCGACTTGAGCCTCCAAGTCCTGGATGATCGCCACGAGCTTGTCCTCGTATTCGCGCGTCTGGCCCAGCACCGGCTGCGAGGTCCGTGCGAAAGACTCCGCTCCCGATCCGGCCGCGCTCGCGGAAGCGAGCTGCATCTCGCGATCCAGGAGATCGCGAAACTGGATTCGCGCGGAGGCGTCGTTCTGGTAACGCATGTCGCCGAGCCCAATTTCCGCCCGGCCCATCTCCACCTGCCGGCGAAGCTCCGCCAGAGCCTCGCGATAGCGTGCGATGTCCTGCTCGTTGGCGTCGAGCTCGGCCTGGAAACGCTGCATGCGCTGAGGATCGCGGGCGACGCCCTGCTGCGGCCCGTCCGTGAGCACCCGATGCAGCCCGTTGATGGACGCCTGCAAGGAATCGACCTCCTTGGCCCGCTCCGTGAGCTCCTGCGACACCGCGTTCCACCGCGCCACCCCCGTCTCTTCGCGTTGGCCGAAATCCTCCGGAGCGACGGGCAGGTCCTGGATCGCCCGCATCAGAGAACGACGGCGATCGCGCACATCGGCGACCTCGCCGCCGAGCACCGACGGTTCCTCGTCGTCGAGCTGGCGGGCGAGCGCGAGTCGCCCGCGGGAAAGCCGATTCAGCAGTCCGAGCGCGGCGTGCTCGCCTGCCTCGAGCTCGGGAAAGGCCCGAACGCGCGTGGACGTCTGCGTCAACGCCACGAGCCTGTCCACCATCTGGTTGGTGCGGCGGAGCAGGGCCTTGCACCCGTTGACGTCTTCGATGACCGCAAACGCGAGAGCGCCGTCTTCCGCCTCGCGCGCCCAGCGAAGAGCCATCGGAGGCAGCTGTTCGATGGGCTGCTCTTTCTGCTCGGGAAGATCGGTCTCCTGTGCGGCGAGCTTGTCGTAGTAGGCCGATACGTCCTTGGTGGAGTCGAGAAAGGTGTCGACCTTCGCCCTCATCGGGTCGTACTGCGCGCGCACGGATTCGTAGAGCTGCAGGGCTCGATCGAAGGCCCCCGCGCGCAAAAGCAGATCCGCGCGCAGGAGCGTTCCGTCGCCGACGTACGGGCTGTTCGGATCGCTGACGCTCAACACCTCGAGAGCGCGCTCCGCGCGCTCCACGTCGCCGAGCCGCACGTAGACCCAGGCGAGCTCGTAGAGCATCGTGTCGAACTCCGGGCTGTCGCGTTCGACTTTCGAGTAAGCCTCGGTTGCCTGCTGGTACTGCTCGGTCTCGTAGAGAAGCCTGCCGATCGCCAGCCACGCGAGATCGATCACGTGCTTGTGGTCCGGAGTGTCCGGAGGCAATTCGGTGACCGATCGAAAGGCTTCGATGGCCGGCTTGTAGTTCGCTCCGGCTCCGTCCTTGCTCGCGGGGGCGGCAGCTGCGCGCGCCGCCTTCATCGCGACGAGCCCGGAGAAGTAACGCGCCTGATGGGCATATGGCGAGCCGGCTGCGACCTGCGAGAACGCCTGACTCGACTCGTTCCATTCTCCACGCCGGAAGTACGCCTTGCCCTTGGCGTAGAGCAGCGCCGCGTCGACTTGCGCCGGCGGCACCTGATTGAACTTCTCGAAAATGGGTGCCAACGTCTCCGGCGGTTCATCGAGCCGGAGCGAGACATCGACCAGCCTGGCGAGGGCCCTCCCGAAGTATGCCTGGAAGCGAGGCTCGTTGCCGCGATTGACGACCAGGTTGTAATCGCGCCGCGCCGCCAGGTAATCGCGCTTCGCGTAGTACGTTTCGCCGAGCAGCCACAACGCATCGGGGTAGCTCGGCGTGTCCGGGAACTCCTCGAGAATCTCGCTTAGGACGACGGTCGCCCTGTCGAGGTCCCCCAAGCGGAAGAGAAGCTCACCATTGGCCAACCGCTGCTCCGCGGTCTGCCGTTCGGTTTTGGCGAGCGCGACGGCCGACTGCACGCTCGCGAGGTTCTGAGAAACGTACGCAAGCTCGCCCCGAGCCGCGCCGACGGCCTCGTCGGGGCTCGCGGCCGCGTTGTCCGCGAGGGCCGCGAACGCTGCAATGAGCGTGGCCGCGCAAACAGCGGCACCGGGCCGCCGCAAGCTCACTTCGCGCCTCCCCCGTTCGCACCCGGCGGCGCTGCGGCAGGAGCAGCGGGCGTCGTGCCACCCGCCACCGCCGCCGCCGGACCGAGGGCCTGCACTTTCTCCTGCCACTCGACGCTCGGGCGCTGCTCGAGCGGTGTCGTGATGTCGCCCTTCTCGTATGCGGTTGCCGTCACGGCCAGCGCCTTCCCCTCCAGCGCCGTGAAGGCGTGGCTCGACTTGACCTCGAACTTGTAGCCGCGAAGGTAGGAGAATACGCCGAAACCGTTGCCCCGGAACGTCAGTGCCAGCTGAATCGTGTGATCGCCCGGCGGCATGGATCCGCTGTAGATGGGAATGGATTTCTGGTCGCCCAAGGCACCCGAATCATCCTGGCGATTGTACTGGATTTGTCCGTCCATCACGATGAGCGCGCGAGTGAGGATGAACGCGCTCGACATCTCGTTTTTGAACTCGACCTCGGCGCGAGAGCCCGCCGCCCCGCCGCCCATGATCGTGTCACTCAGCAACGCAAGACGCGTGTGGCTTCGGCGGATCTGACCTCTCAGCTCGTCGACTCGTTGTTCCAAGTCGCGCAAGCGCACGGAGTACGTCGCGCCGTTCGTGCCTTCGTCGGAAGGTTTTCCCGCCATGTCCACGCTGACGGCAGGCGCGGGCGCGGCGGCAGAACTCGCCGAACCGGCGGGTGCGCTCCCGCCCGCGCTGACAGGCGGCGTGGAGGCGCTCGTGGGAGCGGCGCTCGGTGCGGGGGCCGAGGCTCCCGGGGCGGTCGACCCCGGCGGCGCGCCGGCCGCCCACGAGGACCCAGCAAGTGGAAAGATCAGCGCCAAGGCCATGAACATTGGGCGTCGCATGCGAGACTTCCCCTTCCCTAAAGCTGGTTGCGCGCCCGAGTGCATCGGGCTTCTATGCCGGGTTCGTCGTCCGTACGCCATCCCGGGCAAAGCGCCGTGAGTCTATGTTCGCGGGTGCGCACTTGGCAACTGCACCCTTCGAAGGGTCTGCCTCCTCGTGCCTGCGGCCGGCGATTCCACGCCTTCGCTGCACCTTCGGCCCCATTGTCGCTCCCTCTGCGCCTTGCACTCCTCGGTTTTGGTGGGGGGAGCGCGGCCGCTCCGCACCGCTCCACCCCACGCCCCCCCCCACGCCCCCCAGCCGAACCCGTTGGCGCCGTCAGCGGCACCCCACGCCCCCCAGCCGAACCCGTTGGCCGAAGGTGACCCACATCCCCAGCCGAACCCGTCTCGCGCAGCGGAAACCGCGTCGCGGCCTCCCGCCGAACCCGGTTCGCGAAATGCCGGGCGTTCTCGATCCCGCCCCCGAATCTCCCGGGCTCAAGCCGCCGAAAGGGAGCCATTCGAATTCCAGGTCCGGCCTGGTTCCCCTGCCGACCGGGAGCTGCCACTATGGCGGGGCCCACGATCTCGGCAGGGCTCGTCATGAATTGCGAGAAGTTCGAAGCGGCGATGATGGAGGAGTTGTTCGGCGATCTCGACGAGGTTGCCAGTCGAGCCTTGCGGCGGCACTGCTCGGGGTGTGCCCGCTGCTCGGCGACGTTCGAACGACTGCGGACGACCCAGGCGCTCCCGTCGAGTCGACCGCTGTCCGAGCCTCCCGTGACTCTGCAGGAACCGATGCTCGAGGCCGCGGGGCCGCCCCTTCGCGCGGACGGTCGCTCGAAGCGGAGCCCACCGAGCGTCGCTGCGCTCGGCCGGCGCTTCGCGGACATCGTCTCCGTCGCCGGCAACTGGGCGATGAGACCCGAAACCGCAATGGCCGCGCTCTTTCTCGTCATGACCGGAACGAGCGTGCTCTTGCTCCGCGGAAAGTCCTCGCGCGCTCCTGCGAACGCGGCCATTACCGTTACCGAAGAGGGAAGCCCGGCGCCTTCGATGTCGGCGACGTCCCCGCAATCCCCCGTGGAGGCCCCGGCGACGACCGCGGCGGCGCCGCGTGCGAGCGAGCGCTATCCTGGCGTTGCCAGCACGGTGCCTCCGCTGCACCCGCCGGCCCCTAGCGACGATATGCGCTCGTTGACCAAGGCACCTGCGTCGCCGCCCGGCTCGGCGGCACGAAGTGCGGGCTCGGCCCACGATGTCCCGATCGATGCGCTCCCGGCCGTGATTTCGGGATCCAATGCGGCCGCTTCGGTGGCTTCGGCCGCGCCGGTTCCAAGCGGGGAGATTGCCACCCCGTATGCTTCCGCGCTGAGCGCTTACCAGGCAGGTCGGTTCGACGATGCCAGGCGCGTATTCGACGCGATCGCTTCGGGGGATGCGACGGCTGAGCTGTGGGCGGCCCGGTCGGTGCGAGAAGAGCGCGGCTGCAGCGCTGCGATCGGGCGCTTCGACCGGGTCGCACAGCGCGCGACGGGAACTGCGCCGGGGTGGGATGCGCTCTTCGAAGGCGCGCGTTGCCGCACCGCACTGGGCGACTATGCCGGCGCTCGTTCCCGCTTCGAGGCACTCGCCAACGTCGATGCGTACAGAGATCGCGTCCAAGCAGAGCTCGATCGAATTGCGCGCGTCCAGCAGGGAACGCCCAAACCATGACATTGGCGATGTCACTCGGCCGCCGACCCGCCGTCGGGCGAGAAGTGAGTCCGTCGTGACGGCGGCAGAGAGAGACCGATGCGTCGCTGCGTGGAGCGCGGCGGATGCCGATTGCGCCGTGCTGCCGGCCGATCGCCGCGTGATCGAGCACACCGCCGCGGTCCGCGGGCTCATCGTCGAGCTCGCCGCTCCCGGGATGGCGACGGACGAGCTTTTTGACGCGTGTGCCGTTCTCGGCCGTCTCGTCGCACAGCACGGGGGCTCCCCTACCCTCGCGGCTCTCACGATTGACCACGCGGCTGCGGCGCTCGGCGACCCGAATTCATCCTGGAAGTCGGCGGCGCGGGCCGCGGTCCTCGAGGGCTTCGCCGCCGCGCTCATGGATTCGATCCGGCGCGAGGCGAACGAGGCGTGGGAGTTTCCACGCTGCGTCGTGGCCGTCGGCGATCGCGCGATCGCCGTGGCGGCGGGCTACCCTGGCGAGGATGACCAAGAGATCGCGGCGTGGGTCGACCGGGTAGCGAAAGGGGCCGCGCTCCAGGGAACGAAGACGGCGTTCGTGTCCGGCCCCGAGGCCGTGCGCGCGCGCTTGATCGACGCGCTCAGCGTCGCGGGCATCCTCGTCAAGCCCTGAGACGGCCTACGCTCGCAGCTACGCTGGTTCGCGCACGTAGGCGATCGTCCGGATGACTTCCACCAGACGCTCGCGCTCGTCAGGCTTGAGATCCATGAATCGAATGCCCATGCCCGGGTTGGGGTTATCGCCGTTCGGTCGCAGCGCGTTGATCCATGCGACCGCGCCTTTCAGCTTGAAAGGCTCGCAGCCGGGCGGCTCGAACGAAAGCATCAGGCGAGTGCCGACTGCCAGTGGGTCCATCGTCTTCACGAAGATGCCCATGGCACTGATGTTCGTGATCGCCGCGTAGAGGAACGTATCGTCCGCGACGCAATCCACGGCCCACTCGACCTCGACGCGATCGTAGTTCCGGCGCTCGTCACGCCGCGATCCGGGATCGACGTCATTGGTGAACGTGACGGCCGATAGGGCGACGCCCTCGAGTTTCTTGTCGATTGTCGCCATCTCGCCCTCCCACAATTCTGCAGCACTCCGGGCCTCCGTCGCGGCCGGTAGAAATCTGGTGCTCTACTGGACGCGCAGCGGGCCGCCGTTGATCCGATTGTCGCCGTCGTTCGGTCCACTCAGGACCTTCAGGCGCGTATCGCCCACGTAGAGCCCAAAGTAAATCGTATACGTGCCCGGCGTGAAGTTCGGCTCGAGCTTGAATTCCGAGTCGTCTGCCAGAACGTCCCCGGGGAGCCACAAAGACATGGGGTATTTACCGCTCATCGGCTTGTGGTCCCCGTTGTGACGGCGGTGATAGCCATCGATGTGGATGAACGCCTCCCACTCCGTCGTGACCGCCGCCATGACGCGGTAATACGTCCTGAAATGGTAGCTTCGGCCGGGCGTCACGGAGTCGGTGGCTCGGCCGCGTTCGTCGAGCAGATCGATGCCGATGACCTCAAGTTTGTCGTCCATGTTCGCTCCGATCTTGCGCTGTGGGTGCGGCGGCGCCGACAGCACCATGTCGGAGAGCGGATTGTAGCTCTTCTCATCGGGCGAAAGTGACGACGCAGCAAGCAAAATCTGGCTGGATCGGGCGTCGAGCACCGGGAGGTTGGTGCGAGGGGCGGGGCCGCGCTCGCGCCACAGCTGGTTGAGCTTGGGGAGCTCGTCGGCCTTGAGGGCGAGGCACCGACGCTGGTCCCCTCCTGCGGTGAGCCACTGGAAGGCGCCGGCGGGATCGCTGACGCCCTGCGGCTGACCGCCGGCGTAGTAAGCCGAGGTTCGCCCGCCCACGCCGAGAAGCGCCAGGGGCGCATCGTGACAGATCCGGCGATAGCTCTCGAACACTTCCTTCGGGGAAAGCTGATTGGCGAGCGCAGGATAGTACGAGAAGCAGAGGACGAATCCGACGAGCGCGCCCGCAAGGGCCATCGCCGTGGCGCGGTGTCGCAAAACGTCGCCGAGGATGCCGAGCGCGAGAAAGAACGCGACGCCCGAGGGCACGGCGATGAGCGCCGCGGGCAGCGAGCGCACTCCAGCAGCAATCGCGATCTCGTACGCGACCGCAGGGATGGCAAGGAGCATGAGAGGGGCGACGACCAGGGTGCCCGACCACCAGCGCTCGGGGTCTAGATCCCTTTTTGCACGCGGTGGCCACAGCTGGAAGAAGAGATCTTCGAACGGCTCGAAGCCGCGCGTCACCGACGCGCTCGAGAACGACCGTGAACGCTCGAACGTCCATGCCCACAGGTCGCAGACGAAGATCAGCCCGAAGATCGCGACGAGGGGCACGACCCCGACGACCCACCAGGCGTTCAACAGTAAGTCGCGAACCGTGGACGACATCTGCGGCAGCCAGTGCGCGTGCGTTCTCGAGCCCACGAAAACGAGCAGGCCGGCGAGCGATAACCCCGCGAGGGCGGCGAGGTAGGTGAGCGCCAGCACTCCGTCGTACAGCTCGCCGACAGTTCGCCACGCCTTGGCGTACGTGTCCGGAGCGAACGGGGTTCGCGTTTCGTCGTACTCGATCCAGGTGATGAGCGCCGAGAGTGCGAACCCGCCGAGCACGATCCACCAGAGGTTCAACGCCGTGTTCTTGAAGCCTTCCGGGAACTGGGCGCTCGCAATCCCGAACGCTTGGTAGGCTTTGTCGGGAAATTCGTGGAAGTCGTGATGCAACACGGCGGATAGCAGGAGCGTTCCCAGGCCGATCGCGACGGAAGCGCGCCCGCTGCGCTCGAAGTCGCGGATGGCGACAGCGCAGGCAACCGCGCAGAGCGCCGGGCCCGTGAAGGCGATGAGGTCCGTAGTCGCCACCATGTAGGCGTGCACCACGAAGGCGACGGCGGCTCCCATGAGCACGGCCATCCGGCCCAGACTCTCGCGCTCGAGCTGTCCTCGCAATGCACGGGCCGGCGTCGCCGGAGTCACCAGCATGCGCCCGAACGCGAAAGGAACGAACGCGCTCCAGGGGGCCAGGGAGTGAGCGATCGCTGCGACGTAGTAGTCGAACGTCGGATACTTGGATGGTGCGTGAGCGAGCGCTCCCAGCCACGGATCGAGATCATGACTCGACGTGGCGACCGCCATCACGCCCATGGCGAGAGCCCCGAGCCCGCCGACGAGTGAGGAGCAGCCAATGACGTCTCCGAGCCGATCCGGGTCACCCGTGGGTGCGGAAAGGCGGGAGACCAGCCACGACAGGCCGACGCTCAGAAGCGGCACGCCCAGGCCCAGAAGTCCGCCCCGACTTTCGAAGCCGACGAAAAGCCCCGCGAGCCCCATCGCCAGCCACGGGACGCGCTGGAGGATCGGAGGGGGCCGGAGCGCATCGTCCGAGCCGGCGCCGACTGTCGCCGGTTCGCGGTCGAAAGTCGCGACCACGAGCCCGCCGAAGGCCATGGCGAGAGCCGCCATCGCGCAGACGTCGCCGAGGATCGAGCGGGCTTGCACGAAGTAGAGCGGCATCGTGGACAGTACGACGGCGGCGTAAACCCCGGTTCGACGATCGAAAAGCCGGGCCACGAACGCGTACGTCGCGAGCACGCCCAGAAAACCCCAGATTGCGAGCGGCAAGCGTCCCGCCCATTCGTGCAGGCCGAACAGCTTGAAGCCGAGAGCAATCGAGGAGAACGGTAGCTGGGGCCGTCCGAGATCGTTCAAGTGCGGGAGCGAGTTGTCCGCGCCCTGGAGCGCGAGATTGCTCGCCTTGTAGAGGTTCAACGCGATCCGACGCGATAGATCGGCGACGTTGAGCTCGTAGGGATCCCACAACCCGCTCTGGCTGAGCGGTGGCAGGAAGAAAAATAGCAGCGCGGGCACCGCGACGGCGATGGCTAGCGCCGTCCAGCGGCCATTTCGTACGACAGCGATGGGTGCCGGCGGCGCCGCCGCGCCGGCAGACGGCGTCTGTGCGCCAGGAGACGTCGCTTCGCGAGTTGCGTCACTCATGCGTAGAGCTCTTCCACGAAAAAAGCGAGTCGCGAGCCATGCGCGCTTCGCGGCGCGGACACTACTTCCAACGTCCGCCACGATGCAACGGGTGCATGCTAAAGACCTGACGCAGTTTCCGCGTATGAGTCGTCCTCCGCTGTCCCGGCGAACACGCGCTGGTCGCGTCGCGCTGGTCGGACGGGCCAACGTCGGCAAAAGCACGCTGTTCAACGCCATCGTCGGCGAATCCCTCGCCATCACCAGCGCTCATCCGCAGACGACCCGCCAGATCGTCCGGGGCGTGCTGACTCGGGACGACGCCCAGTTCGTCTTGATGGATACGCCGGGACTGCATCCGGCCAAGAGCAAACTGGGCCTCCGGATGAACGAAGCGGCGCGCGCGGCCGCGCGCGGCGCCGACGCGACCGTGCTGCTCGTCGAAGCGCCGGTCGATGGCCGCGCGGACGCACGGCTCGAGGCCGACATCGCGGCCGTCGGCGACCTGGTCGGACCCAGCACCGTGGTGGCCATCACCAAGATCGATCGACTGGCGGACAAATCGCGCCTTTTGCCGATGTCGAGCGCCGTCGAGCAGCGCCTGGGAACGCAGCGAATCGTCCCGGTCAGCGCGCGCAAATCGGACGGAATCGCGAGGCTGCTGGGCGAGGTTCGCCTGCTCCTGCCGAGCCAGCCGTTCCTCTTCGACGAAGACACCCTGACGGACCAGCCGGCGCGCTTCTTCGTCGCCGAGCTCGTGCGCGAGCAGATGCTCAAGCATCTGCGTCAAGAGATCCCTCACGGCGTCGCGGTCGTCGTCGATCGTTTCGAGGAAAGCGGAAAAGTGACGCGGATCGACGTCACGGTGCACGTCTTGCGGGAAGCGCACAAGAAGATCGTGATCGGTAGCGGCGGCAGCATGATGAAAGCCATCGGGAGCGCCGCGCGAGGCAGGATCGAGGCATTGCTTTCACAGCGGGTTCACCTGCGGCTATGGGTTCGTGCCACGCCGGGCTGGATGGAGGACGAAGCGATGCTGCGAGCACTCGGCTACGCGAGGGCGGAAGGCTCGTGACGAAGCATCGTCCCTCCCGATCGAGGAGCGCCGCCGCGGGAGTGTCCGCCGGAAGCCCCGTCGTCGCCATCGTCGGTCGGCCGAACGTCGGAAAGTCGACCCTCTTCAACCGGCTCGCCCGCGCCCGGATTGCGATCGTGCACGACGAACCTGGGGTCACGCGGGATCGCAAATACGCGAGCGCGAGCGCCTTCGGCAAGGCGTACACCATCGTCGACACCGGCGGCCTGGATCCGGACGACGACGACCCGATGAAGATCGGAATCGCTGCCCAGGTCCGGACGGCGATCGACGAGGCGGATGCCATCGTGTTCGTGATGGACGCCACGGCGGGGGCAACCGACGCGGATCGCGTGGTGGTCGACATGCTGCGGCGGAGCGGCAAGCCAGTCGTGTACGCCGCCAACAAGGCCGACTCGCCGAGCTCGGCGGCCGAGGCTCTCGATCTGTACCGTCTCGGGATCGACGAGGTGCATCCCGTGAGCGCTCTCCATGGGCGGGCGATGGGAGAGCTCGAATCGGCTCTCGTGCGAGCTCTGCCCGACCGGGAGCCCGAGCCGATCGGTGAGAGCGGCTCGCCGCCGCGCATCGCCCTCGTCGGCCGCCCCAATGCCGGAAAGAGCAGCTTGCTGAACCGGGTGCTCGGCGAGGAACGAGCTCTCGTCGATGCGCGCCCGGGAACGACGCGGGACGCGATCGACGCGGTCGCCGAGAGGGATGGCAAGCCGTACGTGTTCATCGATACGGCCGGAATTCGGCGAAAGGGCAAGGTCGCCCGCGACACGAGCGAGGTCGAGTCGATGAGCGTTCTGTCGGCGGTGCGCAGCATCGAACGCTGCCAGGTCGTCGTGCTCGTGTGCGATACCCAGGAGGGGGTCGCCGAGCAGGACGCCAAGATCCTGGGACTCGCCGAAGAGCGGGGCCGCGCGATGGTGGTGGCTCTGAACAAGACCGACCTTCTGGGTCGAGACGCGATCAAGAAGGCCGAAGAGTCGGCGCGCGAAAAGCTGGCGTTCGTCCCCTACGTACCCATCGTCCGCGCGAGCGCGAAAACCGGTCGCGGGCTCGGAGATCTCTTCGAGGCGATCGATCGCGTGCACGGCGCATTCTTTCAGCGGGTCGGCACGGGGGAGCTGAATCGATTTTTCGAGCAGGTCCTGGAGGTCCGCCCGCCCCCGACGGTGGGTGGTCGGGCCCCCCGACTCTACTACGTGACCCAAGCGTCCGTGGCGCCGCCGACCTTCGTCGCCATGACGAACGCGCCCGACGCCATTCACTTCTCCTATCGGCGTTTCGTGGTGAACCAGCTGAGAGGCCAGTTCGGGTTCGAGGGAACACCGGTGCGGGTCCACTACAAGGCGCGCCGCCGGCGCTAGATCCCGCCCGTCATCAGCAAGTCCGCAACCGCATTCAACCCCCCCAGGTCGTGGACGTCGGTGGTCAGCTCCGGGATTCGGACGATCGGAACTTCGTCGGCGAGATGCCTGCGCAGCGCTTCGACATGAAGGGCGTCGAGCGCCGCGAGCTTCGTGGAATCCGCGTAAGCGCGAATCACGCGCGACGCTGCGCCGGCATCCAGCGACAGGTGTTTCCCCGAGATCTCGCTCGCCACGTCACTTTCGCTTGGCGAGCGGTTCGCCGAGGGGGGCTGGCGGTGGAATCGATTGACGACGAAGGCGCCGCGCGCCATCGAGCTTTGCGCCAGACGGTCTTCGAAGAACAGCACTTCTTGAATGCTCGTCGGACCGGTGCCGCTGACGAGGATGAAGGCGACGTCGGGGCTCCGGAGCGACGATTCGACCTCTCGCGCGCGCTCCTTGAAGCCCCCAAAGAGGTCGTTGAGCTCCGAGAGGAACTCCGACAGAGATTCGAGAAACCCTGCCCCGGTGATCCGCGCGATGCCGCGCAGGACGGCGCCTGCAGACCGCGCCAGAAGATTGAAGCTCACTCTGCCGGTCGACTGGAACGCCTGCACGATCCAGCGCATCGTCGGCGAGTCGAGGGCTTCGACGAGGCGGTGTGGTGCGTCCAGGAAATCGAGCGCGTTGGTCGTCGGAGGAGTGTCCAGAACGATGAGGTCGAAACGCGCGTCGCGTTGCACGCTGACGAGCTTCTCCATCGCCATGTATTCCTGAGTGCCCGCGAGCGATGCCGATACGTACTGGTAGAGCTTGTTGCTCAGCAAGCGGCGCGCGTGCTCGGGGGACGAGGCGTAGCGCAGGATGACCTCGTCGAACGTCCTCTTCGTGTCGAGCATCATCGCCGTCGACGAGCCGGTCATCGCGATCCCCGCGCTTCTGCAGCGCGCCGGATCGAGCTGCTGCTCCTGGCTCGACATGCGCTCGAGCCCCAGCGCCTCGGCCAAGCGGCGCGCCGGATCGACGGTCAAACAGAGCACCCGCCGGCCCCGCGAAGCGGCCGCGAGACCCAGCGCAGCCGCCGTCGTGGTCTTTCCGACCCCGCCTGCTCCGACCGCCACGAGCACCCGTCGCGACATCACGAGCTGGTCCAACCTTTCGGTCATGGCGCAGCGTCGTCGTACTCGCCCTCGGCCAAGTTGTCGAAACGCGTGTAATGGGCGTCGAAGCGCACTTTTACCGTGTCCGTCGGACCGTTTCGCTGCTTGGCGATGATGAGCTCCGCCACGTTTCGGTCGGCGGTATCCTTGTTGTAGTAGTCGTCGCGGTAAATGAAGCAGATGTTGTCGGCGTCTTGCTCGATCGCTCCTGACTCGCGCAGGTCCGAAAGCTGCGGGCGCTTGCTTTTTTCGCCTCGTGTCTCGACTGCGCGATTCAGCTGGCTGAGCGCGATGACGGGCAGGCTGAGCTCTTTGGCCAATTGTTTCAGGCCCCGCGAAATCTCGCTGATTTCTTGCTCGCGGGATGCCGCGTTTTCGCGCCCCTTCATCAGCTGCAAGTAGTCGACGACGACGAGCCCCATTCGCCGCTTCTTCTCCGTGCCGGCGCGATCGTACTCCGCCTGCAGACGCCGGACCTTGGACCTGAGCTCGAGGATCGTCAGGGCGGGGCTGTCGTCGATCCACACGCTCAGGTTGGCCAGATGGGCCGCCGCCTGGGTGAGCTTGCTCCAGTCGCTCGGCGTGAGCATCCCGGTACGCACGCGGCTCACGTCGACCCGAGCCTCGGAGCAGAGCACACGGTTGACGATCTGCTCGCGGGGCATCTCGAGGGAGAAGACGACGACCCCATGGCCGGGCTCCTCCCATCGCTCGTTGGGGTCGCGGGCAGACTCGAGCTGCTGCGGGCTGGCGACGTTGATCGCCATGTTCAGGACAAGGCTCGTCTTGCCCATGCCCGGTCGCGCGGCGACGATCGTGAGCTCGCCGTCATGCAAGCCGCTCGTGAGGCGATCGTAGCGGTCGAAACCCGTCGAGATGCCAATGATGCGCGCGCCTCGCTCCGTCGCCTGCGTGATCCGACGAAACGTGTCTTGCATCACGTCTCGGAGCAGCATCACGTTGGTCGATTCGCGGGTGCGCGCGATGTCGTAGACGGCCTGCTCGGCCGAATCGATGAACTCTTGGGCTTCCCCGTAGCCTGCGTAACCCTGCGCCGTCACGCGCTGGCAAGCGAGGATGAGTTGCCGCACCCGCCACTTCTCGTGAATCGTTCGAGCGTAGGCGCCGACGTTCGCGACCGCGGGCGCCGCGTTGAGCACCTCCGTCAGGTAGGCCATCCCGCCGACCTGCGCGAGTCGATCGCGATCGCGAAGCCACGATGCGACCTGTACGACGTCGACAGGCTTGCCGGCCCCACTGAGATCCACGCACGCCTCGAAGATGCGCCGGTGCGCTTCTGAATAGAAATGCTCTGGCCGCAGCAGCTCATTGACCTTGTCCAGGGCCAGTGGATCGACCATGACGGCCGACAGCACCGCCGCCTCCGCATCGAGATCGTGGGGCGGCACGCGATTCTCGATCGCGATCGATTCCGGTGGTTGCCCACCGACGACCCGCAGCTTCTCCACAATACGTCCCTCCAAACGCCGAACGCCCCGACCTCCTCCGAGGCGGGGCGCTCTTGCGGTGACTTGGTCGACCGGTGTCTTTATCGCATCACTTGGCCACGACTTCCAGCTTGACGCTCGCGACGATTTCGGAGGCAAGCCGGATGGTCACGACGTAGCTCCCGGTAGCCTTGATCGGTTCGGGCAGCTGGATCTTCCGCCGGTCCACGGTGAAACCCTGCGCGTGTAGGGATGCCTCGATGTCCTTGCTCGTGACGGATCCGAACAAGCGGCCGTCGTCGCCGGCTTTCTGCACGATTCGAAGCGAGATGGTGCTGAGCTCGAGCGCAGCGTCGCGCGCCTCCTTCTTCGATTTTTCCGCGCGAGCGAGAGCCACGGCTTTTTGGTGCTCGATTCGGTGCACGGCGGCGGTCGTCGCCAGGACCGCAAGCTCCCGCGGAAGCAGATAGTTCCGGGCGAAACCCGGCCGCACGCGCACCAGCTCACCGCTCTTGCCGACCTTGTCGACGTCCTGCTGCAGGATGACCTGTATGTTCGCGGGCATGGCCGGGCCTCAGTGGGTGATCGTGAAGGGGAGCAGCGCAATGTTGCGCGCGCGTTTGACTGCGAGCTGAACCTTGCGCTGGTGGCGCGCACAGTTGCCGCTGATGCGCCGCGGGACGATCTTGCCACGCTCGCTGACGAAGTACCGGAGCGCTTGCGGATCCTTGTAATCGATGGCCACGGTCTTGTCGGCGCAGTACCGGCAAATCCGTTTCTTGCTTCCCCGGCGCCGGCCCACGTCGGCGTTGAGATCGGGCCCGCGCGTGATGTCTTTGTCGTCGTCCATCATGGCCATGTCTCAGCCCTCCTCGTCCCGATCTTCTTTGAGCGACGTCTCGCCCTCTTCGGCCTCGTCGGATTCGAACTCGTCGCCGTCCTCGACGCGCGGTGGCCTCGGTGCCTCGGGCCCGAAGTCGATGAGCCCAAGCTGCTTTTCGCGGGATTCCTCTTTGTCCTCGTCCTGTGCCGGCTCGAGGTGCGCGAGACCGAGCTTGGTCTCCTCCGGGTCGATCTGGAGCGAGCGGAGGTCGACTTCGACCCCCGTCTGCACGGTCGTGAACTTGATGACTGCGTCCTGCAGCTTCAAGTTGCGTTCGACCTCGGCCACGAGACCGCCCCCACCCACATACTTGAGGTAGACGTACACACCGCGACGCTGCTTGCGGATCGGGTACGCGAGCTTTCGGCGTCCCCAGGCCTCCACTTTCACCAGTTTCCCTTGCTCGCGCTCGAGGGCATCCGAAACGCGGGCGTGCACCCGCTCCGCGCCCTCGGCATCGACGTCCGATCGAAGGATGTAGATCGTCTCGTATTCCCTCGCGCGGGCGGGAGACGGTTGCGGGCGTGCGCCCGCCGGGGTGACGTTCATTGTTTCTCCTGTCGTTTCGCGGCTCGCTGCTCTCGGGGGTCCTGCGGAGCCGAGCGAGCTCCTCGTGGGCTCGTCTCGGGGACACGTGCTCCTCGAGACGCGGGCCCGTGGGACTAGCGCCCACGAGCAAGGGCCCGGGACGCTAGCGCAGCCCCCGCGAGCGGGCAAGGCTTTGAGTCGGCGCGCCTCGGGCCGCTGTCATGCGTATGCCTTCAGGTACGGAATCCTCTCGGCCAGCTCCAGGATGCGCTCCTTCGACGCGAGAAGCTCGGCAGTCGAATCCCATCGTCCCTCGAGCAGCTGCCTGCGCGGCCCCTCGGCGATTTCGAACGGATGGCGGCTCGCGCCGGCCGCGATCGTCTTGGACCGCAGGTCGACGGAGAGCTCGAGCGCTGGGCTCTGCTCGACTGCGCTCGCGAGAGCCTCCGCGTCGGCCGGATCGACGACGACACAGGGGATGCCGAGGGCGACGCAGTTGTCACGGAAGATCTCTGCGAACGACTCGCCGACGATCGCTCGGATGCCGCTTCCCCAGCGCAGGAGCGCTTGGGGTGCGTGTTCGCGCGAGGAGCCGCACCCGAAGTTTTTGCCCACGAGGAGAATGTGCGCCCCTGCAAATCGCGCATCGTCGAAGGGATGCGTCCTGCCGACGCTTCGGAGCTGGGCGCGATCGTCCTCGAAGGCGTGAGCGCCGAGCCCGTCGAACACGACGCTTTTCAGGAAGCGCGCGGGGACGATGCGATCGGTGTCGATGTCATTGCCGCGGACGACGACACCTCGCCCCGCAATCACGTCCCGTTTCGATTCTTCCATCGGTGCCTCCATTTTTGAACGCCCGGTCTCAAGCCGGCGGGCGGACGTCGAAGACGTCCCGCGCGTCCGTGACCTCACCTGCAATGGCGGCCGCAGCCACCATGGCAGGGCTCATGAGGAGTGTGCGCCCGGTCGGCGACCCCTGGCGACCCTTGAAGTTCCGGTTCGACGAGGACGCGCACACCTCACGCCCTTGCAGCTTGTCGGGATTCATGGCGAGGCACATCGAACAGCCTGCTTCCCTGAACTCGAACCCGGCATCGATCAGGATCTTGTCGTAGCCTCGGTCGATCAGCGCACGCCGGACGCTCTGCGAGCCGGGGACGACGATGGCGCGAACGTGCGACTTGACCTTGAAGTTCTTCCCCTGCAGAAGCCGGATGACTTCCTCGAAGTCGCTCAGGCGCCCGTTGGTGCAAGAGCCGATGAACGCCACGTCGACCTTCGTCCCGCGGATCGCCTGTCCGGGTTGCAGAGACATGTAATCGTACGCCTCTTGAACGGTGGCCCGCTCCGCCTCGGGGAAATCGGTCACGGCGGGAATCGTCTCGCCGACGCCGACCGACTGGCCGGGGTTGATCCCCCAGGTGACGAGCGGCTCGATGTCCTCCCCTCGCAATTCGACCAGGTCGTCGTACGTTGCATCCGGGTCGCTCCGGATGCCCCTCCAGTCCTCGACCGCGCGCGCCCAGCAATCACCGGTCGGCGCGAAGCGACGGCCCTCGAGGTAACGGTACGTCGTGTCGTCCGGATTGACGTAGCCGCAGCGAGCCCCCCCCTCGATGCTCATGTTGCAGAGAGTCATCCGCTCATCCATCGACATGCGGTCCACGACGGCCCCGCCGTACTCGTACGCGTAGCCGACGCCGCCGTTGACGCCGAGTGTCCTGATGACCTGCAGGGTCACGTCCTTTGCGTAGACGCCCGGGCGCAAGCGGCCCGTGATCAGGATTCTCCGGACCTTGAGCCGATCCATCGCGAGCGTCTGGGTGGCGAGAACGTCGCGAACCTGGGACGATCCGATCCCGAACGCAATCGCCCCGAACGCACCGTGCGTCGAGGTGTGCGAATCGCCGCAGCAGATGGTCATCCCCGGCTGTGTGAGACCCATCTCGGGGCCGATCACGTGGACGATCCCTTGCTCGCCAGCGTCGGGCGAGAAAAAGCGGATGCCGTACTTTCTGACGTTGCGCTCGAGGACCGCGATCATCTCCTCCGCCATCGAATCGGAGTACGGACGAAGCTGACTCTTGGTCGGGATGATGTGATCGACCGTCGCGAAGGTGCGCTGCGGCATGAGTACACCCAGGCCTCGCTGTTCCAGCATGCTGAATGCCTGGGGCGAAGTCACCTCGTGCACCAGATGAAGACCCATGAAGAGCTGCGTCTGTCCCGACGGCAGCGTGGTGACGGTGTGTCGTTCGAATACTTTTTCGTAAAGCGACTTGCCCATGCGCTACTCCTCGTCAGCCGGCGACGCCGGCACGGCGCCGTCTGCATACGTTTCCCGTGAACGGGCGGTCGTCACGCTTTGCCCGCTGGACGCGTACCGCTCCAGATTGTCGGCGAGTCGTTCGCCGAATGCGGTGAACGCGCGCATCTCGACCTCGTCGAGCTGCAGCCAGACACGGCGAATCGCCTCCTCACGCATGTCGCGAAGCCGCTGCATCGCCCGCTTGCCCTTCGACGTGAGCGAGTAACGTCGCTGGCGGCCGTCTCCATCCGCGATCGCGGTGAGGATCAGCCCCTTGTCGCCGAGCTGGCGCAGAATCTTCGAAACGGCCGCCGGCGAGCTGTCGCGGCGCCGGGCGAAGAGGCTGGGCATGAAATGCTCCGTCGCGATCTCCTCGAGCACACCGCACTGCTGCTCGGTCAAGCCTGCCCCCTCCGCCAGTTGGGCGCGCCTCCGCTCCATGAGCTCGGTCAACCGGGTGAGGCACACGATCGCGGCGTGTACATCCGCGACGCCCGGTTCGCGATTGCGTCGTGCGGTCGCGCGTCCCGCCGGGGGACGCCCCGATTTGCATTCCATGGCGCTACTATTGCCATAGGTTAATCAAATGGGCAACCGGAGCGCGCGTCCCGTCCGGAGGTCGCGCGCCCTGGAGGAGGGATGGGGGGCTCGGGAAAAGCCCTCGACGAGCGGTTGCCGGAGCCACCCTGGGGAATTGAACCCCAGACCTACGGTTTACGAAACCGTTGCTCTACCCCTGAGCTAGGGTGGCGCATGCTTGCCAATGGGCCGCCCGAACATATGCGGCCCCCCCCGAGCGTCAAGCGGCAACGTTCAGGCGCGTTCCCCCGGCGAGGATTTGGGTCGCCGCCAAACGGCTGATCGCCATGATCGAATGCTGCGGGTTGACCCCCAAATTGGTCGGGAACACGCTCGAATCGACGACATAGAGACCGGCGACTTCGTGGCATTGGAAGTCGGTGCCCACCACCGAAGAGCGTGGGTCCGTCCCCATGCGCGCCGCGCCGAACAGGTGCGACGCGATGAATCCGAAAAGGCGTGGGTCTGCGGGCACTCGTTCGATGAGACCCACGTCGTCAATCGAGCGGAGGCTGCTCGGCAGGCCGTGGAGGCCCGGCCAGACTTCGCGAGCGCCCGCTTGGAAGAGAAGGCGTGCGAGCATCGCTGCGCCTCTGCGAGCCCGCTCCACGTCGATTCGCGAGGGCTGCCACCGGACCTTGTCGCGTCCTCCCCAGCCGCGCCCCACTTCTCCCTCGGCTTCGGCGCGGACGACGACCGCCCAGATCGCAAGGTGAGAGAAGGCGCCGAACCGTCGCATCAGGTCGCGGCCGACCCCCGGGATGCGGGCCGCTGCGAGCTCCGGGGGCATTCCCAGTGTTTCGAGCTTGATGCGATCGCTGCGGCGCAGGTGGACCGCTTCCGCGCCCTGGGTCACGCCGAAGTTGATCTCCACCGGCCGGTCGAACAGACCGGCGATGGCGTAGCCGGGGTGGCACTGGAAGTGCCGCCCCACGGCGCTGGCGCGCAGGCCGCTGCGACGCAGGAGGTTGGGTGTCTGCACCGTGCTCGCGGCCACGACGACAGCCCGCCGGGCTCGGAGCACGACCCTTTGCGCGCGCCGATGGCTGGGCGCCGCGGCGCCGAGCACGGTGCGAGCCAGGACGCCGCACGCTCGGCCGGCCTCGACGAGGATCCGCTCGACCCGACAGGAGCAGACCAGACGCGCACCGCGGGCAAGCGCCCACGGAACGTAGGTAACGTTCATCGCTTGCTTGGCGCCCGTCGGACACCCGGTGAGGCACTGGCCCGACCCCCTGCAGCCTCGCTCGTATCGCAGCATTCGCCGCGCCGGAATACCCCGCGGGGGAGCCTCTTCGAGGAAGAGCCGGTTGTTGTCACCAAGCGCTTCGTCGCCAACCACGCGGGCGTTGAGCTCCCGCTCGAGTGCGTCGAAGTGCGGCTCCAGCGCTCGCGCGTTCACCGTTTGACCGAGCCCGAAGCGAAGCCGCCATTCTTCGAGCACGTCTTCCGGGGTACGGTGCACGATCGCCGAGTTCATGACGGTGCTGCCTCCCACGCATCGGCCCTGCAGGAGGGGGACATACGCGCGGCCCTCGATGACCTGAGCGCCCGCGTCCCGAAACATCCGCTTGAACGCCGCGTAGACGCGGCCATCGAACTCGCGCGTCCGCACCCAGGGTCCTTCTTCGACGATGACGACCGAAGCGCCGCTCTCGACCAGAACATGCGCCGCCACTGCGCCCGCGGCGCCCGAGCCCACGACCACGTAGTCGAACGCCTCCTCCAGACAGCGGTCGAGAAGCTCGCCGTCGATGACGGCGCCCGAAGGCAGCCGTTCATCGGGTAACGTTTCGAAAGAGGGAGCGTCAAACATCGACGGATTCCGAGCTCTGAGACCTTCAAGCCCCGTGTGCGCCCTCTACCTCCAGCCGGCGCAAGCGGACCACGGGAAGCGGCGTCGAGGCGCCCCGCATCCGTGCGCGGACCCGATCGTCGCTCGCGTACAAGAGGGCCCCGATCGTTTTGAGAAGCAAGACGAGCGAGCGCAAGCCGTATCTCCGGCTGGTGGCGAGGCGGTGGAGCACCCGCTCGCGATCCGCAACGGTGAGCCCGGCGAACAGAGCGAGTCGCCCGATGAGAAGCAACGGCGAAAGGGATACGAGCCAGATCGCCAGGCGCATTCCCAGCGCTGCCCTGCGCGGCAGGCTGCGCATCACGTCGCCGAGAAAGACGACTACGTTCATCGAACCGATGCCGGCAAGGCCCTCTTCGGGGGATCCGGGAAAGATCGCGCCCAGAACGGCCTCCGCCCATCGACACTCGAACGAGGCGAGCTTCATGCGCGTCTCTCGGCCTTCCGTTCTCGGAAGCTCTTTGGTGTTTTCGCGAGCGGATGGTCCGGCACACCGAGCGGGGCCGGCGGCGGGTGGCGCCGCGACCACGCCTCGTCCCGCTCCTCGAGCGTCCTGCGCGTCAGCGCACGTGCGGCGGCGCCGTTTCGCGACTTGATGAGATCCATGACGGCTGGGTAGAGCTCCGCCGACACGCAGCAGTCGTCGTACAGCGCAGCGACGAGCTGCGGATGTTCGTCGGGCCAGCGCGCAAACGTATTGAGAAAGAGCTCGAGACCCACATTGCGGGCCGCCTTGCAAACGGCGCGCATGAACGCCAGATCGGCCCGTGCGAACGCGACGGGGTCGTCGACATGATCTCGCAGGACTTGAGCGCACGCGCCGATGGCGAGCAAGTCTTCGTCGGTGTGACGTTCGGCGGCGAGGGCCACCGCTTCCGCCGCCAGGATTCGCCGAATTTCGAGCGAGCTCCGAACGAGTTCGTGCCACGCCGGCTCCGCGACTTTGAGCCCCCGAACAAGCGTGCCCAGCATCTCGAGGCCGGCGCGCTCCCGCCAGGAGGCCACGACCGTCCCGGCGCCGTGGCGTGTCGTGACCAGGCCCAGTGCCTCGAGGCGAGCGAGCGAGGCGCGAAGGGTCAGACGGTTGACCCCCAGCGCGAGCGATAGCTCGCGCTCCGAGGGAAGACGTGTTCCGGGACGCAGGCGGCCCGATAGGACTTCACCCCGCAACCGATCGGACACTGCATCCACGACGCTCTGTCGAGCGACTGGCGCGATCGAGGCGAGCGTGCGTACCGCATCGGGTGCCGGCGGCGTCGAGGGCGGGTTCGAATCGTCCATGTCGCAGTCCCTTGGAGTGGTTGAACCAGTTAACCTCTACCCGCCGCGAAGAGCGTGCGCAAGCGACTGCGCAGCAAACGGTCATACGCAGTGGGGACCGGGACATGCGCCCGCTAGCCTGCTGCTCGACCCTCGCTTCTCCCAGGCCCCCCCCAGGCCCCCCAGCAAACGGAGCTTGTGAGGGGCAATGTAGGCGGTGGCCTTGCCCCCCGGGCTCCCCATGATCGATCTTCGCAGCGATACCGTCACGAGACCTACGGGAGCGATGCGCGAGGCGATGGCGCGCGCCGAGGTCGGAGACGACGTCTTTGGCGAGGATCCGACCGTCCGCGCGCTCGAAGAGGAGATTGCAGGCGTCACGGGCAAGGAGGCCGCCCTCTTCGTTCCGAGTGGGACGATGAGCAATCAGCTGGCAATCGCCACCCAGACACGACCGGGCGACGATGTCATCGTCGGTGAAGGCGCTCATCCCCTGTCTCACGAAGCGGGTGCGGCCGCGGCGGTGAGCGGCGTCCAGCTCACCGTGGCGGGACGGGGCGGCCTGTTCAGCGCCGAGGACATGGAGGCGGTCGTGCAATCGCCGTCCGAGTGGTCGCCGCGAAGCGCCCTCGTGGCCATCGAAAACACGCACAATCGCGCGGGAGGCCGCGTATGGCCCGAGTCTCAAGCCCGCCGCGTAGCCGAGCGAGCACGCGAGCTCAATCTCGGCTCGCACGTGGACGGCGCTCGGATCTGGAACGCGAGCGTGGCGAGCAGCATTGACGTGGCCACGCTATGCGCGCCTTTCGATACGGCGAGCGTCTGCTTTTCGAAGGGTCTCGGTGCCCCAGTCGGCAGCGCGCTGTGCGGACCGCGCGACCTGATCGTCGGGGCGCGAAGATTCCGCAAGCGATGGGGCGGCGGGATGCGGCAGGCAGGCATTCTCGCCGCGGGCGCGCTCTACGCACTCAGACACCACCGGGATCGGCTGGTGGAAGACCATGCCAACGCGCGCGCGTTTGCGCAGGCGATGGCGCGCGTCGAGTGGGCGCACGTCGACCTCGAGACGGTCCAGACGAACCTCGTGCACGTTGACGTCGATCTGCCCGCCGCCGCGATCGCGAATCGCGCGCGCTCGTTCGGGCTTCTCGTCGGAGCCTCCGGGCCACGGCGGTTGCGGATCGTCACGCACCTCGACGTCTCTGCAGCTCAGGTCGAGTCCGCCACGGAACTCTTGATCAAGGCGATGGCAGCCGTGGCTGCTGAACGACGAGGCTCACAGGAGACACGGCCCGAAACGGAGGGCGAGCGCGGGAGGTGAAGACTGTCCGTCGAAGGCGAAATGGCGCCTCATTCGGCCTCGTCTTCTTCGTCTCTTTCCTCCTCCTCGTCCTCGTCGCCATCCTCGTCGCTCTCGTCCTCGTCGAACTCGTCGTCCGCGTATTCGGTTGCCTCGTCTTCTTCTTCGGCCTCCGGCGCGGTGCGCTTCTCGAGCTTGAGATCGACACCGACGTCGCCGAGCTGCGTGTCGAGCAGCTCGAGCAGCTCGTCGGAGTCGTCGCCCGACCACTCGTCGAGCAGATCGGTCAAGAATTCGAAAAAGTCACCGCTGTCGAGGCGGCGCTCGATCTCTTCAACCTGCTCCTCGGTG
>DASPUY010000262.1:0-4172 GCA_035622655.1 Polyangiaceae bacterium
CGACCCGGCGCGCGACGTTCCTGCCGAAGGTCCATCGCCAGAACCCCGACGCTGCGCTCCCCCACGGCGCGGGGATCGTTCCTTGCTCGAGCGCTTCCGAGATTGCAAGCACGGACACCCGGGGGATGTTAGTGCCACGACGGCAACCGGACCCGCCAATGAGGTATCGCCGCGACTTTCGAGGCCGTCGGAACGAAGGATCGGTGGTCGATCGGTGAGTCGAAGCTGCGCGACCCAACGGATCCATGACATCGAGGCCATAGGCGGAGAGAGGGATGGACAAGGGCGGCGTCGCACGCTTCTTCGACGCCATCGCGGCGGGCTACGACCGGTCGTACGCCCCCGCCGCATCCGATTCCCGCTTACGGATGAAGCAGGTCATCGCCGAGCTGCCCTCCCCGCCGGCCCGAGTGCTCGACCTCGGTGTCGGGACTGGGCGTGAGCTGCCCGCCCTGCTCGACGCGGGGCATCGACCCACCGGGGTCGACGTGTCCGAAGCCATGCTCGCATGCTGCGCGCGGCGCGCCCGTCCGATCCCTCTCGTCCGTGCGGATTTCTGGGTGGCCCCCCTCCCGTTCGACAGCGACTCTTTCGATGCCGCGATCGCGCTGCACGGAACCCTGGCGCACCCTGACGACCTCGCCGCCGTAAGCCGTCTCGGCCGCGAGCTCGGCCGTGTCGTACGACGGGGCGGGCGATTCGTCGCGGAGGTGCCGTCGATCGCCTGGCTCGATGCGGCCGCCGCGCTTGCGACGGACGAGCACCGGCGCGTGATCCGCACGGGCGACCGCACGTGCATCTACGAGGACGCAAACGCAGGCGTCTCGATCCGGGCGCTGCTGCTCGATGAAAGGGAGTGGGCCGATTCCCTCGCGCCGCACTGGACGGCGAGGATCGAGCCCAGAGACGCCTACGAATGGCTCGTCATCGCGGAGCGGGTCTAGCGGGGGAGAGAGCGCGAGACCCGGCATGTGCTAACTGCCCGATCGGAAGCGCGTGGACCTACTGTACTTCGTCTTGCTGGTCAGCTCGCTCATCTTCATCCACGAGTCGGGCCATTTCGCCTTCGCGAAGATCTTCGGCGTCAAGGTCCTGACCTTCTCCATCGGGTTCGGTCCCAAGATCTTGCGCATCCGGGGCAAGGAGACCGAGTACTGCGTCGCACTCTTGCCCTTCGGCGGCTTCGTCAAGATGCTCGAAGAGAGCAGAGCGACCGGTCCCATTCTGCCGGAAGAGCGGAGCCGGACGTTCGAGGCGCAAACGCTCTGGCACCGAGTCGTCATCGTGCTCGCCGGCCCGGCGATGAACCTGCTCTTCCCGATCGCGCTCTACACCTCGGTTTTCCTCGAGGACGAGCAGTTCTTGCCGCCCACCGTCGGCATCGTCATGCCCGGCAAGCCGGCCGATGGCAAGCTCAAGCCGGGCGACCGCATTCTGCGGGTCGGTGGCAGCGACGTCACGAGCTTTCCGGAGGTGCAGCGGATCATCGCGCAGCGCGCGGGAAGGCCGCTCACCTTCGCAGTCCTGCGGGACGGGAAGCCGCTCGAGGTGACGGTCACACCGGATGACGAGAAGGAAGTGCGGGAGCTCGACATCGTCGAGCACACAGGTCGAGTGGGGATCGATCCGCGCTTTCCGGCGGCGGTGATCGGCGTGACCAGGCCCGACTCGCCGGCGGGCCATGCGAAGCTCCAGACGTTCGACCGCGTCACCGCGATCAATGGACGGCGGATCGATCGCTTCGTCGATCTCGTCGACGCGCTCGCCCAAAACCGAGGCGATCAGGTGGTCCTGAGCTACCTCCGACCGGTCGATGTCCCGAACGCGCTCGGGGGCCTCTGCAAGCTGGCCGTCCTCGAGCCGGGGGTCGCTCAATTGACACCCGCACCACGGCTGGCCGGGAGCGTGCCGCCCGCCGACTCACAAGAACGCGCCCGGGACGTGGCCGATCGCGCCGGCATCGAGCTTGCGGACATGTACGTGGCGTTCGTACCGCAGGCATCGAGCGAATGGCGAGCCGGCCTGCGCGCCGGGGACAGGATCACGACGCTGGATGGGGCGCCCCAGCAGCTGTGGCGCACGATGGAGGACGAGCTCGTCGCGGGCGCCGACAGGATGCGTGAGCTCCAATGGCTGCGCGACGGCGCCCTGATGCGGGGCTTCTTTCAGCTCCGCAAAGAGCAGTGGACCGATGAGTTCGGACAACACTACGACCGGTACGTCTTCCGCACGGATCACTGGATGCCGATGGCGGACGACCGCCTCGTGCCGAATCCGCACAGACTGATCTACGCCTTCTGGCACGGCCTCGAAGAGACGGCCAGCGTCATCAAGTTCATCGGCGTCGGAATGCTTCGCCTCCTTCAGGGCCGCGTATCGCTCTCGAGCGTCGGGGGGCCCATCACGATGTACGACATCGCGGGCCAGGCCGGGGCGAAGGGCGCCGCGTACTTCGTCTGGGCGATGGCGCTCATCTCCGTGAACCTCGGGATGATCAACCTCTTGCCCATTCCGGTGCTCGACGGCGGTCACCTCCTCTTTTTCCTTTTCGAGGCGGCCCGGCGCAGACCTCTCTCCATAAGGGCGCGTGAGGCCGCCAGCCTCGCCGGGATGGTCGTTCTCGTGCTCCTCATGCTGGTCGCCTTCAAGAACGACGTCGAGCGTCGCTGGGACGTCATCGTGAGTCAGTTCCGGGAGCTTCTCTCTTCGTGACGCTGGCGCGCGACGTGGCGGCCCGCGTTCTGCAGCGCGTGGAAACGGAGCGTGCGTTCGCCGCAGCTGTGCTCGAATTCGAGCTGACGCGCAGCGCTCAGCTCAGCCCCCGCGACCACGCTCTGACGACCGAGCTGGTTTACGGCTCGCTGCGCGTGATGCCTTGGCTCCTCGAGCGCTTGCTCCGTTTCGCCCCGAAAGGGATCGGCAAGCTCGATCCGCGCGTACGCGCGCACCTGGTCATCGCCGCTTACGAGATCACGTTTACTCGGGTCCCGGCCTTCGCGGCCGTGCACGAAGCAGTCGACGCCATACGAACGATTCGCGGAGACCGCATGGCGGCGTTCGCCAACGCGATCCTCCGAAAGCTCTCGGCCGACGTGTCGAGCATCGACGACGATGCGCGCGCGCAGGCGCTCGTCGCTTCCGCGCCTGCCTGGCTCCGCGAAGCTTTGGCACGAGACTTGTCGCCAGACGGCGCCGACGCATTCTTTCGTGCCGGCGCAGCGCCCCCGGCGGTGACCCTGCGCGTCGAAGCGCCGGAACAGCGACTCCGCTGGAAACGCGAACTCGAATCGGCAGCGCCCAACGCGCGGTTCGAGGAAGGGCGCGTCTCACCGCTCGCCATCTTGATGCGGGGCGGCGGAAAGCCACAACGGCTTCCGGGCTGGGAGGAAGGCGCGTGGTCCGTGCAGGAGGAAGGGGCGCAGCTCGCCGCCCTCGCCGTCGGGGCGCGGCGGGGCGAGTCCGTCCTCGACGCCTGCGCGGGGCGCGGAAACAAGACCGCCATCCTCGCGCGGGCGACCGGAGAGGAGGGCGCGGTTGACGCCGCGGACGCCCTCCCCTCGAAGTTGCAGCGCCTGCGGGAGGACCTGGCCCGCCTCCGTCTGCAACCCCGCTCCACGTATGCCGTGGACTGGCGAGTCGGCTCCGGCGAGGTCGTCGGCTCGTACGACCGCGTGCTGGTCGACGCACCTTGCTCGGGGATCGGAACGCTGCGGCGCCGGCCGGAAATCGCGCTTCGCCGCAGACGCGAGGACCTTACCACACTGGCGGCGACGCAGATCGCCATTGCGGCCCGCGCTGCGGAGCATGTCCGCCCGGGAGGAACCCTCGTCTACGTCGTATGCAGTGTCCTGCGCGAGGAGTGCGAGGACGTGATCGAGGCGCTGATTCGCGCTCGACCCGAGCTCGCTCCCGATCCATTCGGATCGCAGGCGGCGGCCGTCGCCGCCGTCGCGGGAGCTCATGCTTCGAGCTTTCGTCTCTTGCCCCACGTGCACGCCACGGACGGCTACTTCGTCGCCCAATTGCGATCGCGAGGACCAACGCTATAGGCTAGCGTCACCCATCCGCCGCGGAGAGCGATCGGCCCATGCTCATCGACGTGACCCTTCCCCAGCTCGGCGAAAGCGTGAGCGAGGGGACAATCTCGAAGTGGCTCGTGCGGGAGGGGGACG
>DASPUY010000263.1:0-37173 GCA_035622655.1 Polyangiaceae bacterium
GCCGGCGCAGCGCCTCGTAAAGCGCGATCCCGACCGCGTTCGCGAGGTTCAGCGAGCGAACGGCCCCCATCGTGGGGATCGCGACGACCCGATCACGAAACCGGTCCAACAGGTCGGACGAGAGCCCGACGCTCTCCCGCCCGAAGACGAGCGCGTCACCGAGAGCGTACGGCGCGTTCAAAAAACTGGTCGAGGCGGTCGCACTGAACAGGTGCAGACGGCCGGACGGCGCCTCTTTCGACCAGGCATGCAGAAAATGGTCGAAATCGACGTGGGTCCGAAGATCGACGAGGTGCCAGTAATCGACTCCGGCGCGCCGAACGCTGTGCTCGTCGATTCGAAAGCCGAGCGTGCCCACCAGGTGAAGAGCCGAGCACGTGGCAGCGCAGAGGCGGGCGACGTTCCCCGTGTTGGGCGGGATTTCCGGCTCGACGAGGACGACGTGCAGCGGCTTGGCCACCGGCTCTGCCCTGAGGCGTGGCGTGGCGGAGGATGTCTTCGGCATGCGCAGGTCCGGTCCGCCGGCGGGGCACCGGACGCACCGGATGCAGGCCCATACCACGCGCTGCGACGCGGCACCCGTCGGCCGCCGCGCCGTCGCCCACGGCCACTTCCGTGGGACGAGTCGCTTCACGGCTTCATTCGAGCGAGGGTTACGCTAGCCTCGACGGCCGAGTCGGGTCGCGTGCGGGGAGCTCATTTGCGCCGTCCAACGAAGGTCGCGTTCGCCGTCGCGGGGTCATTGCTCGGCGCGTCCTCGAGCGCAGGCGGGGCGCAGATGGACCCGACCCCCGGACGTCTGGTGACCCAGCCCCCCGGACTTCCCCCGGGCTTCACGTGCCAGCAAATCGCGCAAAATCCGAGCGTCGTGCTGAGCGCGCCGTTCCCGACGGGCGCCCAGCCGAACGACTACCCGTGTCTGCCGGACACCGTCGCGTGGGCCAATCTGATGAGCGAGCTGGGAATGGCCGTCGCCCCCACGGCGATGCACCCGGCTCGAACCACGGGCTACGGGGGCTTCGCGCTGAGCCTCGAGGCCGCGTTCACCCATATCAATTCGAATGCAGTCGCTGGCGGCCTTCAGTACTGGCGCGCGGGAACGCAGGGGCCGTCGGGCCCCGATCCCTACATCCAGGTCTACTCGCTGCATGCACGCAAGGGCCTGCCCTATGGGCTCGAAGTGGCCGCGACCGCCGGCTACGTGGCGAAGACGACGCTCTGGGTGTGGGGCGCCGATGCGCGCTGGGCCGTGCTCGAGGGATATCGGAGCGGCTTCCTCGGAGCGTTGCCCGACATCGCCGTGGGCGGCGGCGTTCGCACGCTGAGCGGCGCGTCGACGTTCGGTCTGACGACCCTCGGAATCGAGGGGGAGCTCTCGAAGCCATTTCCTTTCCGAGATGGCCCCGTGCTCACGCCGTACCTCGAAGCGCAGCGGGTCGTCATCTTCGCGGACTCGGGCGCAGTCGATCTGACGCCCAGCGCCGCCGACTCGGAGGGCACGTCGTTCGGGCGCGCCCGGATCCAGAGGTGGCGCGCGATCGGTGGCCTGGATTACCGTTACGAAGTCCTGTCGCTGTCCGCGGAGTTTGCAATGGATATGACGGCCCCGAGCGCGGAAAATGCCGGCATTGGAGTATCGGGTGACCGCCAATGGACGGTGTCGATCGCGGCGGGCGTTGTCTTCTAGTCTGCGGCCGCTCCTCTTCGGGTTCTCGGGTCATCCTGAGCCTCGTTCCGCCTCCACTCGCGGGCGCTCGCTCGGCCCTGCGGCGGCCGGCCTCGGCGGGAGATCATTGCCATGGCAGCCATGGCAACGATCTCGGCCAAGCCCTCGCGTCGCGGGCAGGGCGCCTCCCCTCGGCCGCCTCCTCCGAACGCTGTCGTTCGGTTCCATGGCTCTCATCGGTTGCCAAGCCGCCTTGCCCGGGCCGGTCGGAACTTCCGCCCCGCGATCGCCCGAGCGGCGGGCCCCATCGTCGAGCGCCACGCCTGCGGAAGCCTCCCCGGTTCCGCTCGACTTCCGTGCGCGGATGACGAGGATCGCGGGCCCGTTCCTGTCCCGAGGTCACGGCGAACGGTTCGATGCAATCGTCTGGACCAACGACGCCGCTCGACCGATGGTCGAAGGCCGCGGCGGCGGCGCGGACGGCGCGATTTTGGTCGAGGAGGCGATCGTCCACGACATCCGCGGCGACGAGGCCGCCGGCCTGCTCGTGATGCAGCAGCGCGGGGGCTGGCAATTCATGGCGATCGAGCCGGATGGAACCGTGGTCAGCGACGGGCGAGTTGCCGCATGCGCCGCCTGCCACGGACAGGCTCCGCATGCGGTCTTTCCGCTGGCGTTTCCGTGAACGCCAGGGCCCCCCGGCGTTAGCCCCGGCGGAACCCCGAGCTTCGCACCTGGTGCTCCAGGTCGTGAAAGCGCTGGGCGAGCGCTCGCACGAGTGCTCCCGTCCAGCCCCCGATGCCGAGCCCCTCGGTCATGGTGCTCTTGCCGAGTACGAGGACCGTGACCGGCTCCTCCGCCTCGACCGTCGCCGCTCGGGGCTCGTCGAGGAGCAGGGCCATCTCTCCGAAGACGTCGCCCGCACCCATCACCGCGAGCGTCTCTTGCTCACCGCCGACGGTGCGGTAGGCACGGCAACGTCCGCTGACGATCATGTAGGCGGCATCGCCGGGCTCGCCCTCGCGAACGATCAGCGCCCCGGCCGGAAATGCCTTCCGTGGCAGATGCAACCCACCGCGCAGGAACGAGACGACTTCGCGCTGCAGCTCGAGAACGCTCTGGTATCGATCCTCGGGCCACGGGGCCGTGGCTCTCGCGATGATGTTGCGCAGTCGCTTGGAGACCCCGATGTGAGCCGTCGCTTCGTCGATCGGCACGACGGCGCCCTCGCTCGCTCGACGGATCGCGGAAGACAGATCGTCGTAGTCACCGAACGGAGTCTTGCCGCTGACGATTTCATAGAGGATCGCGCCGAGACCGAAGACATCGGACCGCTCGTCCATCTCGGCTGGATTGCCGCGGGCCTGCTCGGGCGCCATGTATCCCGGCGTGCCTACGGGCCCGGGTGCCTCCATCTGCGAGTGCGCGCCCGACGCGGGCCTCGTCTTGCTCAAGCGCGCCAGGCCCCAGTCCATCACGTAGATCTGACCGAAGCTCGCGACCATGATGTTCTCGGGCTTCAGGTCGCGGTGAATGACTCCGCGGTGATGAGCGTAAGCAATCGCGTCGCACACCTTGACCAGAATCTCGAGGCCCCTCTCCAGCCGCTCGCTCGAGCCGAGCGGGAGCGCGGGATCTCGCATCCATCGGTCCAGCGAATTGCCCCGAACGAGCTTCATCGTGAAGTAGGGGACCCCGTTTTGATCGATGGCGAGCTCGTGGACGGGGACGATGTTCGGGTGCTCGAGCTGACCGGTGATCTGGGCTTCCGCGACGAACCCGTCCCGGTAGAACGACTCTCTCGCCAGTTTTCGATCGAGTCTCTTGAGGGCGACGTGACGCAGCAGGTTGCGATCGGTCGCCGGGTGGATGCGGCCCATCCCGCCGCGCGCGAGCTCGGGATAGATGCGCAGGTGCGCCGGCGTAGGAATCCCCTCTTTTCGAACTTCGGCGGCCGCCACCTCGTGGTCACCGGCTACCGGGATCGACTCGATGACGTACACGGGCGCGGGGGTCGAGTCTTCGGGCATTGAGGTGCCTTTCGGATCGTCCCTACCACGGAAATGCCAGGGCGATCGTCCTGCTCAGAGGGCCAGCGCGGCGACCAGGCCCGCGACGACTACGAGCGCCCCCAGCAGGGTTGCCATGATGGCCACGAGATACGACGCGCGCAGCGCCGGCAAGGCGCCTTTGCCCTCGAGCCGATAGCAGCCGCGAAGAAATGCGACCGCACTCCGCGTGGGTAGGCCCACACCGACCGTTGCGATGGACGCGGCCCTGCGCAGGCCTTCCTTGACGGCCACTCCGACGAGACCGATCGGCCCCAGGACGATGTCCCACCCGGCGGCATAAAGACCGAAGCGCAGCGCTCGAACCACGCACGAGCGCGATCCCGCGCGACGCGCGCCGCGATCGAGCGCATATCCGTGGGCCGCATGAGCGACGACGAGCAAGGCGGCGATAGCGGGAATGCCGACGGCGGTGAGCCGGAGCGCCGTCACGCCGTGGTCCATGACGATGTGCCTGACCCGCGCGGGCGCAACGGCGATCGCAAGGACGAGCGCCGACAACGCCATGGCGGTGACCGCCATCATCTCGCTCACGACCGCGAACTTCACCGCGGGCGCCAGAGGCCCGTCGGGCAGGGACTCGAAGAACCGATCCGCGTCGAACGTCGTGGCCCGCGCCGTCGCCCAGAGACGGCCGAGATTGGCGCCGCCCGGACGTTCCCAGGGCACGACCGCGATCACCCCCGACAGCGTGCCATCCTGCGCGCACCCCGAACACTCAGCGTTGCCGCATCGCGCGCAGACGACCGCCGCCGGTACTTCCGCGTCGACGAGCTCGTCGTCCTCGTCGTGCGGTCTCGATTGGGGCAGACGCTTCGATGCGACGGGCATTGGGCGATCCGATCGCTCTCGCGCGCCAGTGTGACATGCGTACCGCCCTTGCGCACGACTTCAATGGACGACCTCTCCTCGCGACGTGCCTCGACGGAGGCGAATGTCGTCCCCGCGACCGCCGAAGACCACTGCCACGGCCAGCGCGACGGCGGACAGTGCGAGCGTCGCGTATACACCTTCGCCGAAGGTGAATCGGAGTGGAACTCCGTGACCTCCGTGGGGTGGACGCAAGAGAAGGACGAGCGCGGTCACACCCGGGACCGACGACAAGAACGCCGCAGCGACACGCGCGCCGCGCATCTCCGCAATGCTGCGACGACTGAGCACGGTCGGGAGCAGGATGAACCATCCAACACCGGCGCCCCATGCCCAACCCAGGCGCCGCGCCACCGCAACGCCGGAGTAGGTGACGATGTCGGGCAGGGTGACGTGGATCCACGGGAGAAAGAACGCTCCGAGGCCGGCCATGGCGAGCACGGCGAGCAGCCCTCGTCCACGGCCTAGAAATGCGACCGGGAGCGGCTCGTGCTCAGGACGAAGCGGCAGGCCATCGTCGCCGAGTGCCTCTTCGGACGGCGCCAGTCGCTCGAAGGCGACGAGCGCTACACCGCACAGGGGGCAGGACCTTCGCTCACGGCGATCGAACATCTCGCGGCAGAACGGACACGCGGCCAGCACGCCCGCCCAGCATAGCGCGCGGACGCCGCTGCGGACCCGGCGGGCGCTATGCTCCAGCGGCTCAGATCGCGACAGCGCGAAGCAGTGCGATGCGAGCTACCCGGCGCCGCCGCAAGATGGGGTGGACGGCGCCGCTGGGAACGGGACAATGCCCGTCATGGCTCGTCCGAATAGACTCGATCCCGCCGCTATCGACTCGTGGCTCTCGACGCACGCAGGTTGGCAACGCACGGACCAGAACGCCATCGCGAAACGCTACGCATTCCCGGACTTCGCGTCGGCCGTCGCGTTCGTCGTTCGACTCGCTTGCCTCGCCGAAAAGCGAGACCACCATCCGGACGTGGAGATCGGCTGGGGTCGCGCGCGCGTGCTCTGGTCGACACACGACGCGGGTGGCCTGACTCAACTCGACCTGGACGCCGCCGAGGCGTGCGACGCGATCGGTCCGTGAGCGCGTCGGAAGCGATCGCGGCGGCGCGCGCGGCATTGCACGCGCGCATCCAGGCGCTCCTGGGAACACGCGACGTCCCGAGACTGGACGAGGCGCTGACTCACGCGAGCTTCGCCAACGAGACGGGAGCCCAGGACAACCAGCGTCTCGAATTTCTGGGCGACGCGGTGCTCGGGTTGTGCGTCAGCGAGATGTTGATTGCCGTGCACCCGTCCGCCGACGAGGGCAAGCTGACGCGGATGCGCGCCGCGCTGGTCAACTCCGAAGCCCTCGCGGAGTGGGCGCGCGATGTCGACCTCGGCGCTTGCATCGCTCTGGGTCGTGGCGCGACGCTGGGTACCGAGCGCGACCAGACGAACGTTCTCGCGGACGCGGTCGAAGCGGTGGTCGCCGCCGTGTACGAGGCCCACGGCCTCGGCGGTGCGCGCGCCCTCGTGCGAGAAATCGTCGGCGCCCGCTTCTCGAAAGCGGAAGGGCTCGCGATCCTGGACCCGAAGAGCGCACTGCAGGAACGGGTCCAGGCCGTCGGGCTGGCGGCGCCCGTCTACAGGGTCGTCTGCACGCGCGGCGCATCGCACGAACAGATCTTCGAGGTCGAGGTCGTGCTGGCCGATCGGACCCTGGCGCGCGGCGAGGGACGCAGCAAGCGGCTTGCCGAGCGCTCCGCCGCGCTCGCCGCCCTCGCGGCGCTCGAGCACGGAAAGTGAACGGCTCAACGAGCGGCCGCGTCGCCGATTTCGAGCATCCCGAGCGGTGACGCGTCGAGATCGCGCAGCTTGGACGAACGAAGGGTCGCCACGAGACGCTCTGTCTCCTCCTTGACGCGCGTTCTCGAAAGCGTGTCGCGAATCGAGCCGGCGGCCTCATCGAGCGTTTGGTGGACGGCTGCAAGCGCCCCGCGCCTCCACACGACGGCAAACGCGCCGTTCTCGACCACCGGCGTCGGGACGATCTCGCCGTTGCGAACACCGGCAGCCGCGCGGAAAATGGCCGGGTCCACGCGGAGCTCGGGAAAGCTCGACGAACCGTCCGCGGCGATGAACCCGAGGTCGCCGCCGCGCAAGTACGTTGCCTTGTCTCGACTGTGCTCGCGGGCGAGACCTGCGAACGCGCTCGGGGTCGACCCGCGCTGCGTGCAAGAGTCGAGGACCAACTGGGCCTCCGCGCGCGTCGGACAGAGGATGCGCCAGACGTGCACTCGCTCGTCGGACTCGAAGCGCGCTCGGTTTGCTTCGTAGTAGGCGCGCACGTCCTCGGGCGGGACGGCCGCTGGGCCCCCGATGCGGGCGCGCAGGGCGCGAACCGTGGCCATGGCACGGGCGCGATCGAGGGCATAAGCGGTCGCGGGAGCTCGTTCGATCCCGTCGCGCGCGGCGGCAATCTCGAGCAGGCGGTCGTCGATCAGCACCTCGCTCAGCACGCGCCTGCGAATCGTCTCGGGGGTGCTCCCGTACGAAGTGCGCTGGAAGGTCGGCATCCGGGCGATGAGGTCCTCGACCTCTCCTGCAGTGACGACCGTGCCCGCGCCAATGCGCGCGACGACGCGCTCGCGTCGAGAGCCTTGCCCGGCATCCGCCCGCGTTCGCGGCTCGAGACACACGAGGGCCACGAGAGCGAGGGGCACGAGCTTGCGTGTTTTGACCGCGCCGTGAAGCGCATCAAGGAATCGAAACAACCCGGCCACGGTCATCGTTGGGACGAACGCGCCATAGCATGGCCACCAGCGCCGCTGCCCCGAAGGCGGCGCACGCCCACCACGCGATCGCTCCACCCCAACCGTGCCGCCTCAACATCAAGGCAGTCACCACGTCGCCGCTGAAGGCTCCCACGTGCCCAGCGAAGTCGACGAAACCGGCGGCAGCCGCCATGGCGCCCCGGCGCGCGTAGTCCTGGGCCGCGGTGCCCACGAGCAAGATCTGCGCTCCGTACAAGAAGTAGCCCGTGAGCCCCAAGCACAGAACGGTCGGGCCCGTTCCCAGCGAGACGACGGCTCGGTATGCGAGCGTGAGGAGGGCAACCGCCACCAGCATCATCGCGCAGACCGGCGCGCGGCGCGATTCGAAGAAGCGATCCGTCATCCACCCCGAGGACAGTGCTCCCAAGGCTCCAGCCAGCGGGAATACTGCCGTCTTGAGGGCGGCCGAGGCCGCCGTTGATCCATGCGCCTCGGCCAAGTGCCCGGGCGCCCAATCGAGAAAGCCGTAACGCACGGCATCGACACCGAAGAGGCCGAGCGCGAGCACCCAGATCCGCGGGTTCCCCAGGGTGGCGGCAAGCGCCTGCGAGATCGGGAGTCGGTCGGAGGCGTCGCGCAGAGCGGGCGACACGTCTCGCGGCTCGTCGGCCGGGGGATGCTCCTGGAGGCGCAGCGAGGTGTGGAGGCAGGACGCAAGAAGAAGCGCGGGGGGGACGACGAAGGCCACACGCCAGACGTTGCCGGTCACGGAAAGGAGCCCGCCAACCAGGAAGATCGCGAGCGCCGACCCGAGCGTCAGGCTGGTGCCCAGGACGCCCATCGTCCGACCGCGGAGCGCGATCGGAAACCAGCGCCCGGCGATCTTCACACAGGCGGCCAGCCGCCCGCCTGGAACCAACCGTTGACGAACGCGAGCATCAGCATGAGCGCAAGCGGGCCCCCGGCCGTCACCGACACGCCAAAGATCCCGGCGATCGTGCGCGCGGCTGCTCCGAGCGCCGCGGCCGGAGCGCCTGCGATGCCCGGCAGCGCCGCAAGGGTGGGAGCCGCGGCGAGGAGCAGGGTCGCCACGCTCGATCCAATCATGCCTGTGATGAGCACACGCCTGGGCCCGAAACGTTCCGTCAGCTGTCCATTGACCAGCTGCCCGAGCGCGTAGCCGAGCTTGACCCCGCCCAAGAGAAAGCCGATCTGCAGCGCTGTGAGGCCGAGGTCGCGCCTCATCGATGGAACGGCTGGGCCAAAGTTGGTCCGGCACAGGTAAAAGGACCCGTACGTCGTCCACAGCACGAAGAGCGTGCGCGTGCGCGCCCTGTCCAGCGTCTCGGCGGGGATTACGGTCGACGCGACGGCCATTCGAATCCCGTCGTTACCGTAACCGAATTTCGCCCAAGCGAGCATGGCGATTGCGTGGAACGAACGTTGCGAACCGATGACAGAAACACATGGCATCCTTCGTGCGCTCTGGCTCGGCAGTCGTCGTCGCGGTTTCGACCGCGTCCTTCTGGGCCTGCGTGAACCAGGCCGAGCTCCTCACGACCACGCGTGGACCGGCTGCGCCCACGATGCTGGCCGACACGGTCCTGGTCGACCGCCTGAACGTCGTTCCGGACCCGACGATCGGAGCGGTCCTGCGCCGTGAGCTCGACCGCGATGCCGAGGTCGGGCCCGAGCACGTAGGCGTCGAGGTGGTCAACGGGGTCGTCACGTTGCAGGGAACGGTTTCGAACCGGCTCGCGGCTCAGCGAGCGGTCGAGATTGCACCCGTCGTTCGAGGCGTCCGCGCCATCGTCGATCGAATCTCCGTCGCTCCGGTCCCTCGCCCCGATTACGAGCTCGATTTCGCCGTGGCTGCGCGATTGGCGAAGGACGATGCCGTCTCCTCCCAGCGGATCGGCGCAAGAACCCACGATGGCGTCGTCCGGCTGACGGGCGACGTCGATTCGGACGCGGCGCGCCGGATCGCTCTCGCGGATGTTTTGGCGATCCCGGGCGTCGGTGACGTCGTCGACACCCTTTCGGTGCGGCCCCTTGCGCCCCGCGAACGCGCGGACAGCACGTTGACCGCGCAGGTCAAGTACATGCTGCGCGCGGACCCTTGGCTCGACGATGCGCACGTCACCGTCTCTTCGAAGGACGGGCTGGTCAAGCTGGGGGGGTGGGTCGGCAACGCGGCCGAGCGCGTGCGCGCGGAAGAAGACGCTCGGCTGGCCGAGCCCTCCGGCTTCGACGATGGATCGCTCCGGGTGGATGCTCTGACCGACGACGGAACGCTCCGGGCCGAGCCGCCGGCGGTGCGCGCCGATCGCGACGTGATGCAATCGCTCGCTGATGCGTACGTGCTCGACCCGCGGGTGCATCCTTTCGTCCCCGGGATCGACGCCCGAAACGGGGTCGTCGTCCTGACCGGCGTCGCCCCGAATTCCGTGGCAGCCGCCGCGGCCGTCGCGGACGCCCGAGACGTGCCGGGCGTGCGCGACGTGCGAAACGACCTTCAGACCAGGCCGAGCGTCAGCGAGAGCGACAGGGTCGTCAGGACGGACATCCAGTCCGCGATCCGGCGTGATCCGGAGCTGCTGACGGAGCATCTCTTCATCGACGTGGCGCAGGGACGCGTGATCCTGAGCGGAACCGTCCATAGCGAGCAAAGCCGTCTCGACGCCGTCACTCTGGTGTCGACCGTCCCGGGCGTGCATGCGATCTCCGACCAGATCGAGGTGGAGCCTCGCCTGACGCCCTCCGGCGCGGAGGGGATGGGACGCGCCGAAACCCAGCCCCGATCGAAGTGACGCGCGCGAGCGACAGCGAGTCGAGGCGTGCTACACGGGGCACGTGCTCCTGCGCGTTCTCGGGTCCGGGGCGGGGGGAGGGGTCCCGCAGTGGAATTGCGGCTGCGCGAACTGCATGGCCGCGCGTCGTCGCGATCCGCGGGTGCGCGCCCGCACACAGGACAGCCTCGCCGTTTCGGCCAATGCAGAGCGCTGGCACCTCGTCAACGCGTCGCCGGACATTTTACGTCAGATCGAGGACAGTCCCTTCCTTCAGCCTCGAGGACTGCGGCATTCGCCGATCCAATCGATCGTCCTTTCGAACGGCGATCTCGATCACGTGCTGGGCCTCTTCTCGCTGCGCGAGTCGTGGCCACTGGTCCTGGCTGCGACCTCGGCGGTCCGCAGCGGTCTCGAGGAACGCAATGCGATCTTCCGTACGCTGAAGCGCTTTGCAGGCCAGGTCGAGTGGCGCGATCTTCCGCTCGGCGGCGAGATCGCGCTCGATTCGGGAGTTGCCGTCGAAGCTCGAGCGGTCCCGGGCAAGTTGCCCGTGCATCTCATCGGATTGTGCCAGGCGTCGCCCGAGGACAACGTCGCTCTTTGGTTCCGCGATACGACGAGCGGCAAGCGTGCGGCCTACGTCGGCGCCACCTCTTCGGCGGCGGATCTGACGGGGGAGCTGAACGACGTCGATTGCGTCTTCTTCGACGGCACGTTCTGGTCGAGCGACGAGCTCTTGCGGCTCGGCTTGTCGAATTCGAGAGCCGAGGACATGGCTCACATTCCGATCGGGGGTCGAGAGGGAAGCCTCGCGCAGCTTGCCCTCCTGCGAACGCCCCGGAAGATATTCACGCACGTCAACAATTCGAATCCGATCCTGGTCGAAGGGTCGCCCGAGCGTCGAGCGGTCCAGGAAGCCGGCTGGGAAGTGGCTTTCGATGGAATGGAGGTGGTTCTTTGAGCTCGACTTCGCCTCTGGATCGAGATGCCTTCGTCGAGCGGCTCCGTGCCGAAGGCAAGCGCCGATACCACGACCTTCATCCGTTTCACGTGGAGATGCACGAAGGCAAGCTCTCGCCCGCCCAAATCCGCGGCTGGGTCAAGAACCGCTACTACTACCAGACGCGGATCCCCATCAAGGATGCCTTGATCCTGTCCAAGTCGGACGATTCCGCGTTTCGGCGTCGATGGATCCATCGCATCGTGGATCACGACGGAAGCGCCGACAGCGAGGGAGGTCTCTCGCTCTGGCTGAAGCTCGCCGAGGGGGTGGGGCTCGATCGAAAGGAGGTCGCGAGCCTCAGCGGTGTGCTGCCGGCGGTTCGATTCGCGTGCGATGCCTACGTAGAGCTCGTGCGGGAGCGGTCGCTCGTCGAGGCAGTCGCAGCGTCGCTCACGGAGTTTTTCGCGCCCGACATCATGGCGGTGCGCCTGGCGGCCTGGCAAAAGCACTACCCATGGATCGACGCCTCCGTTCAAGATTACTTTCGCACGCGCGTCACCAGGGCGCGCAGCGACTCGAGCGAGGCCATCGATCTCGTCGTCCTGCATGCGACAACCCGCGAGCTGCAGGAAAAGTGCATCGCCGCCCTCATCACGAAATGTGAAATCCTGTGGGCGCTGCTCGACGCCGTGGCCGCGGCGTACCCGGCATGAGTGCAGTCCGCGCTGCCACGCTCGCGCGGGCCGTCGCTCGCGACGTTCGCAGTCCTCGCCGCGTTTGCCTTGCATCGCCATGAAGGGCCCGCGCCTCGCTGCAAGAGCGCGCCTCAAGTGGGATCGGGTCGGAAACCATCATTTGCTCCTCTATCCCGAGCGCGGCATGGCCCTGAGCGAATCGGCCGCCGCCATCCTGAAGCTGTGTGACGGCGATCATTCCGTCGACGCGATCGTCGAAGAGATGGCACGCACCCATGGGGCGGCTGACCCCGAGATCATTCGCCGGGACGTCGTGGCCCTGCTCGAGGCGATGCGCAAGCGCGGCCTCGTCGACTGAGTCATCGCCCGCCGCGATAGAGAAAGCGCCTCGCGCCCGCGTCGTCGCTCTCCGCCCGGGCCCTCGCGACCAGATCGTGATGCGGCGATAGATGGCACGCGGGATCGGCGACCCTGGCATCTCCGGTCAGAGCGAATGACTGGCAGCGGCACCCGCCAAAGTCGAGGGTTTTCTTCGGACAGCTGCGGCACGGCTCGACCATCCACTCGTCTCCGCGAAACGCGAGCATCCCCGGGGATCGCTCCCAGGCGTCGCGCAACGAGCGATCCCCGACCCGGTCGAACGCGAGGCCCGCGATCGACCGTGCGGCCTGGCAGGGCAGCACCGTGCCGTCCGGAGTCACGTCGATGAAGCGACGTCCCCAGCCATCCATGCACGCACGAGGGCGCTCGGAGTAATAGTCGGGCATGACGAACAGCACGTCGATGCGGCCCTCGAGCCTCTCGCGCGCAGCATGCGCGATGGTTCGGGCACGATCGAGCTGCTCACGCGTCGGGAGGAGCGCCTCGCGATTGGCCAACGCCCAGCCGAGGTATTGGGTATTGGCAAGCTCGAGCCGGTGCGCGCCCACCCGCTCCGCAAGAGCGACCATCTCGGAAACCCGACCGATGTTGTCGCGATGGAGCACGACGTTCAAAGTGAGCGGAAGGTCGAGCTCACGCGCCCAGCCCAGAGCGACGCACTTGTCGTCGAAGGACGGGTAGCCGGCCACCCGATCCGAGCCGGCCGCGTCCACCCCCTGGATGCTCACCTGCACCGCATCCAGCCCGGCGCGCTTGAGCTCCGCGAGGCGTTGTCGGGTCAGCGGAATGCCGCTCGTGATGAGGTTCGTGTAGAGCCCGAGCTGGCGGGCGCCCGCCACCAGCGGCTCCAGGTCTCGGCGGGCCAGCGGCTCACCGCCGGTCAGGTGGACCTGAACGACGCCGAGCTCCTCGGCCTGCCCAAAGACGCGCAGCCAGTCCGACGTTTGCAGCTCGTCCTTCGTTCGGGAGTGGTCGAGAGGATTCGAGCAGTACGGACAGTGCAGGGGGCACCGGTACGTCAGCTCCGCAATGAGCGTATACGGTCGGCAGTCGCCCGCCGCGGAGCCGGCGACTGCTGACGTTGCAGGGGCGTCCACAGGTGCGCTCCCGACGCAGGATAGCACCGGCGCCGCTTACTTCTGAGCTTCGCCTCCCCGCGCCACGGCAACGTACCGAGACTGGTCGCCCCGCTTCACTCGGAGCAGCAGCGGCTGGTTGGCGGGAGCCGAACGGACCCTCGTCGCCAGGTCGTCCGCGCTGGTGACGGGATGATGATCGACCTCCTCGATCACGTCGCCGGGACGCAGCTTGCCGTCGCCAGGCCCGTCCGGAAGCACGCTTTCGACGACGACCTGTCCGTTTTCGTCCCCCACCCCGATCCCGAGCCCCGAGGGCTCCCCCGGGCTCGCGTTCGGCGACGATTGCGAATCGTGGGCACCCTCGTCCTTCAGGGAAGCGAGAGAAATGTCCACGTCACGACGCTGCCGGTCGTGCAGAACCGTGAGACGAACCCGTGTACCGGGAGCGCGCCGCGCAACGACGCGCGGCAGGTCCTCGGAGTGGGCCACGTCCTGGCCGTCGACCGCCAGGATCACGTCGCCCGACTTGATCGCAGCCTTCTCCGCAGGACTTCCGGGCTCGACCTCTTCGACGAGAGCGCCGCGAGGCCGATCCAGGCCGACCGCTTTGGCAAGCTCCTCGTCCATCCCTTGGATGACCACACCGATGCGGCCACGCGAAACGTGGCCCGTGGCGAGGAGCTGGGGAAGGATGTCCTTCACCGCGTCAATCGGGATCGCAAAGCCGATTCCTTTCCCCTGCGGATTGATGGCCGTATTGATGCCGACCACCTGACCGCGCAGGTTGAAGAGCGGCCCCCCGCTGTTGCCGGGGTTGATGCTCGCGTCGGTCTGGATGAAATCGTCGTACGGCCCGGCTCCGATCGACCGGCCCTTCGCACTGACGATTCCCATCGTCACGGTATTGCCGAGACCGAACGGATTTCCGATCGCCACGACGTACTCGCCGACCCGCGTCGCCTCGCTCTGTCCGAGGGAGGCCACGGGCAAGTCCTTCGGAGCGCCTTCCAGCTTGAGGACCGCGACGTCGAGGCGTGTGTCTTTGCCGATGACCTTCGCGCGGAATTCGCGATCGTCGGCGAGCCGGACCTTCACCGTGTTTGCTTCGTCGATCACGTGCGCGTTGGTCACGACGTCGCCCTGCTCGTCGATGACGAAGCCCGAGCCCAGCGCCTGCTGTTTCATCACGTCGTCGCCGCCGGGGCCCCAGGGATGCCGGTGCGTCGGCCCTTGTCCGGACCCTCCCTGCCCGCCGTTGAAGAACGGAAACAGGTCGCCCAGATCGGGAAACCCGAACTGTCCCCTTGGAACATGCACTTCCTGGACCGTGGTGATGTTCACGACCGACGGCCGCACCCGCGCGGCCAGGGTTGCAATGTCAGGCGTCCCGGGCAGCACGGGGGGAGTGGCGAACGGCGCGGGCGTCTGGGGGGGCACCTCGGGGGGAGCGGCGGCCGCCGCCGGATGCTGGCATCCAGCCCCGAACGACAGCGCGAGGACCGTGAGAGGAACGAGCTTTCCGAATGGCATGCCCTGAAAACAACGGCTGGCCGCGCGGATTCCCGCACCCCGGAAAAAATCGTTCCGCCGACCGTTGGACGTTGGTCCCAACGGGCGTGTGGCGGACGCGGCCGGGCCCTCGCGCACGTCCAGCTCAGCGCTCGTCGGTCGCGAAAACCACGCGCCCCAGGCGCGCCTCGTCATCCCCGGCGGCCTCACGCTCGGCGGCCACGGCCGCGGCCTCGGTCTCCAGATCGGGAAAGCGCCACCTCGTCTGTCCGTCGGACTGGATCTCGACGTCGCCTCCCAGGGCCACCAGCTCGCGGTCAATGCGCTTCGGTGGCGGCGCCCGCCCCGAAGCCGTCCGCCACGCCTCGACCACGCTTCTGTCGTTGATCGGCTCTTTGGCCCGAACCCGATCGAGAACGACTCGAAGGACCGCAAGGCGAGCCTTCTCCTCGGCTGCCTTTCGCAACCGCGCGGGCCGGGCGAGCGCGCGGACCACCGGAAGCACGAAAAGGAGCGCCGAGAAAACGATAGGTATGATCCCCAGCACGATCGGCGTGCCATCCGCGACGATCGGATACGGAACGCGATCGAACAGATGTGAGACGCGCTCGAGCGTCAGCCCATTTTGAATTGCCCACAATCCCATGAAAAAATTGAACGCGTTGAGGCCGGCGATGGCGACGTTCGCGCCGAGCGAGTTGCCCGTGAGCGGGGCGACCGGCTTGATTCGACTCCAGGCGGGAGACGGCTCGACCTCGCGCGCATCCGACGCGGTCTTGCGCACCTCCGGGAACCGGTAGACGAGCCCGCCGTCGTCGCTGACGGCCACATCACCGTCGTAGTCGAGCATCAACTTCGCCATCAGCGGATCGGCTTGTTCCCGAGGCAAGCCGGTGACGCGCATCACGTCGGCCAGCCCGATGCGGCCCTTGCCGGCGCGAATCGCGGCCACGATTCGCCGCTCGTCCTCGAGCGGATCCGACGGAGCGGGATGGGGACCGAAGAAGAAGCGATTGACGCGCTCGTACAGTGGAACGCGGGGTCCTGCGGCCCGTCGCGCCGGCGGACGTCCGTAGTCGAACCGAGCCCCGTACGCCGGGCCGTAGGCCGGGTACGCGGAGACGACCGAGAATGGAGACCAGGGATGAAACGTCCAGAAGAGAGCGTCGCCGACGACGCGCAGCAGGGCGTACGCCATCGCCCCGCCGGGCAGACCGTCGTTGCTCCTGCGCGAATCGTTGTTCTGCCGGGCGAAAGTGAGGGCGAGGATCAGGGCGACGAAGAGCGCGGCGTATCCAACGAGGACGATGGCCACCCAAGCGCGCACGACGAACCGCACCGTGGCAAGGAGCCCGCGTCCGATCGTGGCAACGACTCGCTGCCGAGCCGCCGCCCGCTCCCAGGGCTTCGAGAAGCCGTACGGAAAGCGGTGAACGATCTGGCCTTCATTCGTGACGCGCAGCTGTCCGCGATACTCCTTCGACAGCCAGTTGAGACCATTCTCGGCGTCTCTGAGGGGCAGACCGGTCTTGGTCGCGGCGTCGGCCACCGTCAACGGGGCGCGTGCATCGACGCGCGTGCGGATGGCGTCCCCCGCTTTGGCCGGATCCATGAAAGTCGGCGAATGGATGCGCTCCACGACTTGCAAGCTAAGCACCTCTGGCGCCGCGGTCGAGCCGAGCCGCCGCATGCTCTATGCTTTTCGGGGTATCGACCTTGAACGTCGCCATCTTCGGAGGCAGCTTCAACCCCCCGCACGTCGCGCACGTGCTCGCGTGCGCTCTGCTTCTGTCCGTCGAGGACGTCGATCGGGTCCTCGTCATGCCGACCTACAGGCATCCTTTCGCCAAGTCGCTCGCTCCCTTCGACGACCGCGTGAAAATGTGTGAAATCGCCATGGCTTGGATCCCTCGAGTCGAGGTCTCCCGAATCGAGGAGGCGATCGGCGGAGAGAGCCGCACACTGCGAACGCTGGAGGTTTTGGTCGAGGCGCACCCCGACTGGCGGCCGCGGCTGGTCATCGGGGGCGATGTCCTCGCCGAAGCTCCTCGCTGGCACGGGTTCGACGCGATCGCGCGCATCGCCCCGCCGATCGTGCTCCCACGCGCGGGCTTCGAGACCCCCGATCAAGGCATGGCGCTGTTGCCCGACGTCTCGAGCACGCAGGTCAGAGCCCGCATCGCAAAGGGCTCGTGGAGCGAAGTCGAAAAGGTGGTGCCGAGGGGAGTGCTCGCCTTCATCCGCGCGCGCAAGCTCTACGGAGCGCCGACGTAAGGCCACTTTGCGCGGCAGCCCGCGCGGCGCGACACTGTCGGGAGTGGAAGACCTGCGCCCGAAAACGATCCTCTTCTGTGCCGTGCTGGCGATGGCGATTGCGCTGAGCGTCCTGCTCCGAGGGCGGAAGGCGGTGCACTGGCTCTTCGCGGCGTTCGCCACGGACATCGCGCTCTGGTACGGGAGCCAGTCGCTGGCGGGGTTCTTCCGCTCCGACCTCTGGGAGAGGGTGACCGGCGTCCTGACGGTGCTCTTGCCTCAGTTCGCGATTCATCTTTTCCAGACCGTCGTCCCGCTCGAGACCGATCGAGCGAGGCCCCGCCTCGCGCGCTTCGCGGCCATGGTCGCGGTGCCGCTCCTCTTTCTCTCCGTGTCGCCGTATCACGAGCGCCCCTTCGCGCTCGGAGCCGTCTACATCTACGTGTTCGGCCTCCTGACCGCCGCGCTCATCACGCTCGCAGGTCGTGGTCAGAGGAGCCCGTCTCGCGCCGTGCGCGATCGGGTTCGATTTCTGGTCGTCGTCGGTGCCGCGGCGACCACTTTCTCGCTCGGCGATTTCCTTTCGTATCTCGGCGTGCACCTTCCGCCGATCGGCGCCGCGCTGTCGATCGTCTTTCTCTTCGTTCTCGCCGAATCGGTCACGCGCGCCCGCCTCGCCGACATCTACGAGCTCGCTGGCCGGCTGCTCGTGTCGACCGCGCTCGCATTCTGCCTTGCTGCGATCTTCTACCTGTTCGTGATGGTCATCGGCGGCTTCGACACGATGTATCTGAACGCGGTGCTCGCTGCCATCGTCTTCCTGGTGCTTTTCGAGCCGCTGCAGACCGAGGTCGATACGCGCATTCATCAGTTCCTGTTCCGCGAACGCTACGACCTGGAGACGAGCGTCGCGGATCTGCGCAGGCGTCTCGCCCACGTGCTCGAAATCGACGAGATGGTCGCGACGCTCATGCAGGGGCTCGACCGCTCTCACCGCGTCACGACCGCTGCGCTGTACTTGCGCGATCAGGACGGGGACGGATTCGACATCGCGGGGTCGTTCGGCGCCGCCGTGCCCAAGCGAATCGAGGCGCTGGGAGCCCGTCCGCTGCTCGATCGACTCGAAAGGCATCCGTCGCTCTCGCTCGAGGACGGCGCGCGGGACGCCCCTGGCACCGACGCCGGGGTACGAACGGCCGCGGCGGCGCTCGGGGCGCTGCAAAGCGCGGTGGCGCTCGTCGTCCGAGGCGACGAAGAAGGGATCGTGGCTCTGCTGTTCGTCGCTGACGACCGAGTGCGCGACGCGTTCACACCTGAAGAGATCGCCCTCCTCGAGACCGTTGCCGCGCAAATCGGCGTGATTCTCGTGAACAGCCGCCTGTATTCGAGAATGAAGGAGCGCGATCGTCTCGCGGCGCTCGGTTCGATGGCTGCGGGGCTCGCGCACGAGGTGAAGAATCCGCTCGGGGCCATCAAGGGCGCAGCCCAGCTGCTCGAGGAGGGAGGGGCGTCGCCCGATGACCCTGCGGCGCGCGAGTTCGTGGGCATCATTCTGGAGGAGGTCAACCGCCTCGATCGGGTCGTCGGGAGCTTCCTCGATTACGCGCGTCCTCATGCCGGCAACCCGATCCCGCTGGACCTCAACGCCGCGGTCCGGCGAACGGTGCAAATCGTTTCGAGCCAGATCAGCGACGGGGGTGTCGACGTTCAGCTCGATCTGGCGGAACCGCTTCCTCGAACGCGAATGGACCCGGAGAAGTTCCGTCAGGTCCTGCTAAACCTCATGCAGAACGCAATCCAGGCGATGGACGGGCGGGGAACGATCACCGTGTCCACGACCGTCCGTCGCTCGGCGAGGGCTCGCGTCGCGGATTCACCTTCCCGGAGGTCGCTCTCCGACGACACGGAGCTGGTCGAAGTCAGCGTTCGCGACACCGGACCCGGGATTTCGCCGAAGGTTCTACGCAATCTCTTCATTCCTTTTTTCACGACCAAGTCGCGAGGCACGGGTCTGGGTCTGGCGATCAGCCAGAGCATCGTCCAGAACGCCGGCGGAACCATCGAAGTGCACTCGCAGCCCGGCGAGGGGACGACATTCACCGTCCTTCTGCCCTCGGCGAGCGGTTCACTGGTCACTCCACTCCCCGAGCCGATCACCGCGACCACCAGCTCCGCGCCGCAGTCGGCTGACCTTTCACGCAGATCGGTCTGAAAACAGTCGCCTTTCGAGGAGCGCCCGGACACTGGGCATCTCGCGCACGAGGGCCAGGGTGTGCTCTGCGTGACCGCGCGCGTAGCCATTGCCGATGAGCAAGTCGACGTCCTTGCCCACCCCTTCGGCCCCGAGCGCAGCCTTGGTGAAGCTCGTCGACATCGCGAAGAAATAGACGATGCCCCGCTCGCGCGTGACGAGGATCGCCGACATCTCGGCGCCGGGCACGTTGACACACGAAAAGGTCACGTCCGCCTCGCGACCGCGCGTGGCATCGAGGACCGCCGAGCGCACGATGGCCGGATCGCACGCGTCGGCGACGAGCACCGCATCGCAGAGGCCGAGCGCTCGAAGCTGTTCGACCCCGACCGGGTTGCTGTCGACGCCCACGACGATCGCCGACGGACCGCCCGTGCGCCGCGCTTCGGCCGCGCACAGCACGCCGCTCTTGCCCGCAGCACCGAGAACCGCGACGACGGAGCCCGGTCGGACGAGACGCGCAACCTGGGGCGCGGCTCCGGCGACGTCGAGCACCGCGAGGGCGAGCCGCTGCGGCATGTCGTCCGGCATTCGCGCGTAAGCTCCACTGGCGAACAGCACCGCCTCACCTTCCACGTCGAGCTGGGCGCTCTCGCACCGGACTGCACGCACGCGATCGATACGAAGCGGCGTCAACGTCAGCGAGACGAGCGTCGCGATGGGGTCGCCTGGAGCGATCGACTCTTCGTCTCGGCCGGGCGCAAGCTGAAGAACACGCCCGAGAAGCATTCCCCCGGAGTCCGTGACCGGGTTCTGCTGCTTGCCCCGCTCGGCGACCGTTCGTCGTACCATGTGGGCGATCGACTCCTCGATCGAGGTCGACGGAGCCGCGGCGCCGCCGAGCGACTCGCCGGCGCCCTCCCCGCTCCGAGCGGCCCTCTCCATTTGCGCAAAGCTCGCCGCGTCGAGGTTGAGCGTGTCGACCGCGAGGAGCGCCTCGCCCCAGAACAGTCGGGTAAAGTCGTTGTCGAGACGCAGTGCCGATTGTGGCATCGAACCGAGGGGCGAAAGGGCCCGATGCGTACCGTAACGGTCACCTCCCGGCGCAATCGGGCGCGAGGGGAAAGGTGCGCTCGCCATGGCGTCGTCGGATGGATCGGGCATCTCACTCGGATGTCACGGGCGTGCCGCGCGCCGGGGCGCGGGCTCTTCGCCGGTTGCTGGCGGCCGGACGGAGCCGACGGAGCCGGCCGGCCCGCGGAAAGGTACGCCGACTTGACCGCTTAGCATCGCACCCATTAACCTTTTTTTCTGCTGGCTTCTGCCGGCGATCCTTTCCTCGCGCCCCCGCGCGCCCCCCCCGAGCTCACGGACGTGACGTACCACGGCATGGCCCCAGACGTTCCCGCCGAACCAGAGATCCAGGACCCCGCTCCCAAGGCGGCGACCACCTCGCCCGCGCCTCGACCGGGCGCGCGCGGTTTCGTCCTGCGGTTCATCAGCGGCAAGTACCAGGGGGGCGAGTTTCCGATCTCGCCTGACAAGCCGATCTTCATCGGGCGCTCGAGCGACCTGGACATGGTGCTCGTCGAGGACATGGTCTCCCGAAAGCACGCGCGCATCTCGACGCACAGCGACCAAATCTGGATCGAGGACCTCGGCTCGACCAACGGAACGTTCGTCAATGGTGAAAAAATCAAGCGTGCCCACCTGAAAGAGGGGGACCGGGTCCTGATTGGCACGAGCATTCTCAAAGTCATCGCGGAAGACGCTCCGCGCGACGCCGTCGACGCCAAGCGCGACCTCGAGAACTTCGCTCAGGCGAGGCGCACCACCCAGCAGCGCACGATGAGCGGGAGCATCGAGGAGGTGCCGCTGCCCGACCTCCTGCAGCTCTTCGGGACTTCGAAGAAGAGCGGCATCCTGGTCATCCGGACCGACGACGACATCGGTCGCATCTACCTCAAGAAGGGCAACGTTTCGTACGCGATCATCAACGATCTCGACGATGTGCAGCCGATGAAGAGCCTGTACCGGATGCTGACGTGGCAAAAGGGGCTTTTCGATCTCGATCCACCCGTGGAGCGCGAGTTTCCGAACGAGATGAATGCGAGCGTCCAGGAGATCCTCATGGAGGGGATGCGCCAGATGGACGAGTTCAATCGCATTCGCGACGAGCTCCCCGGGCTTACCGCACGCATCTCGGTGCCGGCGCCACTGATTCCGCCGTTGAGAGACCTCAAGCCCCAGGAGCTCGACGTCCTCCAACTTGCGCACAACTACGGCATCTTCGAAACCGTACTCAACAAGAGCCTGGCAACGGACCTGGAAACGGCTGAGATCGTTCTCAAGCTGGTCAAAGCTTCGTACCTGCATTGCGAATGAAGCGGCGAGCGCCGCACGACGGCGCCCATCCCGAAGCCATGGACCGAACCGTCATCGTAACGGGGGCCTCGAGCGGCATCGGAGAAGCCCTGGCTCGGGCCTGGGCCCGGCGAGGTGCGACCGTCGTGCTCAACGCGCGCAGCGAAAGCGCCCTGGCTCGAATCGCAGACGAGATTCAGCGCGACGACGGGGGAAAGGCCGTCGTGCACGCGGGCGACGTGACCCGCGAGGAAGACCGCGCCTCGCTCATCGCGGCCGCTCGCGACAGGACCGGACGCCTCGACGTGCTGGTCAACAATGCCGGGCGCGGCTACTACGGGAGCGTCGCGCTCATCGATCCTCGCGAGCTCGAAGAGCTGTTCGCACTCAACGTGATCGCTCCACTGCGTCTGGCCCAGCTCGCGATCGATCCATTGACGCGTACGGGCGGATGCATCGTCATGGTGTCGTCGCTCGCGGGCATCGTGGCCGCGCCGCGGATCGGCGCCTACGCCGCGAGCAAGTTCGCTCTCGAGGCTCTGTCGATGTCGCTCCGTGCGGAGCTCGTGGGGACGGGTGTGCGCGTGGTGGTCGTCCGTCCCGGCCCCGTCGACACGGCATTCCGCGCGCACGCGGTGACCACGGACGGTACGCCGGGACTGCGACCGCCGGGCGGCCGCGTGCAGTCCCCCTCGGAGGTCGCGGACCGGACGATCCGGGCGGTCGAGCGGAGAAACGCGGTCGTGGAAACGAGCCCGTACGTGCGCCTGGTTTCCGCGACGGCGCGGGTCGCCCCCGCGGCGACTCGGTGGCTGACCGCTGCGTTGAACGGCTGGGGAGGCGTCGGGCGCGGGAGATAACCGGAATCCGGGTCGAAGTCCGGGTCGCTCTTAGACCTTCGCCGACAGGACGATGTCGTCGACGGCGTGGAGAAGGGCGTCCGAACGGAGACGAGCGCGCTCGAGGTGATCGCGCTGAGATGCGGTCAGTTCCCTCTGGAGACAGACCTCCAGGTGCTTGCGGATGTCTTTGAGTGGAGCAAACACCTCGTGCGCCATCCTCGTGACGAGCTCGCGGCTCGAAGCGCCGGCCCGCTCGGCCGCCTCACGCGCGCGACGGAGCTCCTGGGCGGCCATGACGGAATAGATGCCGCTGCTCAGATGCCCGACGATGCCCTCGAACATCCACGCGTCCTCGATCAGCTCGGGCACGCTGAACATCGCGTAACCGAGAGGCGATTCGCCGGATACCAGCGCGTACACGAGCAGGTTGCCACCCTCCACGGCCAGAGCTGAGGCATCGGGGATCAGCGCCCGTGAGGCGACGACCAGGGGCTTCTGGCCGTTGAGCATGGGCGTCGGGGGGACCGAGTCGGGCAACGATTCCCACATGTGAGCCTCGGACTCCATGAGATCCATGCTGCCGGGCGTCGTCGACAGGTGATGCAAGAGGACGGTGGACGCCGTCCGCTCCACGGGGTCCACGAACAGACATACGCAGCAGTAGCGCACGCCGAGTCCGGAAAGTCCCGCCTCCAGCACCTTGCGCAGCGTCGGGATGCTGGTTGCGGATGCAAGCGCGCTGCCGAGGACGCGGATTGCATTGGCACGTTGCAGCGCGTTCATCCGGCTGAGCGCCTGGGTACGCGCGGCCACCTCGTTGATGAGGAGTTGCACCCGCAGCAACCGCCTCCGATAGCGCTCGCCGTTGGCCGGATAGGCCTCGGCGAAGCGGTCGACGGCCTCGACGTAGGGCGCGATCACGTGATCCCAGCGCAGGGGGTCCACCCCCAGCTCGGCCGAGCGCAGCACGGCGCGCTCGAAGGCCGCGAGGGCCGCGCGTCGGTCGACCTCGTCGGTGGCAAGCAGCGCTTGCGTCAGACCGTCGATCTCGGGTGCCTCTTCTCGCGCTCCGACGAGCTTGCCAAGCCGGCGAAAGGCGACCGCTTCGCATTCTGCGAGGGCGGGCTCCAGCGAAGCAGCCTCTATGGGCGGAGGCACCGGACGCGAGCGATGCGGCCGGCATCCACAGGATGCGCGGAACATCGGGCCAGTGCCCAGCACCGTCCGCTCGCGCACGGGCCGTCCCGCCAGGAGATCGAGCGCGAGCTCGACCGCTCGCGCGCCCAGCCGCTCGACCGGCTGGGCGACCGTGGTGAGCGGTGGACTGCAGTTGCGGGCGAAATCGTCGTCGTCGAAACCCACCACCGCGATGTCCTCGGGGACGCGAAGACGTCGCATCGTAAGCTCCTGGATCGCGCCCGCAGCCATCTGGTCATTGGCCGCGACGAGCGCGTCGACGTCGGCGGGATCGACCCCCCTCTCGTCGAACAGCGTGCGCACCGCGCTCGTTCCCGAGGGCGCGAGAAAATTGCCCGACAAGATCCGCTCCTCGGAGATCGGGATGCCGAGACGCGAGAGCGTGTCCCGAAAGATGCGTTCGCGGTGCATGCTGTCGGGGTTGCGCGCGTGACCGCGAATGAAGGCCATGTTTCGACGTCCGTGGTCGGTCACCAGGTGCTCGATGACGGTCCTCAGACCGGTTGCGTTCTCGACGTCGATGTGCGGGACGCCGGGCAGGGCCCCGACGCTCACGACCGGCACCGAGCTCTTGGCGCAAAAGGACCGGATGGCTTCCGTCCCGACCGGGCTGGCGAGAACGGTGGTCACCACGATCATGGCGTCGACGGCGGGGGCCTTCGCCAGCTCGAAGAGAAAAGACCCGTCGAAGCTCGCCGGATGGGAAGCTTCACCGCGCACGGGACGCGCCTGGAATCCGATGAGCCGGACACCACGCGACCGCGCGATCCGCAGCGCGCTCTTGAACAGCCTTATCTGGTACCGCGATAAGAGATTGTCGACGAGAATTGCCAAGCGGATGGGCGTGTTCATGCCGGCCCTATTTCCCCGGCACCCCCATCGACTCGCTCCCTCTGCGATCGTATTTCGGCGACGATGCTCGATAGCGTCGCGCGACGCGAGGCTTGCGTCAAACGTGGCCAGCGGCAAAAAACGAATTTCTCTTACCTCCACACAGCGCCTTGCACTGGGGGAAGCGCTGCTCTTGTCTCGGGTCTGGGACTACTTGGGCCTCCGCCTGGCAGGCCTGGCAGGCCCGCCAAGCAACGCCTAAAGCGCTCGCTTGTTGAAATTTCGCACGCTCACGCCCACCATTGCGACGCTGATCACGGCGAGCGCCAGGACGTTCGGCCAGAGCTGCGTCGCGCCGGCGCCGCGCAACACGACGCCCCGCATGATTTCGATCATGTGGGTCGCGGGCAGGATGCGACCGATCCATCGCAGGACGAGGGGCAGGCCCGGAGTGGGGAAAATGTACCCCGAGAGGAAAATCGACGGCAAAAGGAACATCTGCGCCATCTGCTGCGCCTGCGCTTGCGTCTGCGCGCGCGTGCTGATGGCGAGGCCGATCGACAGCAGCGCAAACAAGTAGATGAGGGCCATGGCGAACAGAAAGACGAGACTGCCACGGATGGGAACGTCGAATCCGAAGCGCATGGCCAGCAGGATCGCAGCCATCTCGACGACGCCGATGAACAGATACGGCGCGAGCTTCCCCAGCATCAGCCCGAGGGGATCGATGGGTGTGACGAGGAGCTGCTCGAGCGTGCCCTTCTCCCGCTCGCGTACGATCGAGATGGCGGTCAGCACGATAGCGACGATCTGAAGCAAGATCGCGATGAGCCCCGGGATGATGTAGTTGGCCGTGCGCCCATCCGGATTGAACAGGACGATTGGCTGCACGCTCAGCGCGTTCGCCGGAACGGTCACGCCGATCTGGATCTTCTCCGTGACGGCCTGGAGATTCTCCGCAGAGGCAACGCCGTTGACCGACGCGAGGGCCTGCTCGCTCACGTTGGCGTCGCTGCCGTCGATGAGAACGAGCAATTTCGCCTCGTCCCCCCGCGCACGCTTGTCGTGGAAGTCCGGTGGGATGATGACGCCGACCCTCGCGCGGCCCGACACGATGTCCTCGCGAGCGGCATGGGGGTCGGGCGTAACGCGGCGGATCGCGAACGTGTGCGTCGCGCGGAGCTGGTCCATCAGCGCGCGGGAATAGTGCGTTCGATCTTGATCGACGACGACGGTCGGCACGTTCGAGACCGTCTGATCGATGAACCCGAAGAGCACGAGCTGGAAGACCGGGATCGTGAGCGCGATCATGAGGGTCGCTCGATCGCGCCGGATATGGACGAACTCCTTGCGAAAGATCGCGACGAACGAGCTCCAGAAGGCGGCGCGCACCGGTCAACCCGCGAGCCCACCGCCGACGGCGACGGGAGCCGAGACGTTGCGAGCCTCCGCTGAAGGGCCTCGGGACGCCTCGGTGACCGGCTCCCCCGAATCCGAGGCGGCGCGCTGCGTCAGCGCGACGAAGACGTCCTCGAGGGACGGTTCGATCTCCCGGAGGGTCGCGTGCTCGAAACCACCGTGGTGAAGGCGATCGATGAGTTCGGAGTCGCTGATCTCGACGGCCACGACGGCGTGAACGGCTTGACCGAAGAGCGTGGCGTTCGAAACGAAGTCCTGGGCCTGCATCCAGAGCAGCGCACGTGCGGGCTCGGAGTGCGTCTCCACTTCGATCCGTCGCGTCCCCGCCTGGTTGACCGCGGGCAGCCGCTTGAGCTCCTCGGGCGTTCCCGTCGCGATGAGTCGGGACAGGTACAGGTATCCGACCTCGCCGCAGCGCTCCGCCTCGTCCATGTAATGAGTCGTGACGAGGAGCGAGATGCCGCGCGCAGCGAGCTTGAACAGCAGGTCCCAGAGCTCGCGCCTCGCTACCGGATCGATTCCCGCCGTCGGCTCGTCGAGAAAGACGACGCGCGGCTCGTGCAGGAGCGCAGCGCCGAGCGCGAGCCGTTGCTTCCACCCCCCGGAGAGCAGTCCGGCGCGGCGGTCCAGGTACGGCCCGATGTGGGTGAGATCGACGGCCGCGTCCCGCCGGTCGCGGAGGCGGGCACCCGACAGGCCGTAGACTCTCGCGTAGAAATCGAGGTTCTCGCGGACGGTGAGATCGTCGTAGAGGGCGAACTTCTGGCTCATGTAACCGATGGATCGGCGAATGGCCTCCCCTTGCGTGGCCACGTCGAAGCCGAGAACGCTGGCCGAGCCGCCGCTCGGAGCGAGCAGGCCGCACAGGATGCGGATGAGCGTCGACTTTCCGGAGCCGTTCGGGCCGAGCAGGCCGTAGATGGATCCGGCGTGCACCGACAGGTCGACGCGATCGAGCGCCTTGAAATCGCCGAACAGCCTCGTCACGCCGTGAACTCGGATTGCGACGTCGCCTTTCAGGTTCGCGCTGCCCATGCCGCTGCCTCGGGGTGGCTCATTTCTGAACGTGGATGAATGCCGCCATACCGGCGCGCAGCTCGCCCAGCCCTTCGCGGATGCCGACGCGCGCCGCAAACACCTGGTCGGCACGCTCGTCGGCCGTCTGCAAGTTGCGCGGAGAGTACTCGCCGATGGAGTTGATGTACTCGACCACACCGCCAAACGTGCGATGCGGAAACGAATCGACAGCAATGGGGACTTCTTGCCCTGGGCGGATGCGACCGATCTGGGTCTCCGGAACGTAGATGCGCACGTAGAGCTGATCGTCCTCGACGAGCGAAGCCGCCGTCGCGTTGGGCGCGAGAATGTCTCCCGGACGGAGATCGAGCGACTCGATCCTCGCGGCGCGCGGCGCGCGGATGACGAGCTCGCTCAGCATGACGTCGATCTGATCGAGCTTGCCTTGTGACGCTTCGACCGACGCTTCCGACGCTTCGATGTCCTCGACACGGGACCCCGCTTCGACGAGCTGCGCATTGGCCCGCGCTTCGGCGGCGCGAGCCGCCGCCTGGGTGATATCTTCGCGGCGCGACCCGTTGCGAAGCTCGTCCAGCTCCTGGGAAGCGGCATCTCGCTGCGCCATTGCGCCCCGGAGCGCTGCCTGCGCGTCATCGAGCTGCCCCTGAGAGATGGCCTGCGTGGCCAGTAGCTTCTCGGCGCGATCCGCGTCGAGCTTCGCCTTGTCGACGGCGACCTGCGCGGCGATGAGGCGGGCTTTCGCGGCGGCGATCTGCTCGGGGCGCGGTCCCACCCGAGTTTCCTCGAGCGCCGCAGCGGCGGTCTGGGCGTGTGCCCTCGCCTGTTCGATCTCCTCCGGCCGCGATCCTCGCTTGAGCTTTTCGAGCGACGCCTTGGCCGCGTCCAGCTGCCCCTTCGCCATCAGCCGCTGCGCAGGCAAGTCTCCTGCTTCGAGCTCCACGAGAGGCTGCCCCTCCGCAACGCGGTCACCCTCCTTGGCTCGAATGGCGAGCACACGTCCACCCACACGAGAGCCGACTGCGATCGTGCGGGCCTCCACGGTGCCGCTCCATTCGAAGGGACGCGTACCCTGCCACCATTGCCAGCCGACGAGGGCCGCTGCGAGGACGCCCAAGCCCACGAGCAGCGGCAGCCGGCGTGCGACCTGCGAGGCCTGCCGGGGGATGCCGGCGGCGAGTTGGGGTGCAGCGCGGCTCGTTTGCGTCGTCACGGGCGCGCCCCGCGGTTCGATGCCACCCGTGGCGAGAACGTTGCCTCTCGCGCGCGCCCGTAGCGGACGATCCCAGCTGCCGCTGAAGCGTCACTCGAGGTCGCGGGCCCTCGGGCCCGGAGTCCCGAGGGGCAGGGGCGAGGGCCACGGCGGGTGGATTCGTTCAACGTGGGGGCTTCAGGGCTCCTCGGGCTTGGCAACCGCGAGGCGCTCAGGCTAAACGACAAAAAAGAGCGCTTGCTTTGAATTTTGTACCCGGACTCGAGGGATCGGCCATTCATTAACGGGTCGCTTCGGTCGAAGCCGCGTACTCGGGAAGGTGTGGTTCGGCGCATGGCAGGCAGGTTTGGACCGAATGCGCTCGCTGCGCTCAGCCTCACCTTAACCGCGGCGTTGGGTGCCGCCAGCGCGTGCGGCGGGACGAACGGCGACTCGGTCTTCCAGAAGCTGGGCGGTGCCGACGCCTCTGCCGGGGGCGACGGCGCGGTCACGATCTCCTCCTCGTCCGGCCTTTTGGCCGGCGACTCGGGCGTCGGCGGCATGCTGCAGGGCGTCCCTTCAGCCCTTTATTTCCAGCCGCCATCCGCGTCGATCGTGGTCGGCGGGACCACACCCGTGACCGCTCAGTTCACGCTGATGGCCGTCGGCGCGGACGGCGGAAGCCCCGTGGCCGTGAACCCCGATTCGTTCGCGTTCGACCGACCGGACCTGGGCACCCCTTCCGGTGGCCTTCCCATCGTCATCACCGCGCCCTCGAATTCGCCCCCCTACGCTGGCACCGGGACCATCCACGCCATTTTCCAAGGTGTCGAGGCGACCGCGAGCCTCACGGTTCAAGTGCACGTGGTCGAGTATGGACCCGGGCTGACGGCGCAGAGCCCTGCGGTGCTCGCGCTGAGCGGCGACGGGGCAACCGACGCGCAGGCGGCGGACGCCGGGGGCACGACCGCCGGACAGCTGCCTGCGGATCCCGCGCCGAACATCAGTCCCCCGCTCTACCCGTACGACGGGACGGTCTGGCCCCTGGGGCTCACGTCACCGCTCGTCATGTGGAACGCGCCGCAGACGGGCGACGTGTACTGGCTGCACTACGCGGAACAGAACTACACGGTGGACGCCTACTACACGCTGGCGTCGCTCCCCGCCCAGCTGCGTCTGGACCAGACCGACTGGGATCGGCTGACCGCCTCCAACAACGCAGCGAACGCCCCCGACCCGCTGACGTTCGTCGTCTCACGCTGGGATCAAACGACGGGCGCGGCGTACACGACGGCGACCGAGACCTGGACGGTGGCGCCGCAAAGTCTGAGCGGCGCCATCTATTACTGGACTGCGTCGCAGCAGAGCGCGCAAGCGGCCCGCGTCGGACACATCAGCAAATTCCAGCCGGGAACGGGAGCAACGCCTCAGCCGCTCAACAACGGCATCTGCATGGGATGCCACGCCGTCAATGCTCAAGGCACGATCCTCGTCGCCGACGTCGACGATGGCCTGGAGAACGAGCGCTCCGCGGGCACGCTGCCGCCCGACGCCGGCGTGCCCTCGGTCGCGCCCTACGGAAACTGGAGCGGCACTCGGGCGTGGGCGTCGTTCGACATCACCCAGCCGAGCTCGCCGCTGCTGTATCAGTCGAACAAGTTCGGCGCCGACGTGGCCCTCACGCCGGACGGCAAGTACCTGGTCTTCGGCGGTCCCACGAACCAGCCGGGCTCGAAGTACATCTCGCTGGGTGATCCGCTGACCGGCCAAGTCATCGCCACCAGCGGCCTCGACGAGGTCACTCTCGATCCGAACGAAACCAACCTCGAGATGCCCGCGTTCTCTCCGGACGGAACGATGCTGGCGGTCGTCCAGTCGGACAACGCGGGCGACACGGACAACGTTTTGCCCGGCCAGCCAGAGGTCATCTCGTACCTCGAATTCAACGAGGCCGGCGACGCGGGCGGTCCCGCCTTCGAGCCCGTGCTTCACGACATCGTCGCGGGCAGCTCGCCGGCGTTCGCGACCACCGGCGGGGGGCTCGGCTATCCGTCGTTCACCCCCGATTCCAAGGCGGTCGCGTTCCACGCCGGCACCTGGTCGACCGGTTGCGCCACGGGGTGCCTGGACCCGGATGTGGATGACGGCGATCTGTTCATCGCGACCATCGACGGCGGAGCACCGATCCGGCTGGCCGCGGCTGACGATCCGCCCGACCCCAACGACGGGTTCTCCTCGGTGGAGCCTACATTCAATCCCGTCGTTCGCGGCGGATACTCCTGGGTGGTGTTCACGAGCATGCGCAACTGGGGCAACCAACCGTGGCCCGACGACGGCAGCATCCCGCCCGATGCTGGCCCCGACATGCACGTCAACGGAAAGCGGCGTCTCTGGGTCGCGGCGGTCGACACCAACCTGGGCGCGACCGATCCGAGCCATCCGGCGATCTATCTCGAAGGCCAGGAAGACACGCCGAACATGCGCGGCTTCTGGACGCTTGCCAGCTGCATTGCCACGCCGGGAGGGAGCGGCGCGAGCGGCGGAGCCGATTCCGGCGCCGACGACGACGCCTCTTCGGCCGACGGCGGAGCCCAATGCACCGACGGCTTCCAGTGCTGCTCGGGCTTCTGCGAGCAGGGCGTCTGCGTCGACGTCAACACGATTTCTTGTGTCGGTCTCGGCGCCTCGTGTGCTAGCGCCAGCGACTGTTGCAACCCCGCGATTGTCTCGTGCCTCGGCGGCACCTGCAGCGTGCCGACCATCCCCCGGTGAGACTTTTCCGGGTTCGCGCGCGTGCCACAATGGGCGCGTGAGGCCGTTGGTTGCGGTCCGGCGCTCGGCACCTTTCGATCCGGCCTTCATCGGACGCCACCCGCTGCTCTGGCCCCTTGCGCGGGCTGCGCACGCACTGGATCGATTCGACGATTTCCCCCCCGTCGAGGCGCTGGCTGGCGTTTTCGATCGGGCGAACGGCGAGGCTCCAGTCCGATTTGCGCAGGCAACGCCGCGACGAGGACGGGGCCAGCGGCTCGACCCACGCAGGCTTTACGACGCGCGGATCACGCTCGACCGTGAGGTCCCGACGCGCGCACGCTGCTGGCACGATCTGATGAATGCGCTCGTCTGGGGGACGTTCCCCCGGTCGAAGCACGCCCTCCACGCGCGCCAGCACGAAGCCATCAGCGAACGGCTGACACCGGGCGCGCGCACACTCCCGGCGACTCGTTCGCGCGAGCTCGACGCTCTGGCTCTCGTCGACGAGGGCGGCATCGCACTGCTCGCGCGCAGTGAGTTCTACCGGCGATTGCTACGGCTACGCGATCGAGGCGATCGCGGCGTCCTCGCCGCGCACCTCGACTCCCACGCGGTGCAGACGGTGATCTTCGGCCACGCGATCTACGAGAGTCTCGTCCTGGGGGTGAAACCCGCGGTGGTAGCCGGGGTGATCGTCGAGGCAGAAGCCGCCGAGGCGGACGTGCTTCGAGCCGTCGACCGCGGTCTCGCGCGGATGCTTCAGGACCGGACGGTCCTGCGCTCGCCGCAAGAGTTCGTGCGGGTCGACCTCTACGCGGATCGACGCGTGACCTGAGACGCTCGGCGGAGCGTCGCCATCCCCATCAGCGCGCGCCGCGCGGTGGGTCGCCCTGAAACTCGCGCCGGCCATAGGCGACCGCCGTGAGAGCACCGCAAGCGCCGGTCGCGTACACGCCGAACAGCCGGGGCCCCCGCCCGAGCAGGACGAGGATCAGCGTGGCGAACTGCAAAACGGTCGTCACCTTTCCCAGGGTGCTCGACGACCGGAGGAGCTCGGCGGAGCGCGGCCGCAGCACAAGGGCGGCCGCGAGGATCATGACCTCGATGACCTCACGCAAGCTGAGCACGGTGGCTTCGAAAGGCGAAAGCAAGCGGCCCACGACCAGGGTGACGAGCACCGTGAGGGCGAAGAGCTTGTCCATGGCGCCGTCGAGGACGGCCCCGGTCGGCGTCTCCTGACGCAGGTTGCGCGCCGCCCAGCCGTCGAGAACGTCGCTCAGGCCCGCGCCGAACATGAGCGCGATGGCTCGAGCCGCGTCGCGAAAGACGAATGGAAACGCCGCCGCCAAGGGGGCCCGGCACAGGCTCAACAAGCCCGGAACGCGGAACAAATCGCGAGCGTGAAGGCCGGCCACCGGGGCCCTTCGACTATCGCACAAGAACGAAATCGGCGTAATCGGCGGCGCTTTCGCTCTTCGTGTCGTCCCCATCGGTCAGGATGCCGACGCCGACGAAGTCGGGCACCTCGGCGCGGAAGTCGCCCTCTTCGAAGTGACGGCGAAAGTCGGCCTTGAGATCGATGTCTTCACGGCGCCAAATCCCCACGGGACCGCCGGATTCGAGGATGATCGTGTCCTGCGCGACGAAGGGGCTGCGCTTGCGGTCGCACACGGCGCCGCGAGCGCCGACGGAGCTCCAGACGTACTTGATGACGAACCATTTCAAGCCGCTTTTCCACGTCGCGTACACGTCGGCCGCGGAATCGCGCTTGCCCTCGACACATTCATCGCCCCCGACGGGAAAGGTCATCGCCCGCCACTGCCACCGAAGGCGCTGCGCCGACTTGCGATCGGCCTCCGCAATCTCGACGCCGAGGAACGTGGTCGACTCCGGAGGACGGTATCGGGCTCGCACGAACGGGAGAACCGGATCGCCGACGGCCTGGTAGTAGTCGACAGGGCCCGACTGGCGTTTGAGGACTTGCCAGTGAATCACGTCGAGGTTCTCTTCGACCGGAGGCCCGTCCGCACAAGCGGATGGCTCTGCCCGAAAGCCCCCCACCAGCGCTGCTGCTCCACCGACCGCGCAAAGGCGTGACCACGTCACTGAAGCGACCCGGTGAGCGAGTAGGCGAACGAGCAGGGCAGCATGTCGTAGCTGCCACCGTTCTCCGACAGCTGGTCGCTGCAGTTGGAACCGCTGGTCGCGGAGAACGTGTACGTTGCCGTGCCCGTGAACGTGCCTGGTGGAGACCCGCTGCCGAGGGTGACCGTGAGATCCGTCACCTCATCCATGGTGCAAGGTCCCATGACCCCGTTCGTCCCGTCGACGTTTCCCGTGGCCGTGCTCGTCATGCTCACGGTCGAGCCGACCAGCGCGCCGGAGAGCGTGCCGTTCACCGAGTCGTTCCAGTACAACGTGGTGCCGTCTTCGGACATCGTGGCGGTGAACGTCCACGTGGCTCCGGGATTCGGAACGCCCGATCCACACGTGTTCGAGGTCTGCGTGCCCGTCACGCCGTAGGTACCGAGCTGCATGCCCGGAAGAGTGGTGTCGTCACATCCGGCCGCGACGATCAGCCCCGCAAGACCGCACGCTCCAAGCGATCTCCACGGGGCGAGCACGGACACGATCCTGGGTCGGTCCACACGAGTCATCCGCCCGGACGTCATACGACAGGGCAAGGGCTCGGGCAAACCGTCCGCTCGCGCGGGCGAGCGACCTCTACGTCGCCAGGATTTGCGTGATGGGCCCCGTGCAGAACGTCACGGTGCCGCCGTCCTGCAGCGAGGGGGGAGTGCCGGTCACGCTGCCGAAGGTCGTCATGTTCACCCCCATGACCTGCGCGAGCGTCAGGAGAAGGTCGTTGTGAAAGCGGTTGTTCGTGGGAGGGGAATTGGCCGCGGCGTTCGCGAGATTGAGGGGGAACTGGACGAGCTGCCCCGTCTTCAGCTTCCCACCTCCGCCGCCCACGAGAACGAAGGGGGTGTCGTCATGGTTGTGGGCGGAGCCCATGTCGAGCTCACTGCCCCAGCAGATCACCGTCTGGGCGAGCAAGTTTTGATTGGCGGTCGTCGTGTACTGACTCAGCGCATTGGCCAGATATGCGATCTGCGAGGCGTACCAGATGTCAATCTGCGCCAGCTGGCCCATGTACAAGGGGAACGTCGAGACGCCCGGCTGGTAGTTCGTCGGCGTGTAGATATCGAGCGGGTTCGCGCCGTAGGGGCACAGCATCTCGAGCGACTCGTACCCGTCGTGGGAATAGTTGTGGTGAATGTCGGTTTGTGGAAATTGCGTCGAGCTGATCCAGCTGTGCGTGACCTGACTCGTCGCGGTCGAAAACTGAATGCTCCCGACGCGCGTCAGATCGCAAGCCATCGCGAGGGCCAGAAGGTCCATCTGCAGCTTCGCCGTCACCGGAAACTCGCTCGCCGGTCCCGTCAAGGGGGGCGATACGTAGCTCGAAGGGATGGCCTCCGGGGGCATGCACGACGCCGCCTGCTTGGCTGCCTGCTGCAGCTGGCTGTCCAGCTGGTTCCACATCGCCTGATAGTTCTGCAGCTGGATCCGGTCCTCAGTGCACATCTTGGCCTGAAGCGCAGTGAGCTCCTGGTTCGTCTGAGCGAACACGGCCGCCTGAATCACGCTCTGCGCGGTCGGCCCGGAGGACGACGACCCGGACGTCGCGGCGTTCGGAAAAAGGGTGGTCCGGGTGACGGTCGGGTCGTCGATGGGGTCGACGAATCCGACGGAGCCGCCGGAGTCGCCGTAAATCATTCTCGTCTTGACCTCGCGATCGGTGAAGTCCTCGCTGCTGCGAACCATCAGCGCGACGCCATTCTGGAACGCCACGTTGCTGTACCCGGAGACGTTGTTGGCCGCGAGCTGCGCGGCGATCGCCTGATCGATGCTGACGGTGGTCGCGCCGTTGCCCGGACCCGTGTTGAATTCCCCGGTCCACAGGGCGGCCATCCCGGCTTCGTGAGAGCCGTCGGCCGTGCCGACATTCATGCCGTCGAGAACGATCGTCTGGCTGGCAAACGGTGCGAGCGCCGCCAGCGTCGACTGCCCGGTCGGGCCGACCCGAAACGAGCCCATGCCGCCGCCGTCCGCCGCCCCTGTGAGCGGGGTGGCCAGAACGCCGGTCGCCGGGCGCACCGGACCGACCGCCCCCCAGTTGGGACGGACGCACCCGCAGGGCGTAAACACCAGAATGAGGTATTGGGGGGGGCTGGTCGGCTGGGCGTAGCTCGGAAGCGACCGCAGGAACGGATAGGTCAGCGCCGTCGCCCCCACGGCTTTGAGGAAACGCCTGCGATTGATCGCCCGGCGGTCCAGCTCACGTCGGCTCATTGGCACGTGCTCCCTGCAATGTCGGCATTTCGGTAGCGAAACGAATCGCTCTGAGCGATCGCGACGAGAATTTCCTGGAGGCTGAAGTTCTGCTGCGAGAATGACTGAAACGCCTGCTGGAGCGAGCATGCATCGGACGTGCTCTCGAGCCGCCCGAGCGCGTAGCGGAACTCCTCGAGCGCGTAGCACTCCTGCACCTGGGGGGAGCTGGCGAACTGGGACGCAAGACTGACGGCGCCGTAGAACGAGGAGATCGACAGCTCCCCCGGCGCCTGGTTGTCCGGAAGCACCTGCCCTCCGGCGTCGATCGGCGGGTAGCTCCCGGCGTCCGGAAAGCCGTTCGAGTCGGTCGATTGCCACGCTCCCGTGGCGTCGTAGTTGGCGAAGCCGAATCCGATCGGATCCATGTACATGTGGCACGACGAGCATTCCGTGTACGTGATGTGCTCGAGGTACTGCTCATTCACCGTTTGACCGGGCGGAACGGAGACGGGAGGCGGCGGGATCGGCATTCCGCCGACCAGCGCGGGCGGATTCGGCATGGGCTCGCAGAGCACCTGCTCGCGCACCAGCTTGCCGCGAAGCACGGGCGACGGCAGCGACGTGTGGGCCTGGGTGGCCATGACGCTGCCATTCGTCAGGATGCCCGCGCGAAGCTGCGGCCCGGGCGGGCTGACGTTCACCTTCGTGTTCCACGTGTTGCTGCCGCCGTCCACGCCATAAAAAGTCGCGAGGTCCCCGTTGATGTACGACTCGGGAGACGTCAAAAGCTCCGTCAGCGTTCCGCCCGCCCCGCCATCCTCGATTGCCACCTCGTTGGCGAATGTCGTCGTCGTCTCCGTCAAGAGGTCCTCGGCCAGCGTGGTCGACCAGGCAACACGGCCGGTTTGAGGCATGGTGAACTGGGTGTCCTTGGTCGCCGACGCGGTGTTCTCGAGCTCCATCCACTGCGTCGCGTAATCGGCCAGCGCGGACTGCGCCTTGGGGTCCGCGATCATGCGCTGCACCTCGGCCTGCATTCCCGACGCCGTCGAGAGCTTGCCGGACGCGGCGTCACTCAGCAGCGTCTGGTCGGGGATCGAACGCCAGAGAAAGAGCGAGAGGCGCGTGGCGAGCTCGTTGGCCGTCAGGAGAACGGGAATGCCCGCGTCGGGAGACGCGGACGCATTCGACGCCGGCGCCTGTCCGAACTCGAGAACGAAGAGGAACCGAGGGGAGGTGAGCACGGCGGTGATGGCCGCCTGGATACCCGTCGCGAACCCGAACTGCGACTGGATCGAGGAGTACACACCGTAAAGCTGACCCGACTCGGTGGAGTCGTACTGGCCGCGAAATGCCGCCGTGGCGAAGGCGTCGATGAAATTTTGCGCGCAGGTGCTCGTCTGCTGATTTCCGCTGCAGCTCGAGGCGTACGAGGTGATCCAGTTGTTGAAATTCGTCGACGCGACGGCCGATTGCGCGAGGTTCTCCGCAGTCTGCAAATATTGCTCGGGGATGAGCGTGCTCGAGACGGTCGTGTACGTATTGGTCTGGAAGTTGACACCGGTCGACAGCGGGCTCTCGGCCACGAACTGCAGGGCGGGGTTCGTCGTATTGCCCAGAAGATCGCGCACCATGTTGTCGTACTCGACACGGGAAATTCGGCGCAGCGGAGACGGCCCGACGGTCGTCGTGCCGGGCGTGCATAGCGACGTGTCGTAGATGACGGCCAGACCGAGCACGGGCGGCGTCACGATCCCGCCGGCGTCGCTCTGGCTCACGCTCGCCGCTGCCATGCTGCCGTCCACGTCTTCCGACCCCGGCGGACCGGAGGCGAGGCTTCGAGCGCAGCCCGCCGCGGCCGCAGACACGACGGCGACGGGCAACCCGGCGAGCAACGCGATCCTCGGCGCGTGCCTGACCACGCGCCGAAGCCTCGACGCCACCCCCATCGTTACACGCAGTTTCACTGGAGGGCCTTCCTTGAA
>DASPUY010000264.1:0-15658 GCA_035622655.1 Polyangiaceae bacterium
TGATCACGGACTCGGTGAGATTGGCACCTGCTGACAGATGATACTGCACGGTGGTTTGGTCGGCGCTGATGACGAACGCGGCGCTCGCGCTGTAGACGCTGGACACAGGCGGGACTTCCTGCCCGCCCGTGAGTTTCGCCACCATGACGGTGGCACCAGGCAGCACGATCTGACCGCGAACCTCTCCGCCCGAGTTATTCGTCGTGGAGATGTCGACGTACAGCTGCCCGACCGGCAGAGCGTCGACCTCGTCGGGGGACGTCGCCGAAAGCGTGATCGAGCCGCTCAGCGACAGCGAACCGCCGGACGTCGACGCATCCGCACCGACCACGATCTGATGACTGATTCCTCCGGTATCGACGGCGGAGCCGACGTGAAAGTTCACCGATGTGACGGTCGACGAGAGTCCGCTGGCCGTGATGCTGTACTGCAGCGTCACACCGTCCGCGAGCAACGTGAATTGGCCGGTTCCTTGGGCTCCGGTGCGAACGACAGTGGGCACGACCTGATACCCATTGAGCGTTGCCACGTAAGCGGTTGTCTCGACCGTCGTCACCGAGGCTTCCTCGGCCTCGCTGCTTGCTCCGTCGAACACGCTACCGTCGACCGTCACCGTCTGTCCCGATTGACTGCGCGAAGAAGAGCTCCCCGCAGGAGCCGCTCCGCCGCCCGAGCTCGAGCAGCCGCCGAACGCGGCGGCGATGGGGAGGACGACGCATGCGATGGATAGGGATATGGCTCGTTTCATGGAATATCTGCTCCTGAGATGGGCACGTGACGCCGTCAGCACGCGGGTTCCCCCGCGCCTGCGCCGGTCAGGCTGCCAGCGCGCCGCCCTCGCCGCGCGCGACCCGGGGCCCACGCAAGAGGCGCGCCGCACGATCGAGGTGCGCCAGTCGGCTCGCTGCCCGCTTATTGCCGAAGCCTCGGCCCGCGGACCGTGCGGGTCGATCACAGCTCGTCATTTCGCCACGTTCGTCGCCGAGGACACGGCCGCGTTCGTCGGCATCCGATCGTGCGCACAATCCGATCGTGCGCAGAAGGAACACGTTTCGCGTTCCGCCGCACGGTGAACACGTCGGTCTAGGGAATGACGACGATGGTCATCCGCGCACGAGCCCCCTGCATGAACGTACTCTCCGCCGACCGCAGACGCTCGATGACGAACCAGCGGCGAAGCGCGTCTCGCACGTCGGAGAAGGCTCGACCGCGGTACGGATGCGCCGCTGTCCGAAAGACTTCCCGGAGCTGGTCGTCGTTGGTGTCCAGGATGGGGGTCACGGCACGGTCGACGTAGAATGCAGCAAGAGCCTGTCTGGCCAGGAGCTCACTTTCGTCCGACGCGTCGAGCTGCTCAAGCGCCGCGGCTCGGTCGACGCGCTCGCGGCCGCCGAGTCTTTCGTAAAAACCCGCGGCAAGGTCGTCCGTCAAGCGCGCGAGCTCGGCATCGGAGGGTCGCCGGCTCAGGGGCGATCCGCGGATCAGCTTCTGTGCCAGAGCTGCAAGCATCTCTTCCGCGATGGCGTGATCGAGCGCGATTCGGACGTTGCGCTCGTCGTAATTCTCCCCGAGGCCTTCGGGTCGCTCCGCCATGGCGTCCAATCGCGCCTGGAACGCGAGCACGCGCTCGGTCAAAAAGCGGGGTTGCTCCCCTCCTCCGGTCTCCGGAGCGAAGAACCGCACGACAGCGCGATCCACCAGCACGTCCGCGGCGGCGCTCGAAGGCGCTGCCCATACGACCAGACCCAGCGCCACGCCACGCCAAGCCCCGGAACCCGTCACGTGGAGTCCTCGTCTTCGCCCTTTGCAACCCCCGTGGAAGTCCCTGCTCCGCGTTCTTGCAACATGTGCTCGTGGTGATGAGCAAAGCCACGCGCCGCCCGCCGCGCTTTCAAGAACTCCGCAAAACCTGTGAGAACCTCGAGGTCGCGCGGTCCCAGCGTCTCGGCCAGCTCCCGCAGGCTTTGCCGCATGGTCTCGGCGTTGCGTGGGCGCCGGCCACTTTGGGACTTCGGGGCCCCCTCATCGGTCGATTCGGGCGCGAGCTCACCGGGAGTGGACGGCGCAGGCTCCGCCCACACCTGCCGTCCAACAGGCTGAATGGCGTGCGCATGAAGCCAGGCCTCCATGAAGGTGCGGAGCCGCTCGCTCCGGAACGCAAACCAGCGCTCGCGCTCGGTTGCGTAGTTCATCAGCACGTCCTTGAAACGTCGAAACGCTCCTTTTCCGTCGATGGCTTGGGTCAGCTTGCCGCGGAGATCGATCTCCTCGACCATCGGTATGAAACGCTCCATCCATCGGTATTGTTCGCGCGAGCTCACGGGATCGACGCGCAGATAGGTACCATCCGACGCGATGCGCACGTGCATCTGCGGATCGGCGACCCCGTCGACCACGCGCAGGACTTCTCCGGTGGCCAGATGCAGGTAGCTATGCACCTCGGGCGCATTGTTCTCGAAGGCGTCTTCGAGGGCTTCCCAATCAACGGGCACCTCGCGCAGAGGCCCTGGTGAACCGCCCCCTGCAGAGCGATCACCGGCATTGCTGCTGGACATGATCTCTATCCTCCCAAGCTGCGAAGAGTTCGGCCGAAGCCTCCGAGACAGCGTGTCGTCATCGACTCGTCGAATGGCTTCGGGTCCGGGCTGGGTACACGAAGCGCGTGACTGAACTTAAGACCTACCACGAAGAATCGCACGCACGTGCTCGCCGCGAAAGAGGCGGAGACTCAAGGCGTGTCGGCTCCTGTCGGCTCGACGGCGCGCGACCGCGCCCGCCGAACCGCATCGGCCCAGCGCAGGAGATGCGCCTCACGATCCGCCGGTTGCATTTTGGGCTCGAATCGAGCTCCCGGCTGGATGAAGCGCGCGAGGTCGTCCAAGCCCCCCCACAGGCCCGCCCCGAGGCCCGCCAGCATGGCTGCACCTCGTGCGGTCGATTCGACGTCCATCGGGCGCTCCGCGATCACGTTCGCTACGTCCGCCTGGAACTGCACGAGCAGATTGTTTTCTGCCGCGCCCCCATCCACGTACAGCCTTCCGATGGGACGGCGGGCGTCCTTGACCATCGCATCCAGCAGATCCGAGACCTCGAGCGCGATGCCCTCGAGCGTTGCGCGTGCGAGATGCGCGGCGGTGGTTCCGCGGGTAAGACCCATAATCATCCCTCGAGCTTCGGGATCCCAATGGGGCGCCCCGAGGCCCGCAAGGGCCGGGACGAACACCACACCGTCGCTCGTGGGTACGCGGCGGGCAAGCTCCTCGACGTCCTTGGCTGTACGGATGATGCCGAGGCCGTCGCGCAACCATTGAACGGCAGCGCCTGCGACGAATGCGCTCCCTTCGAGCGCATACGTCGTGGCCGTACCGATCCGCCAGGCAGGCGTCGTGATCAAACCATGGCTGCTCAGCGTGGGGCGGGAGCCGATGTTCATCAGCACGAAGGCGCCGGTGCCGAACGTGCATTTCGCGTCACCCTCGCGGAAACACCCTTGTCCAAAGAGCGCGGCCTGCTGGTCGCCCGCGATTCCCGCGATGGGAATGCCATCCGGGAGAAAACCGACTCCGGCGGTCCCTCCTACCATCTGCGCGCTACCGACGATGCGCGGCAAGAGCTCCGCGGGAACGCCGAATAACCCGAGAAGCTCGGGGTCCCACTCTCCACGTGCCAGGTTCATCAGCAACGTCCGCGATGCGTTCGTCACGTCGGTCGCGTGCACGGCGCCCTGAGTCAGCTCGGATATCAGGAAGGAATCGATCGTTCCGAACGCGAGCTCGCCGCGGGTCGCGCGTTCCCGCGCGCCTGCGACGTGTTCGAGGAGCCAAGCGATCTTCGTCGCGCTGAAGTAGGCATCGATGACCAGCCCGGTTTTTTCGAATACGCGGGCTGCGATTCGCGGATCCTTCTTCAACGCCTCGCATGCCCCCGCGGTCCGCCGGCATTGCCACACGATCGCCAGATCGATCGGCCGGCGCGTCGTTCGTTCCCAGACAAGCGTCGTCTCACGCTGGTTGGTGATCCCCAACGCCGCCAGTTGCTTGCCCGTCACTCCCGCGGTACGCAGCGCCTCCCGAACGCTCGCCTCGACGCTGCCCCAGATCTCCCGGGCGTCGTGCGATACCCAACCTGGACGTGGGAAGTGTTGCGGAAACTCGGCCGTGGCCCGGCCGAGCGTCCGCGCACCCGCGCCCTTCTCCGCTTCGACCACGAGCGCAGTCGAGCCCGTTGTCCCCTGATCGATTGCCAAGACGTAGCTGGACATGCGGACGAGAGTAGCCCCGGCGTCCCAAGAGCGCGAAAAGGCTGGGCCTCGCGAGACCCGATCAGCGGCTCCGAGGTCGTGACAGAACGCTCGAGCCGATCAGGAAGACGAGCGCCGCAGTGGCGAGAGCCCCGAACGATCGTGCCAAGAAGAGCTCGCGTCTGCGCCAGCAATCGAGCGACTCCCACCCTCCGAACAAGCCGATCGCCGTGTAGATGAGCTGGCGACCGGCCGCGTAGACGACGAGCGCGCCTTCGCGGACGCCGCGCACCCGCACTTCGAGCTCCCCTCGGTTGGCATTGCTGAGATAACGCCGCATGTCCTCGGGCAAGGTCATCGCGCTCATGGCCATGTCACGGATCGATTCCATCGCAATTTGCGCGAAATCTCGGCTCCCGAGGACGTATTGAGTCAAGTACGGCTCGATGATCGCGACCGGGTTCAGCTCCGGATCGAGCAGCGCACAGCAGCCATAGACGAGCAGGAGCGTCCGCTCCAGGAGTACCCACTCCTTGGGAACGTGGAATGCGCCGGAAAGCTCGCGCAATCCGATGTTCATGCGCCGCAGGTCCAGCAGATTCGCAAGACCCTTTTGGGGGTCGATGCGGAGATCCTTCAGATTGAAGCTCTCCAGCCGGACCTCTTCTTGAAACCGACGATGGAAGTACTCGATGATCTTCTCGCTGACCGAATTGTCCGCATAGCGAGATATGAATCCCATTTTGCGCATCGATTTCACGAGCCGGTCGGTGTCGCGACGCAGGACACCCTCGAGGAACTCCGTGATCCCCTCACGCATCTGCGGGCTGAGCTCGGCGACCGCGCCGAAATCGAGCAAGACAATCTTGCCATTCTTCTGGACGAGCAAATTCCCCGGGTGGGGATCCGCGTGATACACGCCGTCCACGAAGATCATCTGGCAATAGAGACGTACGAGGCGTCGAGCGACGTCGCGCTTGTCGACTCCCGACGCGTCGAGCGCGGAGATGTCGCTGAGCTTGGTGCCTTCGACGAACGTCGTCGTCAAGATCCGCTTGGTGCACAGTTCACGGACGGGTCGCGGGAACACGACCGAATCGTCCTGCGAAAAGTTCTTGGCGATCCGTTCGATGTTGTCGGCTTCCAGCGCGAAATCGAGCTCCTCCGCGAGAAGCTGCTTGATCTGGTGGTAATACGCGTCGAGCCCTTGCACCGGGACGAACCACTGGACGATCGCCATGATGCGGCGAATCGTCGCGAGATCCATCACGACGATCCGATCGATCGCGCGATGTTGAACTTTCACGCAGACCCGCCGGCCGTCCGCCAGCGTCGCCAAATGAACCTGACCGAGCGAAGCGCTTGCGACGGGCTCGCCCCCGAGCGACGCAATCAGGGACATCCGGTCGCCGAGCTCGCTCTGGAGCCGCTCGGCGATTTCGGCGTACGGACGTTCCGGGACCTGGTCCTGAAGCGCTTCGAGCTCCGCCCGAAATTCGTCGGGCAGAAAGTTCGCCATGATCGACAGGAGCTGGCCGACCTTGATGAACAATCCCTGCAAACGGACGATCGTCGCATAGACGCGCCGCGCGTTTCTTTGATGCACGACCGCGACGTTCGCCTCGCGCCATGCCCGGCCAAAGACTCGAGCACGCAGCGCGTGGCCCACGTAGCTGGCGATCACGACGAACGTCGTCGTGTAGGCCCGCACGAATCGCCAAATGCCTCCCGGCGCGGCGCGCTGCGTCGCCCGCTGGACGCCGTCCGTCCGGTGCAGCACCCTCCGAGACGCGGCCGCAGGCGACGGTGCGGGCTCCGCCGCCCGGGGCGAGGCCGAGAAAGAGGCCCTATTGGGGACGGGCGACTGCTTTTCGGGGGGGACCGCGCCAGAGACCATGCGGTCGTAGATGTCCTTCATCGGCCATGAGACCGCCAGATTTTCGGGGAGGAAGCCCGACGTCTGTATCAAATATTACTCAGGCGTGGCGCTTTTGTCCTCGCCGGATGTTTAGCTCTGCGTGGGGGAGGGCGGCGGTGGAGCCGCGTGGCTCGTCCACCATGCCTTGGCTCTCCCGACCCGCGATCGGGAGATGCGTGCCTCGGTGATGCAGTGCCCCGTCGCATAGGCGCTCAGCCGGTCCTCGAGCGGGAGCGCATGACAGGCACCGAAGGAGCTGTGAAGAATGTGCAGCGCGGCACGGAAGCACCGCCGTCGATCTTCGATGAGCTGCGGGCCCGTCCAACCCTCGCGAGTCAGACCTGCTCCGACGCGTATCTGCATCAGGCAATAGGAGCGACCGCCGTCGCCCCTGCCAATTCCGTCGTCGACGGACTTCCGGAACGAACTTTCGAACGACGCCACGGACAGCATCAGCAGAGCGGTTTGCGTTCGAGCATCGCGACCCGTGAAGAGCGGGGACTCCGATTCGTCGAGAACGACGGACGCGAGGTCGTGCGCGATACTTTCGTATCGAGCGCGGACATCGGCCTCCGGTTCCGTCCACGCATGTGCATAGGGCGGCACCCACGCCACCATCGCGGCGACCAGATACGTCACGAGACTCTCCATCACGACCTCCGAGTGAGCGAGACCTGTCTGCCGAAGCCCGGGTGAGACGTCGGATTCCCGTCCCCCTTCGAGCTCGGCCGCCCGCAGCTCAGCAATGGTTGGTCCAGCCGCTGGCACGACTCGTGCGCGGGCCGACGTCGCTCTTTCTGAACGCCTTCGCAAGACGGCAAGAGCTACCGATGCGTTATTTTGCGCTCGCGACGGACTACGACGACACCTTGGCCTCCGAGGGGCGTATCGATGACGCAACACTCGCCTCGCTGGCGCGTCTCAAAGGGTCGGGCCGCCGCCTGCTGCTCGTGACAGGGAGGACGCTGTCCGATCTGAAATCGGTGTTTGCACGCGTGGATCTTTTCGACCGCATCGTGGCCGAAAACGGGGCAGTCCTTTTCGAGCCTGCCTTTGCCGCGCTCCGCGCGTTGGGTGAGCCGCCGCCCCGGGAATTCGTCGACGCCCTCCGCGAACAAGGGGTGGAGCCCCTGCAGGTCGGGCGGGTGATCGTCTCCACGCGGCATCCGCACGAGTCGGTCGTGCTCGACACCATCCGCTCGATGCGGCTTGACCTGCACGTCGAGCTCAACAAGGGTGCCGTGATGGTCCTGCCCGCCGGGGTCACGAAGCGAAGCGGCCTCCTCGCCGCGCTCGATCCAATGGGTCTGTCCGCACGAAACGTCGTGGGCGTCGGCGACGCCGAGAACGACGTCAGCTTCCTCACGGCATGTGGGTTCGCGGTGAGCGTCGAGAACGCGCTGGCCTCGGTCAAAGAGCGCTCGGATTGGGTGACCTCCGCACCTCGGGGGAGAGGGGTTTCGGAACTGATCGAGCGGATGATCGGCGAGGATCCGTCGACCCCATCCGGAGAGGCTTCGCGCTGAGTCCAGAGTCAGTCGGCGACGTCGAACTCCGTCCTGCCGACGAGCTGACCGTCTTCGGTCTCGACATCGACCGACCAGCGTCCGACGAGATCGCCGGAGAGATCCCGATCGCTCAGCATCGATCGCAACCGTACCCGGCCCTTGGGCCCCTCGATGCGCGACGTGTCTTCGCTCGAGCGGTGGATCTCCCGTCCGTTGTGCCGCCACACATGCCGAAGGCGATCCCCTTTTCCGCCGGGAACCACGACGTCGGTGACGGCGATGAGCTCCTGGATGACGGAAGGGTGAAGCGTCTTGACGGCCATCGCGAGCCGGCCGTCGGCGAGTTGCTTCGGTCCGACTGCGGCGGAGGAGACGTACATCGGGACCGGTGGAATCTCCGCGCGTCCGACGAACGCGAGCCCGAGCCCCACACCGAGGCTGAGCATGAAGAGCGCGATATAGATCCTTTTTTTGAGTTGCCGGGCGGTCACGTGGAGCGTCCAGAAGCTGATGACTGCGACAGCCGTTGCCGCGAGAAGAGACCAGAGCGTGCGGGTCTCGGGGAACAGCGCCGGAGTCACGAGGTTCAGGCAGCCGAAAAGCGTGATGCCGTGAAAGATCGACGCGAGCCAGCGCCTGCGCATGAGCACCTGGTCGAAGACCAGATCCAGTGTCGAGACGACGGCGCACGTCGCGAGAACCAGGACGAACCAGCAGTTCGGGGAATCGAACGTGGTCGAGTTCCAGTAGAAGGGGAGCAGAAAGAACAGCATCCCTTGGTAAAGGTTCTTGAGCGCGTACGTCATCACGTAGAACCGCGCGCGGGTCTTTCGTTCCGGTTCGTCCAGTGCCCCGGGGCGATCGCCATGTCGCGCGAGGCGGAACAGGAGCACGACGAGCAGCCAGGCGAGGCCGAGGGACACCGCCAGCCACCGCGCGTGCCCGAAGCCCTCGCGAGCGAACAGGACGACCCCGATGCCCAGCGCCAGCGCGTACGCCGAGTGCAACCACCAGAGCTTGCGGCCGTGAGCACGCAGAAACTGGCGGAGCCAGGCTCCGAGGCTCACGCGCGGAATGCCGCCGAGATCGAGTCGATTGCGGCCCAGCTTCACGTTCGGCGGAGGAAGCTGCATGCGCGAGCAGCTTACAATGCCGGAGGACACGCCTCGACCCGAGGGGGCTCGTCGGCGGGCAGTCGCCCGCTGCGCTATCGTCGCGCGGTGAGCCGCAATTTCTGCATTGCTCTGTTCGCCCTCTTCGCGTGCGGAGGCTCGACTCCGACTCCGCACGTCGTCCAGGACCCGCCCCCGCCGCCGTCACCGCCTCCTGCCATGCCTGCCGGTTCCAGCTCGTCTCCTGCTTCTCCGCCGATCGAATATCCGGCGGCTTCGCGACTCGACACCGTGGACACCATCCACGGAGTGGCGGTGGCCGATCCGTACCGATGGCTCGAGGACGAAAAGAGCCCCGCGGTCACGCAGTGGACCGAGGCCCAGGACAGTCTCACGCGCCGATTCCTCGCCAATCTCGGGGGGCGCGAGCGCATTGCCGCACGACTCAAAGAGCTCTTCTACGTCGAGAATGTCGGGATACCGATCCATCGTGCCAAGCGGCACTTCTTCCCGCGCCGCGACGCGGGCAAAGAGAAGTTCACCATCTACTGGCGGGAAGGGCGCGGCGGTCAGGAGCGGCCGCTTCTCGACCCGAACACGTGGTCGGCCGACGGCAGCGTGTCGCTCGGCACCTGGAGTCCCTCGTACGACGGCGCCCACGTCGCGTACACGGTCAAGCGCAACAATTCGGACGAGGCGACCCTGTACGTCAAGAACGTGGGGACGGGCGAGATCAGCGCGGTCGACGTCATCGAAGGTGCGAAGTACGCGTCACCCGCGTGGACGCCTTCGAGCGACGGTTTTTATTACACGTGGCTTCCGCCGCCCGGAAGCGTTCCGGCGTCCGAGCGGCCCGGCTACGCGGAGGTGCGATTCCACAAGCTCGGTTCGGACCCGAAGGACGACCGGATCGTGCACGAGAGAACCGGCGATCCAAGGACGTTCATCGGAGCTTCGATTTCACGCGACGGCCGCTGGCTGATTGCGACCATCGAGCACGGGTGGACGAGCAGCGACGTCTATTTTCTGGACCGACTCCGAGGGGCCAAGGATTGGACACCGCTCGTCACCGGGAGAGACGCCCTCTACGACGTCGACGTCGATCGGGGGCAGTTCTTCGTGCTCACCAACGACGGCGCGCCGAACTACCGTGTCTTCCGCATCGACCCGCAACGTCCTGGCCGCGAGCAGTGGAAGGAAATCGTCCCGGAACGTGCCGACGCGACCCTCGAGGCAATGACCATCGTGGGTCACCATCTTTCGCTCGCCTATCTGCAAAACGTGGTGAGCCGCCTCGAGCTGCACGACGAGGACGGGAAGCTCGTGCGTGAGCTCCCCCTTCCGACGCTGGGCTCGGCATCGGCTCTGAGCGGTGAGGTCGACGACGACGTCGCGTATTTCTCGTTCCAGTCGTTCACTTACCCGACCGAGATCTTCGAGACCAACGTCACCACGGGTGAGACCTCGAGCTGGTACCGGCTCAAGGTGCCGGTGGATGCCTCGCGCTACGTGGTCGAGCAGCTGTTCGCCACGAGCCGTGACGGCACTCGCGTTCCTTTTTTCGTCGTGCGCGGGCGGGACGAGCATCCGAACGCGGACACTCCCGCCATTCTCTACGGCTACGGGGGATTCCAGGTCGCACAGGCGCCGGCCTTCTCGTCCTCGATTTTTCCCTGGCTCGAGAGCAGCGGGATCTGGGCGGTGGCGAACCTCCGAGGGGGCAGCGAATACGGCGAACAATGGCATCGGCACGGAATGCGTCGCGAGAAACAACACACCTTCGACGACTACCTGGCCGTGGCGGAGGAGCTCGTGCGAAAGGGCTACACCCGACCGGCCAAGCTCGCCGCCCTGGGCGCCTCCAATGGAGGGTTGCTCGTCGGCGCCGCGATCACCCAGCGACCGGATCTGTTCGGGGTGGCGTTGTGCGGAGTGCCCTTGCTGGACATGATTCGTTATCCCCTGTTCGGAAGTGGCAAGACCTGGATGGAAGAATACGGATCTCCGGAAGACCCCGACGACTTCGCGGCGCTGCTCGCATACTCGCCCTATCACAACGTCCGTCAAGGGACGCGATACCCGGCGACGCTCCTCCTCAGCGCCGACAGCGACGATCGCGTCGATCCGATGCATGCTCGGAAGTTTGCCGCCGAGCTTCAATGGGCTTCGACGGGCGGACCCGTCCTTCTGCGCATCGAGAAACACTCGGGGCACGGCGGCGCGGACCTCGTTCGGGCCTCGGTCCAGAAGATCGCCGACGAATATTCGTTCGCTCTAGCCCGGATGCACGAGGATCGGAGCGACGCGTTCGACGCCGGGAATGCGCCGTCCGCCCTTGCGCCGGCTCCAGTCCGTCCAACGGCCGACCCGACGTCGGGTCCACAATGACGTCGCGGTTGGGCGAGCCCGCACCCACAATCACGTCGCGACGGCCGGTTCTCGCCGCTGCAAGTAGCTCTTCATGCCCTTGGCCGTCTCGAGGAAGTTCGCCTCGATCTTCGAGACGAGAAACTCCTCGAGCACGCCGCTGATCTTGCCCGCGAGAAAACCCGGGAGGCGAAGTTTCTTCGCGTCGATCACGAGCGAGCCGCGCATCTCGAGCACCGTCGTGTCGGGTCCCTCCGGGACGAACGTGTTGTAGCCCTCGCAACGAACGGCGTCCTTCAGGGCGAGGGTCTCCGTGCGCCAGTCGCATCGCATCGCTTCTGCGTCCCACCTCGCGTGATCCGTCCACGCGAGCATCGATTCACTCAGGACGGCCCGGATCACCCCCGGTACCTCGCCGCCGCCTCGCCACACGTTGACGACGTCGACCCGACTCCCGACTTCTGTTCGTGATTCCGTCTCGAACGCCCGGACGTTCGGCAGATACGGCAAGAGCTTGGCCATGTCGTCGCGGTACGTGACGAAGACCACGCTGGATGAGAACGGTACCTTTGCTTCGACGCGGATTTCCATGCGTCCGACGTACAGTAGCGCGGAGCAAGAGTACCGTCAGCGGAGTGCAGCTCGGATCCGTTCGGCGAACGACGCCGCCTCGAGGTCGCTCGCGTAGACCTTCCGCGGCCAGAAGAAACCGCGCAAACCGTCGCCTCGGCTACGCGGAACGACGTGCATGTGGAGGTGAGGCACGCTCTGGCTGACGCGATTGTTGACGGCGACGAACGTTCCCTCGGCGCCGAGGCCCCGCTCGATTGCGGCGCACAGCGCCTGCGCCCCCTGCATGAAAGGGCCGATGTCTTCCACGCCGAGATCCACGAGCGTGGCCACATGCTTCCGGGGAACGAGCAAGACGTGCCCAGGGAACAAGGGACGCGAATCGAGAAACGCAACGCATCTCTCGCGATCGAGGACGAAATGGGCAGGCCGTGAGCCCGACACGATCGCACAAAACACGCAGTTCGGAACGGCGGCCGGGTCTTCGCTTCCCACGCCGCACAGCCTATTCCCGCTTTCTCGTTTTTGGGGAGCTCTGGGGGAGAATTGGGCGCCGCCCGGGGGGGGCCGCTCGATCTCCCCAGCCGCAGCGAGAGTCGACGATCAGTTCTGATCGACGACCGGGTCCAGGACGGCGTCGCCGCGCACGTGCTGCCAGCTCTCTGCGGCGGGGCCGACGCCGCCGGACGCATAAACGGTGAACGCAAGAGTGCCCTGGGAGCTGGGGCTGAACGATCCGCCCTGGGTCACATGGATCGCAAGCTTGCCACCCACGGCGACGGCCGTGACGGCGTACGTACCGGCCGCAACATCGAAGATCATGTGATCCGCGTCGACGGCCTGGGCAACCGCGTAGTCTGCGCCGGTCGCGGGCGCGGCCGCCGCGTGGTCGGCAGCGAACAGCACGACCGTTTCGCGGGCACTGCCCTCGACGTGCGCGCCGAGGACGTTGCCAGAGGTGACGTTGCCGACTGCAGCGGACAAGGTCTCGACGGCGGGCGACTCGCCCACGGTGACCGCCGTAAGCCAATCCTGAGACGCGGCGCTCGAATGCAGCTCGACACGCGTGACCGCGTCGAGAACGTCGGTGCTCACGACCTTCGTCCCAGTCGGCAGAAGCGAACGAATCGTTCCCCCGGTGGCGACGTCGAATCGCGGAGTTCCGTCCGCCGACGTCGACTGGGTCGGAGCATTTGGAACGTGCCAGGCCAGCCATTGATCCGTGCCGCCGCTCGACACCGTCGTGCGATCGTAGACCACGAACCGCCCGGGGCGCACGTAGACGACGTCGCGCGTCCACTGCGTCATGACGCCGCTCGGCGTGTACATCTGCTCGATCTGGGCGCCGCGTGCGCGCACGTAGACGACGCCGTCTTCGTAGCGCTCGACGTGCGTCGTGGATTGAGGGGCGGTGACCTGATCCTGGATCAGACCCGAGACGTAAAACGTGTTGTTGAGCAGTCGCGTCTCGGCTCCCCACGTGTCGTTGTAGACGAAGTTTTCGCCGTCGTCCCCGGCGGCCTGGGGCAACCATCCGGTCGCGTTGACGAGCACCGGGGTGTCGCTCGCAGCGATCGCAAGACTCCCTTCGTCGAAGTACTCCTCACCGGAATAAGGGGCGTCGATGTACGGGCCGCTGATGAACGACGCCCACGTGGCGCTCGTGGCCCACGACGATCGCATCGCCACGTGATCCGGTCCGTGAGCCTCGTACGAAACCGGCAGAGTCGACGGATCCTCCGTCTTTGCAGCCGGGTCCCAGAAAAGGAATTTCTGCCAGGGGGGGATCTGCTCGTTCGTATGAGCGAGGATATCGGTCGCGGCACCGTGCGCGATCGGCGCGAGCGGATCCTGCTGCTGATCGAGCACGGTCGCCATCATGGCTTCCGTCGATGCCGACGGGTAAAGGTCCGGCTGCGCATGAATCGTTCCCCGGTCGTCCATGTGCATGCGGGATGGCCATGAAAACATCGGAATGTACTGGGCCTCACCCCGCGCCAGCGGAACGTCCGTCCACCACGTCATGCTCTTCCCAGTGCTCGCCGCCCACTCGAAACCGACGATGTTTTCGGTGGCGAGCGGCCCGTACTCCCAACCCTCCGGCCACCCGCCGCCGGCCAGCCATGTCCCGTACGCCGGTCCGGCAAGCTGGGGCCACATCGTGGTGGTGATGTCGCTCCACCACGTGTCGGCGCTGGGGTCCGCGCCTTGAAGCGCGATGGCGGCCGCCCCCTTCGCGAACAGATATCCGGCGAAGTAGTTGCCAATGGGCTCGTCGTTGATGAAACCGCTCGCGTCGTACCAGCTGATCCAAGCCTCGAGCGACGCCTGGACGGCCGCCGCCGTGGTGGCGTCGAGCGCGGGACTCAGCCAGTCGTAGCCCACGGCCATCCCGACCCCGTAGTTGCGAATGCCGTAGCCAGAGTTGGTGCTCGGCGGCTCGCCGCCGCTGCTGACCGGTGTCGCCATCGCCGAAAGGAGTCGCGCACCGGCCTGGGCCCAGCGCGCCGCCGACACGTCGTCGACGCCGGCCGCCGTGCGATAGCAAAGCCCAAGCGCATAGGCCTCCGGCAGATAGCTGCTGCCTTCGTAGCCCTGCCCGATGTCGGGCGGATCGGGATACGCCTCGCCGGACGGATCGTTGATCGTACCGCTGGCGTCGGAATCACATTCCGCGGCGAGCGCCGTCCACGCCGGATCCGAAGCCGCGGCCCGCTGCTGCAGTCGCGCGATGAGCGGGGCCGCCAACCAGATTCGGGCACCGCTCGTGAGAGCGGTCCGTACGCTCGACACGCGCTCGTTCGAGAGGCTTTCGCTCGAGTTTCCGCAGGCAACGGCGACGGAAGCCGTCACGGCCAGCAAGCCAAGGCTCGGAATTCGAACGATCCACATGGGGGTCTCCGGGCGGGGGCTGGCGCATGGACACGACCCTCCCCGCCCGTGCGCACGCGCGATCGACGTCGGGGGAGCGCTCGCGCGCGGCATCGACCGCGCGCTCACCAACACGCGCGGGGTGGCGGATGAGCAACCAGACGCGCAGTTCCCTCGAAGAGGCGGCTACGCTAGCGAATGGAGAGTCCGCGGCGAAAGTGATTTCGCGCCCGTTTCCTCATTCGAGTCGGGCACCCGAGCACACGGTGCCGCAAGGAAGCGTCCGGTGCGCCTCGACCGCGACTCGCTCGCGGCGCCACCGCTGCCGTATGCGGGAGAGGGACCGATTCTTGCTCCCCTCCTCTCCGATCCATGGCTCGAGTCATCCGCATTCGCGACGTCACCCGAGGCCACGTTTACGAGCGCGGTCCCGACGAGCCCGCGCTTCGCGTGCCCTACGAGCTGGTTCAGCCCATCGGCGCGGTGCGCCGGCGGGGTAATCTCGTCGATTATCTTCAGGGCAACGTCATTCGGAGCGGACGGGTCGCGTCCACGGTGCTCGGGGCCGCGCGTCCGGGCGAGCGCGTCCTTTTGAAGCTCCCACCGATCACTTCAGAGGACGAATGGTGGCTTTGCGACATCGAAGCCATCGATGGGATCGAGGCCGATCAGTGAGCGGGGGCAGCGACATTCTGGCGTGGATGGCCATAGGGGCGGCAGCCAGCCTGGCCGGGATGCTGTGGCCATTCCGGCGAGGAGCCATCGGCGTCGTCGTCAACCTCGCGGCCGGAATCGCAGGGGCCGCCGTTCTGGGCTTCGCGAGCCACGTTCTACTGCCATCCAGCGGCGCGAGGCCGCTTCGCTTGCTCTTCGCGGCACTCGGGGCGATCGCAGCTCTCCTCGCCGCACACGCCGTGTGGAACCGACACGTCCGAGACCGCCGCCGATCCGTGGCCTGAACGCGCCGCGGGCCTCAGCGGCTGAGCATCCAGAACACGACGAGCCCCGCTGCAATTCGATACCATCCAAACGGCTCGAGCCCGTGCGAGCGCAGATACCTGAGGAAGGTCGC